>URGW01000015.1 GCA_900547475.1 uncultured Clostridium sp. | reverse complement strand
GAATGAAATGACTTTCGAAGCTTTAGCAGTTTTTACGGAAAGAAAGATATAAATTCTTAACGCAAATTACACAATTCATGGAGGTTATATCATTAATTTTTCAGCTTCACGTGACGAACAATAGAATTCAATTGCTTTTGCCATGAATTCTGCAGTTCCTTCTCCATATTTATCTATGTTTTCTTTAAATCTTTCGTCTCCTATATACATCAAACCTAAGGAACTTAAAATTTCCTTTGTACAATTGTAGAAGTTCCTTGTTATATATGCTCTCCATTTTTCAACTAGGCTTTGTACAATAAAACTATTTGGATCTTCATTCCTATTATCAGCAAACTCTTTTAATATTTCTACCATTTCTTCATTGATTGCATTCCATGAATTTTTATTATAATTACTTGTCTTTTTCTCATACTCTTTATATGCATCAGTATTACCCCAACGATTTTTAACTTCCTCTGAGTACTTTCTTTTATTTTCTTCTATTTTACTATTATCAAACTCCTTAAAACTCATATCATTATCTCCTTTTATTGTTTTACTTATTAGGTCAATTAAACCATCAATTCTCTTCCTTTTTTCAATAAGCAATTCTTTATGCTTATTTAATGCTTCATTCTTATCGTAGTTTGGATTTATCATTATTTTCTTTATTTCATTTAATGGGAAATCTAATTCTCTAAAAAATAATATTTGTTGCAATGTTTCTAAATCCTTATTGGAATACATTCTATATCCAGATTCAGTAGTATCACTTGGCTTTAAAAGTCCAATTTCATCATAATAATGAAGTGTTCTTACTGTAACTCCGCTTAATTTAGCTACTTCACTTATTTTCATTTTTCTAAAACCTCCCCTTTTTTTATAAATTAATAGGTACCCTTAATTTATTATTTCCTTACTACACATCTAACTATAATCTATAACGTAACGTTATAGTCAATATAAAATCTTTCAAAATAATATTTTTATTTTCTTTTATATCTTATACTAAGAGTTTTACAATTTATTAATTACTCTCTATTTCATTCTTGCAGTGGTTCCTAGAGAACATTATACTTATAATTAGTAACATATTTTGCTATATACCAATAAATACATTTTTTAATGAAAGGATTATATATGAGAAAAAAAGATATATTAGAACTGAAAAAACGTTTTAAAAAAGACCACTGTACCTTTACAAAAATGTGTGGTTGTTACGTTAATGGTGAAAAAAATATTTTATTAAAATTTAGAGAAACATTTTTAAATCTTGAAGAGGATGATTATTTTAAATACTTAGAAATTGCTAAAAAAGTTTTATCTGGAACTATTGGTAACAATATTTTAGAACTTAACTTTGAACTTAATGAAGAGCATATAAATGAAAAACAACTTTCTTTTATGAAGCTAAAAAATAGTGGATTAAAAGATGACACTTTACTTGACGAGTTCTACAATTCAATTATAGAAAATTATGATTATACTGGTAACTTCCTAATACTTATATTTCATGATGCTTACGATGTTATTACTAAGACTAAAGATAATGCAAAATTAGATGAATCAGAAGAAGTATATGAATATATTCTTTGTGCAATATGTCCTGTTGAACTATCCAAAGCTGGACTTAGATACTTTGAAGAAGAAAATTCAATTAAATCACGTACAAGAGATTGGGTTGTTGAAGCACCAAGTAATGGATTTGTATTTCCTGCCTTTATAAATCGTAGTTCAGATGTTAATTCTATTATGTACTATACAAAAAATGCAAAAGATACACACCCTGAACTGATGGAAAATGCTTTAGGATGTCCAACAAAACAAACTCATACAGAACAAAAGGAAGTATTTAATGATATTATTCGTGATGCTCTTGGGCCTGATGAAAAGAAATCTGATCATTTCTTTATGGAGATTCAAGAAAGCCTAAACAACAAAATTGAAGAACATAATAGTATTTATGAAGAATCTGATGTACCAATAGTTTTAACTAATGATGTTGTTCAAGAAATATTATCTTTAAGTGGTGTTCCTGAAGAAATCACTACTAAAATAGAAAAATCATATACAGAAAACTTTGGCGATACCCCTCCTGTAGCAGAAATATTAATAGATAACAAAGCCCTTGCAGCAAAAGCTCAAAAGAAAAAAGAAGAAATGCTTGAAAAACAAGTAAAAATACTTGAAAGCAAACTTGAAAGGGTATCTCAAGCTTCTTCACCAAATTCAGAAAATGAGAAACCTTCATTAGAATTAGAAAATGAAGCTGCTATAGAAGTAGATTCTTCTTATATTTCCTCAGAAGATATTGATGATTCTATCTCAAAAGATAACCTAAATACTAATACAGATTTATCTAAAAATTTAGATGAAAACATAGATGATTCTACTAATACAAATGAAGATTATGATATTGTACTAAAAGTAAAACCTGAAAAGGTAGCTCAAATTAAATCTCAAATAATTGATGGTAAAAAATATCTTGTTATTCCTATTGATGAAAATGAACAAACTACTGTAAATGGAATTGATAGTTTAGTTTAATAGTATCTAATAATTAAAATGGTATGTGTCAAAAATTATGACACATACCATTTTAATATATTTAATGTTCTATTAAATCTACCTTTTCAACTTCATTTATACACATTATATCTGTTAATATATCGCTAATATCAAGTTCATCATCAAGATTTATTTTAAATCTTAGTCTAACTCCTTCACCATTAGACCTCTTTTGCATTTCAATGGATACAATATCTCCTCCAGCACTTCTTATCATATCTTTTATAACTTCAACTGTTGATGATATATTCTCACTTATTCTAACTTCTATATGTGCATGTGAATTTCTGGATATAGTAATTAAATTTTTTATTCTAAAAATATCATTTAAAAATGCATATGCAACAATAGTAACAACTATTGAAGCAAGATATATACCAGCTCCTACAGCAAGACCTATTATGGCTACTAAACATATAGATGCTGCTGTAGTTAAACCTTTTACACTTCTTTTATCTTTTAATATTGTTCCTGCTCCTAAAAAACCTATACCTGAAATATATTGTCCAGCTAATCTGAAGACATCATTATCTCCACCATTAATACGATAATATTCTAAAGATGTTATTTGAATTAACAATCCTACAAGCCCCACCATAACATGAGTTCTTATTCCTACTACCATGCCCTTTTTCTCTCTATTATATCCTATTGCTCCTACAAGAATTACACATACAATTATCTTAAATATAATAACTGCTGATACTTTAAATGTTTCACTATTAATAAACTCACGTATCATAAAATATTCCCCTCCAAAAACACAATAAAAAAACTATATTTTTATAATTTATTATATGTAATATAAATATATAAAAAACACCTCATATCCCTAATTTTATTTAATGAACACTTAAATATATTATTTCATAAACTAATATATTTAATAATAGGAAAAGAGAGAAATTATTTATGCAATTTAATAATATCCTAAAAAATATATATCGCAATATTATTTTTTCAAAACCTTTACTATCTCATAAATTTAGAATTCCTTCAAACTATAATAATACCTCCACAGAATTTGTAAATAATAATAATTTATCTAGCACTACTAAATATCTTATTTGGGTAGACACTAATAATTTTCAGGTAAATATTTTTTCTGGCTCTAAAAATAAATGGAAATTAGTAAAAAACTATATTTGCTCTATCGGCAAATCATCTACACCCACTCCATTAGGAAAATTTAAAGTTGGGGTTAAAGGATTTTCATTTGGTGAAAATCATGGATATATTTGTTATTACTATACACAATTTAAAGGAAATTATCTTTTCCATTCAATTATATATAACCTAGATAATACAGTTAGAGATGGACGCCTTGGATATAAAATTAGTAATGGCTGTGTTAGACTTGCTAAAGTAAATGCTAAATGGATTTATGATAATATTCCATATGGAACTACCGTTTTTATAAGTTAAATCAAAAATTGACTAAGAGTGGATCATCAAAGTTGAGAATTAATAATAAAACCATATTTTTTATAGTTTGAGCTGTGTTCTACATATTTTTTAGAATACAGCTCATTTTCATACTAATTAATAATCATATTTTAATACCTTCACTTATTATCTTTCTAAATCTTTTGGACATTTGTCCTTAATTTTTTCTCCTACCTCTTTCTTAAAATAATTAATATGTTATAATTACTTTACTTAACTAATAAGGAGACTTGCAATTAACAAATTACCTTATTTTTAGGCACTTGTCCTAATTATATAAAAGATGAAGATATTATTGAATATAATAAGGGATCTATTAAGGTAAAAGATATAAATAAACTTGTTGATATAAAATTCTCCTATAATAGTAATAATAACTTAGTAAGTATTTTTAATAATAATTCAGGAGGAAAATAATGATAGATAAGAAATTATTAATAGAAAAAGCATTCGATGCTCAAAAATATTGTTATACACCATACTCAAACTTTAATGTAGGTGCAGCTTTACTTTGTGAAAACGGTGAAATTTATCAAGGATGTAATATAGAAAATGCTGCATATACACCAACAAACTGCGCTGAAAGAACAGCTTTCTTTAAGGCAATTTCTGAAGGTCAAAAGAACTTCACTGCTATTGCAATCGTAGGAAATAAATCTGGAATAAAGCCTGGTGATGGAGATTTTTGCGCTCCTTGCGCTGTTTGCAGACAAGTAATGGCTGAGTTTTGTGATTTAAAAACTTTTAAAGTAATAATTGCTAAAAGCACTGAGGAATATCTAGAATATACATTAGATGAACTTTTACCACTAGCATTTACAGGTAAAAATTTAGAGTAAACTATTAAAAGCTATTGATTTTCTAATCAATAGCTTTTAATAGTTTACTAAGCTTCTTTTAATAAATTATGCATTTTTCTAACTAACATTATAATCCACAATCTTAAAGCTAATGCTAAAAGTACTATACATCCTCCTATTACTTCTGAATAAAATATCATATTTATAGTATTTCCAACTGTAATTATAGAAGCTATTATTATATACATACTTATTTTATTATTGTAGTTTTCATATAAATTATTATTTTTTATATTTAATATTTCATTATTACTAACTAGTAGTTTATATATCATAATTATTTCTACTATATTAAATACATTCATCCATATAATATTAAAATATATATTATTTATCATTTCTGAACCTATTGAAAAATTTATAACTAATCTTATAAAAGCCATAAATATTAATACAGAATCGCAATTGGATGCTTTTTTTAATGAACCTAAATTATACTCTTCTAGCAACTCTTTTATTCCAAAATATATAATTATATAGCTTATAAAATCTGGTAAAAGCTTAATACTACCCAAATTTATATGAAATGTTAAAAATATAAATCCCCAAAATATTTTATTATATCCTGTAGTCATTTCTATAACTCCCCTCTTACTTTTAAATATTTATATATTCCATAGGAATTATAAAACGAATCATAATTTCTAACATTAAAACTTTCCATATTGTTATACCTATAAGTATATTCATCATTATACTCATTTATAAAGCGTATGTTAGGACTTATGTTATACAATGTATAATTTTTTAAAATATCATCACTTCCATTATATTTTGATGTTATTGTTAATATTGAATTTTCTTTTATAGTTTGTCCTTTTTCATATTTTATTTCACCAACACTATTAAATTCCGTATAAGTAATATTAAAATCAAATATTTCTGAAGCTTCTTCAAATAAAGATGATTCTATACTTTCTATTTTCACATCTTCTTTTACCCTAAATGTAGTTGATGATATTCCTTCACTAGAACCAGTATAGCTAATACCCTCTAATGCCACCGGTATCTTCTTACCTTTATATAACACTATCTTCCCTAAATCTATATCTATATTTGATTTATCATTAAATTCTACTGTTGCACTAGTTAATATAATTTCTTTTTGATTATCATCATATTTAAGCTCTGGACATGTTATATATACTGTATTAAGTCTATACCTTCCATACTCATTTACATTTAGATTTTTCCCCTCATAAAACATCATTCCATAATCTTGATTATGTTCTGTTGCAAAAAAATATGTATCTGGTAACTCCTTAAATGTTATTCCTGTAACATATTTATTATCATCCACATTTGAAATATACTGTAAAATTAAAGAACCTTCTTCTAATGAATATGTGCCTTCATATTCACTAACAGCTATTTCGTAATAATTTTTTAAAAACACTTGATTCTCTATTCTTAATTTGCTAATTGATATTATAGATATTATTAGCGTTAACAACATAACTATAATTGATATTCTTAGTATTTTATTATGATTATTCATTCTTATCCCCTAATTATTCTTTTTTATACATTATATACCATATAATTGTTTTAATAAATAAAAAAATTATTAGTAATTATACTTACTATTTATTTTATAACCTATAATATTGTTCTATAAATACCTTATGACTTCTAGGTATATTTTCAGGTAATTCATTATAACTAAAGAAACATAAATCTTTAGTTTCAAAATTATCTATACTTAATTCACCACTATAATTTTTACATACATATCCTATTGTTATAAAAAAAGCTTTATCTCCATGAGGGAACTCTATAAAACAATCTTCTCCCGAAGTTGTCCCTAAAATAGTTAGCTCATTTATATCTAATCCAGTTTCTTCTTTTGCTTCTCTAACTGCAGTATCTTCAAGAGATTCCCCTAACTCTGTAATTCCACCTATTAATCCCCACTTATAAGGAAATGTTCCTCTCTTTTGTAATAATATTTTATTATCTTTATTTATTATCAATACATTTACCCCAGTTAGATTTATTGAGTCATGCCCTACTCTTTCTCTTATATATTTAACATAATCCATATTTATACCCTCGCTATTTTTTATTATTCTAAACACTATAACTAATCTTCTCTTATTTCTATTATACCTACAACTTTTTATTCTTAAATAAAAATAAAGATATTTTTCTATTTTAGGGAATAATATAGATGTTATTGCACTAATATTTATAATTTTAAGGTGAATTTATATGAAACATAACAATAATAAAATACAAAAATTTCCTCCATTTGAAAAACCTTTATTTATAATGATAATAACCTTTGTTGGTGGTTATATGAATGGATATACTTATATTACAAGAAATAATATATTAGCTAATATGCATACTGCTAATATGTCTAAACTAGGAATTAATATTGCTATTGGAGAATGGTTAGAAGCTCTACACTACTTCATTCCAATCATAACTTGTATATTAGGTGCTACTTTTAGTAAATTAATTGAAGCTATACTTATAAACTTTAATTTTAAAGGAGATTGGCGAAAGTTTGCTCTTGTTTTAGAAGGAATTGCATTATTTTTAATAGGATTAATTCCTAGTTCTTTTCCTGATATTATTGTTACTAATTTAGTTTCTTTTTTAATGGGATATCAATTATGTTTATTTAGAAATTGTCTTGGTGTTCCTTTTAATACAACTATATGTACTGGAAATATAAGAACTGTTGGATTATTCTTATTTGGTGCATTGGATAGAGAAAGTAAAGACTCTTTAAAAAAATTAATTACTTTTACAATACTTACTTTTTCTTTTGCAGTTGGTGCTATTCCTGGAACTTTAATCTCTCTTACTTTAAGCATTAGATCTGTATGGGTTTGTAGTTTTATATTATTTCTACAAGCTTTTTGGATATATATTTATGAAAAGAAACTTTAAACAAACCTCTCTTTTTTAAATATTATATAGTATAAAATCTAATGATAGGAGATGAGATACATGTCAAGAAACTTTTATAATAATGAATCATCTTGCTGTAATAATAACTGCTATACCCAGTGTAATGGTTATGGCAATGGTTCATCGAACTTTGGTAGCTATTGGTTTTATATGATAGCAATATTTTTATTATTTGGTGGTAGTGGCTTTGGACCAGGTAGCTTTTGGGGGGACTATGGCAAAATCTTTCGTTGCAGTGGATTTAATAATGCCTGGTGTGATAGTAGCAAATTTAGCAATGGTAGCTTTACTAGCAATAATATTTCTAATAATAGCCTTTCAAATCCTGGCCTTGCTGGTCTTCTAGGAGGTCTATCTAATAATAGTAACTTTGATATCGATAATCTTACTGATTCTTATAATTAAGCCACTCCCAAAAAAGCTATTAGGATTAATTTACCTAATAGCTTTTTATAATCTAATAAATGTAGTTTCTCTTATAGCTAAAACTATATATCAAAAGTTAATTGAATTTCATTATTTTTTTCTTCAAAAGTTCTCATATATTTAAAAACCTCTTCCACTCCACAAATAATATTATTCTTTGTACAAGTTTCTTTAATAATTTTCATCAATTTTTCATGATTTTCACTTAATACTTCATAACTATTTCCATACTTATTTATATATTTTTCTTTTAGTCCTTTAAAATGCTTATCTAAATTTTTATAATAATACTCTCTATTTCCATCTCTTAATGTTAATCCCATACCAAATACTATAATTCCTTTAACTTTAGCTTCTATACAATAATTTAATATTCCTCTTATATTTTCTTCAGTATCATTAATATAAGGTAAAATAGGAGTTAACCAAACTACTGTAGGAATACCATTATCCCTCATTATCTTTAGCACTTCAAAACGTTCTTTAATTAGGCTCAATTATTTTGCATAACTCTTCATCATAAGTTGTTAGTGTCATTTGTACAACACATTTTGCTTTTTTATTTATACTTTTTAACAAATCTAAATCTCTTAATATTCTATTTGACTTAGTTTGTATTGCTAATCCAAATCCATGTTTTTCAATTATCTCTAAACACTTTCTTGTATTTTGAAGTTTTTCTTCTAATTGAATATATGGATCACTCATTGCCCCTGTTCCAATAATACACTTTTTTCTTTTTTTCTTAAGTGCACACTCTAATAACTGAGGTGCATTACTCTTAACTTCTATATTTTCAAAGATATGATTCATTCCATAACAAAGACTTCGTGCATCACAATATATACATCCATGAGTACATCCCCTATAAATATTCATTCCATTATTATTAGATAATATACCCTTTACTATAACCTCATGCATATAACATCTCTTTCCTTCTATAATATTTCTACTCTTTTATAAAAACAATTTCATTATAACCTGTTTTATCATCTTTAACTGTTTCATATTGCCATCCTATTATTTCCTGTATAATAAGCTCACAAGTAGTATTAATTATACATCCTTCCACTAAATGACCACCAACTACAGATAAATCTTCCTTGGAAAAAGCAATATGTAGATGTGTTCTTTCACAACTTACAGTTCCATTTAAAGATAATATTTCACAGTTTTCATTTATCTCTCTTATATTAATACCACCAGCCTCACGAACTCTTAACTTAGATACACATCCTACTGATGATAATATAACTGCAGCCTTAAGATTCTCTTCTTTTGCTATTTTCTTTATTTCAATTAATAAATCATCCCCACGCTGAAGTCTCTTACATATAATTCTACCCTTCATTTTATTCACCTCATTTTATAAACTAATTTTAATAATTGTACTAATATCCTTATAAATATTAGTATTAATCTCTATTTTAAATTATCTTTTTTATTATATAATTATATTTTTACAAACAAAAGACCACTAGGATTAATTTTATTTTTCCTAATATTATTTATTGTTATTTAAATTCATTTTCATGTTCCTTAAAGAAATCATAATATTCACGCACATTCTCTAATTCAGTCCATCTCTTTATATCAACTGGATTTTCATCTAAATCATATATTTTAGCCCCTCTTATAGAAAGCATAAATGGAGAATGAGTTGCTATTATAAATTGACAATTTAGATACCTTGCATGATCTTCAATAAACTTAACTAACTCTATCTGTCTCTTTGGAGAAAGACTATTTTCTGGCTCATCTAATATATATAATCCATTTTCCTCAATATTAGAAATAAAATATCTAAATGCATTTTCACCATTAGAATATTCTCTTACATTATCAATTAAGTTATGACGAACATATTTAGATTGTGTTTTACTTCTAGCTTCATTTACTTTTCTTAATATATGTAAGTCTTCTATAGATTTCATTTGAAATTTACTATATTTATTATCTAAATACTCTTCAAAAATTTTTTCCCTTTTATTATCTATTCCTTCATTAATATTTCTAACATTTAGCATATAATCAAATACATCATCACTTGTTATAATTCTACTTTTTGTGGGAATTTCATATTCAATATCAATCTCACACATATTAACATAATCATTATAAAAGTTAGACTTATTGTATATTGAATCTCTATTTATATTTGCTTTTTCAGCTATTATATTTAACGCTGTTGATTTTCCAGAGCCATTTCCTCCATATAAAATGGTAATTGTATTAAAATCTATTCTTTCAAATTGATTTTTAGAGAAAATCTTAAATGGATAAAATGAATCGTAACAAGTTCTCTTTTCATCTAATATAAAATTATATTCTCTAACTTCATCAACAAATTTAAAACTATTTAAATATATCATAATTTCTCCTCTCCCTTATCAGTTTCCATTCATTTATTTTAAAACTTTCTCTAAGTAATATTCTTCATAATCTACAATATAAATTGCTCTTGTTTTTTTCTAATATAAACTAATTGTACTACAACTATCAAAATAATTATAAAAAAATAAACTTTTTAAAAGAAAAAACTACTAGGATTTTATTTGATTTATCCTAATAGCTTTCATAAATTATATTTATATACTCTCTATCTTACACCTATGCTCTTTAAGCTTTGAATCATAACATATAGCAACAGCTAAAACTTCATTATTTTCCTTCTTAAACTTTTGAACATATTCTTTTTCCCTAATTTGCTTTAATGCTACATCAACACTTTCATCTTTTTTCAACTCAACAATAAATGCTTTATCTGATTTTCTTCTTGGATGAAAAGTAAAGTCAGCATATCCTTTCCCCGTCTTTTCTTCTCTTTCAACTCTATAAGTATCTCTTGCACTTAAATATGCTAATGTTAGAACACATGATAAGCTATTTTCATCATTATATTGAAGGATTGGTATTTCTGAATTATGAATTTCATGTAGTATTCTTTCTACTGTTTTACTATCCTCATTAACTGTAGCTTTTAACATCTTCCTTGAATTATCTATAATTTCAGAAACATATCCGAAAGATTCATCTCTTAAAGCTTTTTCAAATTCTTTCATTAACTCTCTATTTGGTATTTTTAAATATCCATCATGGTAAGATAAGAATCCTAATACTATCATTGCTGAATAAATCTCTTCTTTAGTTCTTGGTTCTCTTTGACCGGCTCTAAACTCTTCATCAATAAATATATCTATCTCTTCACCAGATACCATTTCTATAACATCATCTCTAATTTCTAAAATGTTATATTTTAAATACTTTGCTACCTCATCCATAGCTCCTGTATTTGTCCAGTAACTCTCACAGTATCCATTTTGAAGCGCTTTTACTACAGATCTTGGATTATATATTTTATTTCCCTTAGTTGTTAAATAACCATTATACCAGTTTTCTAACTCTTTAAATTCAATTTCATCAGTTCTTTTGCATAAATTTAAAACTTCATTATTTGTAAATCCAAAAAATTCATCATAAATTCTATCCTTTAAGAAAGTATATTCATCAAACATATTTAAAGCTGAACCACTTGAATACTTTTTAATAGGTAATACACCAGTCATATATGCTAATGCAACATAAGGTTGATCCTTTAAAAGCTGTCTTATAAATTCTAAAAAGTCATTTTGCTTTTCTTCAAAAAGCTTATTACTAAAAATATAATCCCATTCATCAAATATAAAAACAAACTTATCTTTAGTTGCATTTAACATATGACTAATAGTATAGTAATCTTTTATTTCTAAGTCTGGATACATACCTTTTATATCATCTATTAGACCATTTTGTATTATACTCATATATTCATCATATGTTTTATTATTATCTGGTATTGTATTAAAACTTATATTTATTACATTATATTTATTTAAATTTTCTTCATAACTTTCAGCTTCTCTTATTTTAAGATTATCAAATATTTCTTTTGAATCTACAGCCTTTGAATAATATGCTCCTAACATATCTACAACTGATGACTTTCCAAATCTTCTAGGCCTTGTAACACATATATACTTATCGGAAGTCTCGATTACTTCATTTATTTTTTCTATTATTAAAGACTTGTCAACAAAGTATTTGCTTCTATATAAATTTTTATAATTTATTAATGGCTTATTTGAATTTAAATATATACCCACATTCTCTCTCCTATTATAATTAATATAGTTTAATTATAACCTAATTGCTATGTTAAATGAAATTATAATATATTTCATAATTTATATTATAAACTACTGTAAATTATTATTTTTATTTATGGTACAGTTCTCCGTATCAATTATAAGTGATATTTTTTCATTTCATTCTTATATGGATATTCTACATAATTATGGTGGTAAAATACAATTTTAGAAAACTTATTCTCACATTTGCTTGATTGAATACATTAAACTTACTAAATCTAAAATTTATAGTTTCACTTATAGTTTAATGTTATACCCATAATTAAATGTACTTTAATGCATTTAACCCTTTCTGAATCTTAAAGTGAAACCAGTTTCTGTAGAACTCTATTTATTTTTTTACTTTTATTCTCTTTTATGTTTATCTTTATACAAAGTATAAATAGGATATTCTTTAAATATTTCTTTTTCTTTTGAATCTAATAAATTAAAATTGTCTTCAAAGCTTTCATAATCTTCTAATAATATACAAATTGCACATACCATATTTTCATCAATATTTTCTTTAAATTTAATTTTATATAATTTATTTCTAGTTTCATGAGATAATTTCTTATTATTAAGTCTATATTCTACTTGAGCTTTATTAATTATTTCAATATCCTCATCTATATATCCTTTAAGAATATTTTCTAATTTTCTAATTAAAATAATGTACTCATTCTTGGGCTCTATATCCCAAGCTTTAATTAAAAATAGCATCATCTTATTATAATTTTCTGATGATATATCAGCTACATCTTGATTTATTGGTAGCAAAGACTTCATGATTAACTCTGAATTAAAGTTATGTGATATCAATATATTTTCATTAGCTACAACAAATCTACTGAGATTAGCTTGTCTATCTTCATATTTACTAACTATGCACATGTTAATTTTTTGAGAATACAAATCATAATAAAAAACATCATTATCAGATATTGTTTTTAGTAAAGCAATTTTATAATTCAAAAAACTTACTATAGCAAATTCTACATTCCTTACTCCATTAGTAAATCCATTATATTCCTTGACACTTAATAATAAATTTACAGCATTAAAATCTGACTCTTTAAAATCCTTTAATTTTACTGTAGTACAATCTATATTAAATCGATCACAAACCTTTAAAACATCTTCTATAAATTTCTTTTCATTTTTTAATTTCTCAATTCCTTCTTTTTCTTTTTTCGTAATTTTTACACCTTCAATTAGTAGGTTATTTAAAAAATATTTAAGTGTTTTATGTCTTTCTAATATAGTGTTTGTAGAAGCTAAAATAGTAATTTTTTTATTTGAAAGTAACTTTATTGTATCTCCAAACGTTATATACTCTTCACTTTTGCTATTCACATGTCTTGTGCAATTACAAAAATATCTCTCTTCATCTATATTTATAATATTATTTATTGGAATAGATATCTCATTAAATATTCCTTCAAATTTTACTGGCATTTTAATATTATGCTCATTAACACAATACGTGAAAAAATCTCCTTTTAATATATCCTCTAATCCATTTACTGCAAGCACTTTTATTTCTTTATCGAGTACTTTCTCTAATGGAATACTATTATTAATAGAATCTATACTTTGTATCTTTCTAGCTTCCTCAAAATATGTACATGAGGTTAGAAAGTTATCTCTATCATTTAGAATCCTATTAATATGTACATTCTTGCTTTTACTATTATCATCCATATTATCTAATATTTTTTTCAATTCAGATGGAATAAGTAGTTTATAGAATATTTTAGTTTCGTATTTACCATTATCATCAACCTTTATTTCTACTACAAAGTAAATTATTCCTCCATCATTTAAATATCCTTTAAGACACGTTTTAGATATAGGAAAAGAAATAAATTGATTACTAAATTTATTTACTTTCTTTGATTTTACCTGTACAGGTATTCTAAATAAAAAATCACTACTTTTTTCTGAGCCACTTTCTTTGTATACATAAATATATCCATCCCACATTGGTTCCTTATCGTTGTCTGAAATATATGATTGTACTTTTCCTTTTGTAGCAATTCTAAGCATACTATTTAATACTTCAATTGAAATCTGTTCTCTTTGCTTTTCACCATAAATACCCATCTATACTCATCCCCTTTGCTATCTTACTGTAATACAACTTACATTATACCCCAAATCAAACTACATCGTATTAATTATATAGCGCTTTATTTATGAATTTAATCTGTATATAATTAGTGCAATTTTATCGTGTATTATTTATTCTTGACACAATTAAATTGATTTTTAAACTCTAATATTTTTCTAGATGTATTTCTTTAAAATCACTAAAACATCTATTTACATTTTTATAGCTTGAATAATGTATTTCTGTATGTTCCTATTTATCTTATATTAAAAAGTAGATTTATAATACCATATCTAATATCAACTATAGCATTTTATATAAAAATTGTATATTAAAACTACTACTTCTTATTACTTATGATATGGTAATTTCCACCTATAAAAATAGTCTTAGACTAGTTATATAAATACCTAAGACTATAAACTGCACTTATATAGTACTGTTCGTACCAGATTATTCTAAATACATAAAAACACCATCAGCAATTTTACCAATGGTGTCTTTAATTTAATAATACTATTAAATATCTCTTCTAAAATATTTCCCTTCAAAATCAACCATTTCAACCAATTCATAAGCTTCTTTCCTAGCCTCCTGAACAGTTCTACCTCTTCCAACAACAGATAACACTCTTCCTCCACTAGTTCTTAAAACTCCATCTTCAAGTTGTGCTCCAGCTAAGAACACCTTGTCCTTAATGCTCTCATCAATAGTTATTTCAAATCCCTTTTCAAAAGTTCCTGGATATCCTTTAGAAGCTAAAACTACATTAACGCAAGCTCCATCATACCACTTAACTTCAACTTCATGTAATCTACTATCTAAAGCTGCTTCCACTAAATCAACTAAATCACTTTCCATTAAAGTTAAAACTGATTGAGTTTCAGGATCACCCATTCTTACATTATACTCTAAAAGATAAGTTCCCTTCTTAGTTATCATTAAACCAAAGAATATAATTCCCTTAAAATCAAATCCTTCTTCTTGAATTCCCTTTAAAGTATTAGCAACTATATTTTCTTCAAAATCTCTCATTACATCATCAGTAACAAATGGATTTGGTGCTAAAACTCCCATACCACCAGTATTGGGGCCTTTATCTCCATCAAAAATTTGCTTGTGATCTTTTCCTGAAATAAAAGGTATTAAAGTTTTACCATCAGTAATTGAAAGAATTGAAGCTTCTACACCTTCAAGGAACTCTTCAATAACAACCTTTTGTCCTGCTCCCTTGAAGATATCAGAAATCATAAAATCATCAATTGTTTTCATAGCTTCTTCTTTAGTTGCTGCAATTACAACACCTTTTCCAGCAGCTAATCCATCAGCCTTAATAACTATTGGATATTCACAGTTTTCTAAATAAGCTTTAGCTTCTTCACATTTTGTAAAAGTTCCATATTGAGCAGTTCTAACTCCATACTTTTTCATAAAATCCTTAGAAAAAGCTTTACTTCCTTCTAATTGAGCTCCTCTAGCATCTGGCCCAAAACATCTAAGTCCTGCTGTTTTAAACTTATCTGTTATGCCTTTTGTTAATGGATCTTCTGGCCCAACAAATGTTAAATCTATATTATTTTCTCTTGCAAATACTACTAATTCATCTATATCAGTAATATTAATATTTTCACACTTATTTTCAATTGCAGTTCCACCATTACCAGGTGCTACAAATATCTTACTAACCTTTTCACTCTTAGCTAATTTCCAAGCAATAGCATGCTCTCTTCCACCAGAACCAACTAATAATATTTTCATACTAAAATCCCTCACTTAATCTAATTTATACTTTCTAAAGTTTAGTTCCTATTTCAATCTTATATAATAAAGTAGCAAAAACATTAACTATTAGGTGTTATATTAATAACACTTTAAACACTAGTTATAAAAAATAGATTATTAAATCGGAGAGAATATTTGTAATAAGCCTTAGAATTTAATAATTGATGGAGCAAAATTTGTGTTAAGTGAAGTTCTAAATCTTGATTTAGTTAACTGAACTTACTCCATTGAACGATAGTGAAATGTGAGTTTCATTTTAAAGGAAACATCATCTCCTAACGTCGAGATGTAAGTTCGATTGACAAAATTAAAATTTTAAATCTTACTTAAGCGAAGCAAGTTTTGAAACTTTAGCAAATTTTACGAAATCAATTATATAAATTCTTGGCGAAATTACAACAATTCTCGGAGATTTGATAATCTATTTTTTTATCACTCTAGTGTTTAAAGTGACGAACTCCTGTAAATACCATGGCAATTCCATGTTCGTTGCAAGCATCAATTGATTCTTGGTCTCTCATTGAACCACCTGGTTGAATTATTGCTTTAATTCCATATTTAGAACACTCATCAACTATATCTCTAAATGGGAAGAATGCATCTGAAGCTAGTATAGTAGCTCCCTCACCTCTTCTTAAAGCATCCATTGTTGGCCAAATTCTATTAACTTGTCCACCACCAATTCCTACAGCAACACCATCTTTAACTGTAACTATGGCATTTGATTTAACATATTTAACAACCTTCATACCAAATACTAAATCTTTCATTTCAGCTTCAGTTGGAGCTTTTTCTGTAACAACCTTTAACTCATCTAAAAGCTTAGTATCTTCTTCTTGAACTAAGATTCCTCCATCAACAGTTACCATAAACTTCTTATCACATGGCTTAACGTTACACTTAATAACTCTTAAGTTCTTCTTACTTCTTAAAACTTCTAAAGCATCTTCATCAAAATCTGGTGCTGCAACTACTTCTAAGAATATTTTCACCATTTCTTCTGCTGTAGCTTTATCAATCTTCTTGTTAATAGCAACTATTCCACCAAAGATTGAAGTTGGATCTACATCGTGTGCTTTAGTGTAAGCTTCTACCGTAGTCTCACCTATTGCAACACCACATGGAGTATTATGTTTTAATGCACAGCAAGCTGTTTCTTCAAATTCATTAGCAACTTTCCATGCTATATCTAAGTCCTTAATATTATTATAAGAAAGCTCTTTACCATTTAATATTTCAAAATCATTCATACCACCATCAAATTCATTTGAAACATAGTATGCAGCACTTTGATGTGGATTTTCACCATATCTTAAGCTTTGCTTCTTCTTGTATGAAATTGAAAGATATTCTGGATATTCTTCTTCATCACTTAACATGAAGTTAGAAATTGCTGCATCATATGCACTCATTAAATTAAATACTTTACCAGCTAATTTCTTTCTTAGCTTATAGCTAACATCTCCTGTTTCTTTAATTTCAGCTATTACAGCTTCGTAATCAGAAGCTTCACTTATAACAACAACATCTTGGAAGTTCTTAGCCGCTGCTCTGAGCATTGTTGGTCCACCAATATCTATAAATTCAACTTTTTCTTCAAAGCTTAAATCTTCTCTTACTTTTTCAAAGAAAGGATATAAATTAACTATAACCATATCTATAGTTTCAATATTTCTTTCTTTTATAGTGTTCATATGTTCTTCATTATCTCTTATAGCAAGTATTCCTGCATGAATAATTGGATGAAGAGTTTTAACTCTTCCATCTAGCATTTCTGGAAAATTAGTAACTTCATTAACCTCTGTTACTGCAACTCCATTTTCTTTTAAGTGCTTATAAGTACCTCCTGTTGAAATAACCTCAACTCCGTTTTCTGCTAAAAATTTTGAAAAATCTAAAATTCCAGTCTTATCAAATACACTAATTAATGCTCTTTTAATCATGTAAAAATCCTCCCTATTTTAAAATATTTACTCTTCCGTCTATAATCTCAATTTTACCTTTACTTATTAAATCAATTGCTTTAGGTAATAATTTATGCTCTTCTACTAATACTCTCTTTTGAATATCTTCTGCAGTATCTTCAAAATATACTGGAACTACTTCTTGAAGTATTATTGCTCCACCATCTACTTCTTCATTTACAAAGTGAACTGTACATCCAGTAAATCTAACCCCTGAGTTTTTTACTGCATTATGTACATGCATTCCATACATTTTATCTCCACAAAAACTTGGTATAAGTGAAGGATGAATATTTATTATTTTATCTTTAAATTCTCTTAATATTTCACCATCTAATATTGAAAGATAACCAGCTAAAACTATTAAATCAACTTTGCCCCTAGTTAATTCTAATATCTTATTAGAAGTTTCATTTCCATACTCTTTTCTTGAAACAACATATGTAGGAACTCCAGCATTTTTAGCTCTTTCTAAACCATAAATACATTCCTTACTTCCAATAACCATTTCAACTTTAAAAGTCTCTTGTCCATAATCTAAGATTGATTGGAGGTTTGACCCTCCACCAGATACAAGTACTGCTACTTTAAGCAAACTCCTTCACCTCCAGCTGTTACTACACCAATTTCATAAGCCTTTTCACCTAATTCAATAAGCTCTTTAATAACAGCATCAACATCTTTTTCATCAACACATAATACAAAACCAATCCCCATATTGAATGTATTATACATATGATCTCTATTTACACCTTTATTAATCATATCTTCAAATATTGCTGGTAATGGATAACTATCTTTGTTTATTTCTGCAGTTAATTCTGAACCATTAAACATTCTTGGAACATTTTCAATAAATCCTCCACCAGTTATATGAGACATACCTTTAATATCAAACTTTTCAATTAAACTTAATATTGGTTTAACATATATCTTAGTTGGAGTAATTAATGTCTTCCAAACCTCTTCTCCATTAAATTCTTCATTTAAATCTGTATATAATTTTCTAACTAAAGAAAATCCATTTGAATGTACTCCTGAAGAAGCAATACCAATTAGCTTATCTCCTGGTTTAATATTTTTTCCGTTGATTATTTTATCTTTATCTACAATACCTACTGCAAATCCTGCAATATCATATTCTCCCTCTTTATAGAAGCCTGGCATTTCTGCTGTTTCTCCCCCAACTAAAGCACAATCTGACTGAACACAACCATCAGAAACACCTTTAACTAAATCAGCAGCAACTTCTGCTTCAAGCTTTCCACAAGCTATATAATCCAAGAAAAATAATGGCTTTGCTCCATGACATAAAATATCATTTACACACATAGCTACACAGTCGATACCAACTGTATCATATTTCTTAGTTTTAAATGCTAATTCAAGCTTAGTTCCAACACCATCTGTACCAGAAACTAAAACAGGTTTTTTATATCCTCCTGGTAACTCAACCATTCCAGCAAAGCTTCCAAGACCATTTAACACATATTCACTCATTGTTCTTTGTGCATATTCCTTTATAAGCTTTACTGACTTATAACCTTCTTCTATATTAACTCCAGCATCTTTATAAGTTATCATTTAAATTCCCTACCTTTCAGTTTCTATTGGTGTTGCAACTGGATATACTCCATTAAAGCATCCTACACAATATCCTTGATTTGCATTAAAGCATTTGTACATACCATCCATAGTTAAATACCCTAAAGAATCACAACCAATTATTTCTCTTATTTCTTCTAATGAATGATTTGCCCCAATAAGCTCTTTTCTATAAGGAGTGTCAATTCCAAAATAACATGGATATTGAACTACTGGTGATGCTACTAAGAAGTGAACTTCTTTTGCTCCAGCCCTTCTTAAAGATTCAACTAAATGTTTTGAAGTAGTTCCTCTTACTATTGAATCATCTATAAGAATAACTCTCTTATCTTTAATATTTACTTTTAAAGGATTTAATTTAACAGCTACTGCTCTTTCTCTAACTTCTTGAGAAGGAGTTATAAATGTTCTTCCTACATATCTATTCTTTACAAATCCAGTATCATAAGGAATTCCTGATGCCTTAGCATATCCTATTGCTGCTGGTATACCTGAGTCTGGAACAGCAACAACTACATCCGCATCAATTGGATTTTCTCTATATAATTGTTCTCCTGCTCTAACTCTTGATTCATGAACATCTAATCCATCTATTATTGAGTCTGGTCTAGCAAAATATATATATTCAAATGCACAAGTTTGGCATTGAGTATTTTCAGAATATCTATATGAATTTATTCCACTTTCATCAATTACTATAATTTCACCAGGTTCAATATCTCTAACTAATTCTGCACCAATTGCATCTAAAGCACAGCTTTCAGAAGTTAAAATATACCCTTCTTCAATTCTTCCTAAGCAAAGAGGTCTAATTCCATGCGGGTCCCTTACACCTATAAGTTTATTTTCAGTTAAAATAACCATTGCAAATGATCCTCTAACAGCTTGAATAGCATCTAACACCGCTCTTTCAACACCTTTTTTAGCACCTCTTGCAATTAAATTAGCAATTACTTCTGAATCTATTGATGTATGGAATACATGTCCTCCATCCTCTAATAACTCTCTAATAACATCTGCATTAACTAAAGTTCCATTGTGTGCCATAGCTATTGGCCCTAATTTTGTTTTACTTAGTAATGGTTGTGCATTTTCAATTCTAGTATCTCCACTTGTTGAATATCTAACATGTCCAATTGCTGTAAAACCTTTTAAAGAATTTATATCTTCTTGAGAAAATGCTTCTGTAATAAGCCCCATTCCCTTTTTTATATTTATCTCTTCACCATTAGCAACAGCTATACCTGCACTTTCTTGTCCTCTATGTTGAAGTGCATATAACCCATAGTAAGTTATAGATGCTACATCTAATTCTTTATTAGAATAAACACCAAATACTCCACATTCATCTTTAAATTTATCATTACTTGGATCCATTATTATATTGTCTAACTTTGGATTCATATTTTATAACCCCCGATTAATCAGTTTTTGAGTGGCAAATGACAAGTTTCAATATTACTATTCCTGTATTCTCTTTAATATTTCAACATAGGCATCTTTAACATTACCAAGATCTCTTCTGAATCTATCTTTATCTAACTTTTCTCCAGTTGTTGCATCCCAAAATCTACATGTATCTGGTGAAATTTCATCTGCTAAAACTATATCTCCGTTATATCTACCAAATTCTAATTTAAAATCTATTAATCTTATATTAGATTTTAAGAACATATCCTTTAAAATATCGTTAATTTTTGATGTTAAAGCATAAATTTTTTCTAACTCTTCAAAAGTTGTTGCTCCAATACCAACTGCATGATAATCATTTATTAATGGGTCTCCTAGAGAATCATCTTTGTATGATAATTCAAATACTGTTGTTTTAAGTTCAGTTCCTTCCTCTAAGCCTAATCTTTTAGCCATAGAACCAGCAGCAACATTTCTTACTATTACTTCTAATGGAACTATTTCAACCTTTTTACATAATTGTTCTCTATCATTTAGTTTTTCAATAAAGTGAGTTGGAACTCCCTTTTTGTTTAACATTTCAAATAACATTGAAGTAATTGCATTGTTTAAAACACCTTTATCTTCGATTTGCCCTTTCTTTTCTCCATTAAAAGCAGTTGCATCATCTTTGTAATAAACTATTACTTCATCAGCCTTATCTGTAGCATATATTTTCTTTGCTTTACCTTCATACATCATTTCTAATTTTTCCATTATAAATCCACTCCCTCACCATTTTCAGATATAAATTTTTCTTTCATATTTTTTCTATATTCAACTAATTTAGTTTTTAATTCTTTATCTCCAACTGCTAACATTTGTACTGCAAGCATTCCAGCATTATAAGCATTATTTATTCCAACTGTTGCAACTGGAATAGATTTTGGCATTTGAACTATTGAAAATAATGCATCTAATCCTTCTATTGCACCTTTACATGGAACTCCTATAACTGGCATTGTTGTTTGAGAAGCAATTACTCCTGGTAAATGTGCCGCAAGTCCTGCTCCTGCTATTACAACTTCACACCCTTGCGATTCTACTTCTCTTAAAGTTTCTTCTAACTTTTCAGGAACTCTATGAGCAGATAAAACAAATGCTTTATACTCAACCCCAAATTCCTTTAAGCAGTTAGCTGCTCCTCTCATTATTTCTGTATCAGATTTAGATCCAAAAAATATTGCAACCTTCATTTTAAAATCACCCTTTCTTTAGTTACAAGTGACTAGTGGAGAGTGATAAATTAATGTCAAAACACATTAAGATGTTTCATAAAATATATATTTTCCAAACTCATCACTCACTTAATTTATTCTTTAACTTGCCACTGTTCACTTGAAGCTTGTCACTATTTGAAGTATTTTACTCCTGATTCGAAAATCTTTTGATCAAAGTTTCCTGGTACATTCTTATAAAGATTATCTCCAATTCTTTCAGAGTGACCCATCTTACCAAGAACTCTACCATCAGGACTTGTTATACCTTCTATTCCTAGCATTGATCCATTTGGATTAAATGGCATATCTAATGCTATATTTCCTTTATTATCAACGTATTGAGTTGCTACTTGTCCATTTTCTATTAATTGTTTTAATAGCTTTTCTGGAGCAACAAATCTTCCTTCTCCATGTGAAATTGCTACATTGTGTATATCCCCTAGTTCAACTCCACTAAACCATGGTGATTTTTTAGAAACAATCTTAGTTTTAATTATTGAACTCATATGTCTATTAATTTCGTTATAAGTTAATGTAGCCATCTCTTCTTCAATATCAACTATTTCACCATAAGGAACTAATCCTAATTTAATTAATGCCTGGAAGCCATTACAAATACCTAACATTAATCCATCTCTATTCTTTAATAAATCCATAACAGCATCTTTAATTCTTTCATTTCTAAATACTGTTGAAATAAATTTACCTGATCCATCTGGTTCATCTCCTGCAGAAAATCCACCTGGTAACATTATTATTTGACTTTCTCTAATTTGCTTTTCTAGATTTTCAATTGATTCTACAAAAGCATCATTAGAGTAATTTCTAAATACTAAAGTTTCTGTTTCAGCCCCAGCATTTCTAAATACTCTTTCACAATCATATTCACAGTTTGTTCCTGGGAATACTGGAATTATTACTTTAGGTTTAGCAACCTTTATAATAGGTGATTTAATATTTGATTCATTATATAAAACCTCTTTTACAGTTTCATTTTTATCAGTAGTTTTAATCTTAAATACTTTTGATAACTTTTCTTCATAAGCTTCTACTAAAGCATTTAGTTTTAAATCTAAATCATACTCTTCTGAAACTATTACTTCATCTTTAACTGTGCATCCTATTGCCTTGTAAGCGCATCCTTCAAACTCTACATCTATATTTACATCCTGCTTTACTTCTAAAACTAAACTTCCATAGTTTAAACCAAAAAGCTCTTCCTTAGTTAGATTATAGAATTTAACCCCAATTTTATTTCCGAAAGCCATCTTAGAAAGTGTCTCTGAAACTCCACCAAACTTAACTGATGATGCTGATATTACTTTTCCTTCTAAAATAAGCTCATGTAATTTTTCTAAATTCTTTTTATATTGTTCTATCTTTAATGTATAATCTTCATTTCTTTCAGCTATTAAAAATACTAGCTTTGAACCGATTTCTTTAAACTCTGCCGAAATTATATTTTTTGCTTTTTCAACTCCAACTGCAAAAGCCACTAATGTTGGAGGAACATCTAAACTGCCAAAACTTCCAGACATTGAGTCCTTACCACCAATTGCAGGTATACCTAAATCCATTTGTGCTTGGTATGCTCCTAATAATGCAGCAAATGGTTTACCCCATCTTTCTGGATTCTTACCTAGTTTTTCAAAATATTCTTGAAGAGTTAATCTTGCTTTTCTATAGTCTCCACCAACAGCTGCAAGCTTTGTAACTGCTTCTATTATTGAGTAATATGCCATATGGTATGGGCTCCAAACTCCTAATTCTGGATTAAATCCATAACTCATTATTGTTGCCTCTTTGCTTACTCCATCTAATACCGGAATTTTAGCAACCATTGCTTCTTGCTCTGTTGCTGAATCCTTACCACCATATGGCATAAGAACTGTTCCTCCACCTATTGTTGAGTCAAATCTTTCAACTAATCCTTTTTGTGATGCCACATTTAATTTCTTTAAGTTATTTATCCACTCTTCTTTAACATTTACTTCTCCAACTGCTAAAGGATATTCATCTGGCAACTTAACTTCTATATTAGTTACTTGTCTTGCTCCATTTGTATCTAAGAAGCTTCTCTTCAAGTTAACTATTTCCTTACCTCTCCAATACATTCTTAATCTTTCTGTATCAGTAACTTCTGCAACAACAACAGCTTCTAAATTTTCTAAGTTAGATAATTCTATAAATCTATCTACATTTTCTTTATTAACTACTACTGCCATTCTTTCTTGTGATTCAGAAATTGCAATTTCAGTTCCATCTAAGCCTTCATACTTTTTAGGAACCTTATCTAAATTAATATCTAATCCTCTAGTTAATTCCCCAATTGCAACTGAAACTCCACCAGCTCCAAAGTCATTACATCTTTTAATCATCTTAGCAACTTCAGAATTTCTAAATAATCTTTGTATCTTTCTTTCTGTTGGAGCATTTCCCTTTTGAACTTCAGCTCCACATTGATTTATTGAATCTTCAGTATGCTCCTTTGATGAACCTGTAGCTCCACCAACACCATCTCTACCTGTTCTTCCTCCAAGAAGAATTACTATATCACCAGCTTTAGGTTCTTCTCTTACTACATTTTCTTTTGGTGCTGCTGCTATAACTGCACCAACTTCCATTCTTTTTGCTACATAATTGGGATGATAAACTTCTGAAACTTGTCCAGTTGCTAAACCTATTTGATTTCCATATGAACTATATCCATGTGCCGCTCCTAATGTAATAGTTCTTTGTGGTAATTTCCCTTTAACTGTATCTTCAACAGGTACTGTTGGATCTGCTGCGCCAGTAACTCTCATTGCTTGATATACATATGTTCTACCTGAAAGTGGATCTCTTATAGCTCCTCCTAAACAAGTTGCTGCTCCACCAAAAGGTTCAATTTCAGTAGGATGATTGTGTGTTTCATTTTTAAACATCACTAAGTATTCTTCATTTCCATTATCTGTTTCTATGTTAACTTTTATTGAACAAGCATTTATTTCTTCAGAAATATCTAAATCCTCTAACATTCCTCTTTTTCTCATTTCTTTCATAGTAATAACTGCTATGTCCATTAATGTTTCGTCTCTATTAGTCTCTCCATAAACGAAGTTTCTTGATTTTAGATATGCTTCATATGATTTTTGTGCTGCATTATTTAATTCACCTATTTCAAAAGTTACATCTTCAATTGCAGTACTAAAAGTTGTATGTCTACAGTGATCAGACCAATAAGTATCTATTACTTTTATTTCAGTAATAGTTGGTGTTCTATCTTCACCTTTAAAATAATCTCTTATCATTAATAAATCATCCACACTCATTGCTAACCCTAATTCTTTGTGGAATTCTTCTATTTGACTTCTATCTTTACTAACAAAATCATGAAGTACCTCTACATCGTTAGGCTCTGCTAATTTTGAAAAAAGCTCAATATTATCTATTGCTACTTCTCTAGAATCTACTGGATTTATATAATATCCTTTAATTTTTTCTATATCTTCTTTGCTTAAATCACCTTTTAAAACTATTACCTTAGCTGATTTAACTTCTACTGGTTCTTTAGCTCCTAATAATCCTATACATTCAGAAGCTGAATCTGCTCTTTGATCATACTGACCTGGTAAAAACTCAACTGCAAATGCAATCTCATCTTCATTAACTGGAAGAGTTCCCTCATATAAATTATCTACTGTCTTTTCAGCAAATATTGTATATAACGAGTTTTTATAGTAATCTTCTTCTATTTCACCTAATATATATTTATTTATAACCCTTACTTCTTTAAGATTATTTATTCTAAGATTACTTTTAAAGTCTTCCATAAGACTTTTAGCCTCAACATTGAAGCCTTTCTTTTTTTCAACAAAAATGCATTTAAACCCTAACATAATCTACCTCCATAACTCCACCAATAAAATACGAACATTTTTATTATTTATACACCAAACTTTCGCCTTAATTAGATTTTACCAATCCTTTTTCTCCCTGTCAACATTCTTTGTTTATTTTTTATAATTATTCGTCATATATAACGAATATTATTTTAATTAATAAAATTTATATTCGATTAATTTCGACTTTTCACGTTCATTTTCCTATTATTGTATTTTTTTAAAATAATTTTATTATTCCCCAATCTACTTTTAATATTTGATTAAATTGTTATATTAAGAAAACAATATATTATTTTCTATTTAAAGTATTAATAAAAAGAAAATTAGTAATACTATAAATAAATTGTATTATTTATCTGTTTTACTAACTTTATAAATTAAGGAGTGAATCAAATGAGACTTCCTAATCATATTGGAATAATTCCAGATGGAAATAGGCGCTGGGCTGAAAATAACGGCCTAACTAAAGAAAAAGGTTATAACTTAGGAATAAATCCTGGTTTATTATTATTTAAACTTTGTCAAAAATTAGGTATTAAAGAAATTACCTATTACGGCTTTACAACAGATAATACTAAAAGACCAGCTAATCAAAAAGAAGCATTTACACAAGCTTGTATAGATGCTGTAAAATTACTTTCTCATGAAGATGCCGAGTTATTAGTTATTGGGAATACAGAGTCACCATGCTTTCCCACAGAATTATTACCCTTTACTAAAAGAAAAACATTTGGTAAAGGTGGAATAAAAGTAAATTTCTTAGTAAACTACGGATGGGAATGGGATTTAAATTTATCAAGAAAAACAAATAATAAAAGAAAAAATTTAGATTTAGCTTTACAATCAAAAGATATATCTAGAATAGATTTAATAATACGTTGGGGAGGAAGAAGAAGATTAAGTGGTTTTTTACCAATACAATCTGTTTACTCAGATTTTTATGTAGTTAATGATTATTGGCCCGATTTTAAACCTCAGCATGTTTATGATGCATTAGAATGGTATGCAACCCAAGATATAACATTAGGTGGCTAAAATTTCATCTAATAATATTACTTTGAATAAAATTATAATTTATAATCACATTAATAAAAGAAGAGATTGTATCAAAATTTATAATACTATATTTCGATACAATCTCTATTCTAACTTTTATTATTTTGGTGTATTATCAGATTTTTTCTTTCTAGTAAACATGAATACCCCACCTGTAACAACTAAAGCAGCTCCTACTATTAATATATAAACAGCATTGGTTCCACCTGTTTTTGGAAGCTTTGAATTTGATGTTGTTTTTCCATCCTCTTTATTATTACTTCCATTATTAGTTGCACTATTTGTGCTATCATTTGATGCTATTTCTAATGCTGAAATTGCAATATTTAAATTTTCTTCAGCCTTTGCAACTTCTTCTTCTGTTGCATCTTCATTTTCCATCACTTTATTAGCCTCTTCCACTGCCTTTTCAACATAACTCCAACTTTCCTTTGTATACTTACTAGAGTCTAAAGATTGTACTTTTTTGATTAACTCATTTAAAGCATCTTTATTTGGCTTTAATCTTAATTCTAAGAATGTTCTTAACAAGTTATCATAAGATTTTGAGACTTCTTCTGCTGAAGCATTTTCATCAGCAGCTACTGCTTTTGATTCTTCTAAAACTGTAGCTAACTTTTCCCAAGTTTTTGCTATATAATTACTTGAGTCTAGCCTTTCAATTTTCTCTATTAAACTTATTAATTGAGTTTTATCTCCGTTACCTTCTGTTGGTGGAACCTCTTCATCTCTAATTATAAATCTTGCACTTGCAGGTATTAATGAAGCATTTCCCGCCTTATCTATAGCTACTATTTTAACTGTATATTTAACGCCTTCATCTAGTCCCTCAAGTATATAGTTTAATCCTTCTACTTCAGCCTTAAAAGTTCCATTTACATAAACTTTATATCCAACTACTCCAATATTATCAGTTGCTTCACTCCATGAAACTTTAGCACTTGTCTTTGAAGTAACTTCTACAGATACTTCTTCTATATTGCTTGGTCTCTCTATATCTACAGCTGATTCTGTTTTTACAGTTATAGCTTCAAATGCTGTTGCTTTTCCAGCTTCATTTACAGCCTTAACAGTAAAGTTATATTCAGTATCTGCAGTTAACTCATTAACTCTATAGTAATTATTAGCTGTTTCACCAACCTTAGTTTCACCTTTATAAACTTCATAGATTGATGCTCCATCTATTGAAGGCCATGTAAGAACTAATGTCTTACTTTCAACTCCAATTGCTTCAACCTTAGCACTACTTGGAATTTCTGGTCCCTGTGCTTCTTGAGCTACTAATCCATTTGCTTTTTCTTTAAGTTCTGCTAAAGCACTTGTTACATTTTCATCTGTTGAATTATCATCATTCATAACTTCTACAGCTTTATCATATGCAGCTTTAAATTCACTCCATGTTTCTTCTGTATAGTTAGCTTCAACTTTATTACTTTGTTCTTCTATTTCTGTTTGTAATTCTGATTTATCAACTATATTACCATTAATAGCTTTAAATACCTTAAAGTAATCTAAGTTAACTTTAGTTTTTCCATCCCTATCTACAGCCTTCATAAATATAGTGTGTTCACCATTTTCTAATCCCTTAAATTCTGCAACTAATTGTTGGTCATCACCAGAACCACTTCCATCTAATGAAAAGTTTCCTTTAGCTTCACCATCTATTGAAATATCGAAGCTTGAGAAGTCTGAATGCTTTTGAGAGTAAACTGCTATTCCTGTTCCAGTGAATTTATAAGTTATCGTTTCACCTGTAGTAGCTTCTGTTTTAGTTCCACCATGATGTCTATTGGATTCACCATTCCAAACTTTCCAGTTTCCATCCCATTCTATATTAGGGTTTTTAGTATTATCCATATATCCATCTTCAACTATAATTTCTTCAGCTGTTACTGTTGGAAGTACTACCTTTATAGTAATTGAACCACTTACAGAATCATCTTCTTTAGATGTAGCTGTTACTGTAACAGTTCCATTAATATTTTTAGTTGTTAATAATCCATTTTCATCAATAGTTGCAATATTAGAATCATTTACTGACCATGTTACTTCCTTATTGCTTACTTCACTTGGAAGAACTGTAGCAACCATTTGAACTGAACTATTTTCTTTACTTATAGTTGTTATTCCAGACTTAGTTCTAACTGAAACTGAAGTTGGCTTAACAGATGAAGTGTCTAATACTTTAAATGCATCAAACTCTACCTTTGTTTTTGATGCAGCATCAACCTTTGTATTAGTTGCTTTAACGACTATTGTATGCTTACCATATTCTAAGTCCTCATTAGAATATACAACCTCTTGTCTTTTAGCAGTTGAACTATATGTGCTAACTTTACCTTGGCTAACACCGTCAATAATAATTTCTAGCTCACCTCTATCATAATTAGTACAGCTAATTACTTCAATTCCTGTACCAACGAATGTTAAAGTAGCTGTTTCTCCACCAACTGGATTTTCAATAAACTTAATTGTTCCTGCATGATTTGTATTTTCACTCCAATCACTCCAGCTACCAGAGTAAACAATACGCGAATCCCTATCATCAATATATCCAGCCATATTTCTTAAATCATTTACTTTTACAGCTTCAGATACTTTTGTTTCTTTTCCACTAATATTTGCAGAAACCATATAATTAAATGAACCTAATATATCTTGTGCATTAGTATCCTTAAAGCTTACTTCTTTAATATCTTTTGCTACAGTTATAACATCACCTTTATCAATTTGACGATATACATTATAAGTAACATCATCACCTTCTATAGCATTCCATTCTAAGTTTACAGAATTACTTTCTATTCTTTCTGCAACTAATCCAGTAGGTGCATCTAAAAGCTTTTCACCAACAGGAATTTCAGTTATAGTATAAGTTTCTCCTACTTCTGTATTAAACGAAATCTTATCTTCTTCAACTATTGTAAACTCTACATTTTCTCCCTTAGAGTTAGTTACTGTAGCAAGATTTAATCCATCATATTTAACTACAGCTTCTCCACCATTGTTAGATTTAATAGTTAATTCATAAGCTTTTCCATTTGACCATTTTGCACCAACTTCAAAGTTTCCTCTTGCAAGTAATCCAGCATATGAGCCATCATCCCATACATCTGGAAGTGCAGGTAAAAAGTTTATATATCCCATGTTGCTTTGCATTAACATTTCAGCTATTCCTGCTGTTGCCCCAAAGTTACCATCTATTTGGAAAGGTGGATGTGCATCCCAAAGATTAGAGTAAGTACCACCTCCATTAGCTTGTCCTGTTCCAACTCTCTTTAATTGCTTAGTTAATAATTCATAAGCCTTATTTCCTTGACCTGCTCTAGCCCAAGAATTTATTCTTTGTCCCATTCCCCATCCAGTAGATTCATCTGTTCTATTATTTAATGATACTAAAGCAGCCTCTAGAAGTTCTGGAGTTTCAACTGAAATAGAATCTCCTGGGAATAATCCTAAAAGATGAGACATATGTCTATGATTATATCCTTCACTTTTAATACTATTTAAAGTAGTTTCTTCATACCACTCTTTAATTTGACCATCATCACCAATTTGAATTGGATCTAATTTAGATTGAGTGTCTTTCCACTTTTCAACCTTATCTGCATCAACACCTAAATCTTCTGCAGCTTTGATTGTATCTTCATATAATTGCCATATTAAAGTTTGCTCATATGTGTTACCAACTGTTCTTGGCCCATGTTCTGGAGAATATGTTGGTGATGAAACCATTCTTTGTTGAACTTCATCCCATACTAACATATTTTCATATAAGTTAACTTCTTCTTTCATAATTGGGTAAATAACATCTCTCATATACTCAATATCACCAGTATATTCATACATTTCCCAAACATTTTGTAATATCCATGGCACTGCTGCTGGAGACCATCCCCAATCAAAAAGCCATCCTGGACAAGTCCATCCAAATGGAGTATTTTGAGTATGAGCCATAAATCCATTAGCTTCAATATATTCTCCATTTTCATCCTTAGCACTTTCTACTCCAGCATAAATTCTTGCTGTTTCACGTCCTGGCTCTCTTAGTGAATCAATATAATTAACTAGAGGAGTAGCACATTCAGCCATATTTGTAGAATAAGTTGGCCAATAATTCATTTGAAGATTTACATTCATATGATAATCTGAACTCCAAGCAGGTTTATTATTATTATTCCAAACCCCTTGTAAGTTAGATGGAAGTTGTGAATCCTCTCTTGAAGATGCAATAGTTAAATATCTTCCATATTGGAAGAACATTACCTCAAGAGCTCTTCTAGCATCTTCAGAAACTGTATTGTTTCCATATCCACTTAAAAGCTCATCTGTTGGAATATTAGGTAATGCTTGTCCTAAATCTAAATCAACTCTATCAAAAATACTTTTATAATCAGATACATGATCAGCTTTTACTTCATCATAACTTTTCTTAACTACTTCTGAAATAACCTCTTCAACACGAGCATTTAGTTCATCTTCAGTTTCTCCAGTTCGATAAATTGGATAATCATTTTTATAATCTGTAGCTGCTGATATATAAATTGTTGCGGAAGTTGCTTCTTCTACTGTTAATTTATTATTACCTTCAATTATATTTCCACTATCACTTATAACTTTTAATTGTGAATTATATTTTAATTGATTATCAGATACTTGTCCTTTTAATGTAATAGTATCATCTTCTACTATTGTTGTTGCACCTTGTTTAGATGGAAAACTTACATCAAAGTTAAGCTTTTCATTACCATCTGCTTCAACTCTTATAACCATAACATCATCAGGATGACTTACAAAATATTCTCTAGTATATTTTGTATCTCCTTCAGTATAATTTACAGATGAAATTGCAGTTTTTAAATCAAGATCACGCATATAATTCTTAACATTATTCTTATTAATATCTTTAAAGTTAAGATTTATTTCTCCCCATGCTTGATAAGCTCCATAACCTTTGTCTGTTCCAACTAATTCATTACATAACTTACTAGCTTTAGCATTTCCCTCTTCAGTATGAAGTGCAAATAGCTCTCTAATTTCTTTCAATACCTCAGACATTGCTCTACCATCACTAGCTGTTTCTAAATTACCACCATTATAATCTTTACGACTTTCACTTGGTCCCCCTGTCCAAAGTGTTTTTTCATTAAATGTTATACGCTCATTAATAATTTCTCCATATACATTTCCACCAATATCACCATTCCCTATTGGTAAAGTATACTCTTGCCACATATTATCTTCAGTCAGATTTTCAGCACCCTTGGAAGCTGGCTTTGTATACCACAATTTTAAATCGTTTTCATCAGTCTTATAATTTTCATATGAATTTCCTTCTGCAAATGCTGTCTGACATAAAGATGTAACCATTATTGTAGATAGCACTGTTGCTAAAATTCTTTTTCCTTTTTTTCTCATAAAGTTCCCCCATTTTCTATAAAAATTTTAATTTCTTAATCTAAAATATCCCTCCTTTATATTTCTTTTTTCTTTAAATTCATCGATTCTTTTTATGAATAAACTACATCTCACCTTTGTTATTTTGCTATATCTTTCTATATACCTTTATGCTAACAAAGATGATTTTATTGGTCAATGCAATCACAATTTTATTATATTTTCTGCCAATATTTTGCTATTTTTTTCAATTAAAATTTATCTACTTGACACAAATTAATATAAACATTAAAATTTAATGACCGTATTTATAAGGAGATTGATAAAATGCTAGTTGGAAAAGATCTACATGATGAAAAAGTATATTTAAAAAATACAATAAAAAAAATAAATGAACTTTTAAAAAGTTATGGTGCTTCTAGTGAAGAACAAGATAAAGAAATAATTAAGCATAGAAAATTTCTTTGGGACAATAGAAATGAACTTGATGAAATTGAAATTAATGAAAACTGTGGACAAGTAGCCTTAAACGAACAACTTCATTCAAAGAAGATTTCAAGAATTAGAACTTTAGAAAAACAACTATCTAATCCTTACTTTGCAAGGTTAGATTTTAAAGAAGATGGAGAAGGTACTGAAAGCTTTTATATAGGATTATCTACAGTAGAAGATGAAGATAACTTTGATATTTTTGTATTTGATTGGCGTTCCCCTGTTGCTAATATGTTTTACGATTTTGAATCTGGTCCTGCATACTATGATGCTCCAGTTAGAAGAATTCATGGTGAAATTGAATTTACAAGACAATATAATATAAAAAATGGTGAAATAGTTTTTATTCATAACTCTAACGAAAGTTTATGTGATGAAGCTTTAACTTCTATGTTAAGTGGAAATGCAACAGATAAAATGAAAAACATAGTTGCTTCTATTCAAAAGGAACAAAATGATATTATTAGAAGTGATGATAGCAAAGTATTATTTATACAAGGAGCCGCTGGTTCTGGTAAAACTTCTATAGCACTACATAGATCTGCTTATCTATTATATAAACACAGAAAAAATTTAAGTGCAGAAAATATTTTAATATTTAGTCCAAATGAAGTTTTTGCAGAGTATATATCTGATGTATTACCTGAACTTGGAGAAAGTAATATTCGTCAAACTACTTTTGAACTTTATTCAAAAAGATTTTTACCTACAAATTATTTATATGAAAATAAAAATGATCATTTAGATTATATTTACTCTAACATAAAGGATTTAAATGAATTTAGCAAAAGAACTAAATCTATGGAATATAAAAATACTTTAGAATTTATGAATGTGTTAAATAACTTTACTCTAGACATTCCAAAGCTCATAACAAATGCTAAACCAATAATAATTGAGGGAACTCAAATAATTAGTAAAAAATCTGTTGAAAATACATTCTTTGAAAGATTTAAAGATATTCCATTCTTAAATAGAATTGATGTTATTAAACAAAGTTTATTTTCACAAGTTGAAAATAAATATTTATCTTCAAAAGATAATTCACATTTTGATTATGTAGAGGATAAAAAAACTTTCTACGATTACTGTAAAAATCAAGTTGATATTCAAGTTGATTCTATGATTAATACATTGGATAGTGTTGCTATATATAAATTACTTTGGAATAACATAGAAAAATATAGTGATTTAGATTTAACTGATATAAAAAATATCACCTTAAACTTTTTAAACAAAAATGAGGTTAAATATGAGGATATTACTCCAATAATTTATATTAGGGCTGCTTTAGAAGGCTTTAGAAGCTATGGAAACATGAAACATGTTCTTGTAGATGAATGTCAAGATTATAGTCCTTTATTCTATGAAATAATTAAAAAATCCTTCCCAAATGCATCTTTAACTATTATGGGTGATTTAAATCAAAGAATTGATAAACATTCAAATGTAAAAAGCAGAGATGGTATTACTAATATTTTTAACGACATTAAAACTGTAGTATTAACTAAAAGCTATCGTTCAACCGCAAATATAACTAATTTTACAAAGGATATTTTAGATACACATGAACCTATTGAAGCTGTTGATAGAATTGGAGAGAATCCTAATATTTATTTAGTTAACAATAACTTAGATCAAAAGATTGCTAATAAAATTACTGAAGTCAAAGATAAGGGATTTAAATCAATAGCTATTATTTGTAAGAATAAAGAAAACTGTGAAAAACTTTATTCTTCATTAAAAGCAATTGGTACTGATGTAAATTTAATAGTAAGTGATAAATGTGAATTTAAGGCTGGAGTTAATATAATATCATCTTATATAGCAAAAGGATTAGAATTTGATACTGTAATTTTAGCTGATGGTGAAAATTATTTATCTAGCGAAGATAAGCATTTATTCTATACAGCTTGTACTAGAGCATTACATGAACTTCATATATTTACAAATACCTCACTTGAATCAGTACTTCCTAAAGACAATAGTTTATATACTATAATTAATACATAGAATTTTTAAATGGGACTGTACACTAATTATTTAGTGTCACAGCCCCATTGTTATTTTTATTAATAACTAACTATTCCTTGCTCCCCTTAAGCATTTCTCCAATAGCCGCTATGCTACCAAGTGAAGATAATGTTTCATTTGGTAATATAAGCTTATTAGCTGGATTATTAGCCATTTCCTTAAGAGCTTCAACTTGCTTTAATGCTATAACTGTTTCATTAGTTCCTGATTCAATAATAGCTTCATTTACTTTTCTAATAGCTTCTGATTCTGCTATAGCTATTTGTTCAATAGCCTTTGCTTTACCTTCTGCTTCAAGTAATTGTGATTCTTTTAAACCTTCTGCTCTTCTAATATTTGCTTCCTTTTCAGCTTCTGCTGCAAGAATCTTAGATTGCTTTTCTCCTTCAGCCTTTTCAATTTGTGATTGTCTTAAACCTTCTGCTTGAAGAATCATAGCTCTCTTGTCTCTTTCAGCTTTCATTTGCTTTTCCATTGCTTGTTGTATTTCAGCTGGTGGAATTATGTTTTTAATTTCAACTGATAGTACTTTAATACCATAAGCATCTGTAACTTCGTCAATAATACCTAATAATTGTTGATTAATACTATCTCTTCCTGCTAATACTTCATCTAATGTCATATTACCAAGGATATTTCTTATGTTAGTTGTTGCTGAGTAAACTATACCTGATTTATAATCTTCAATATTATATACTGCATCTTTCGCATTTAGCATTTTGTAGAATATAACATTATCTACTGAAATTTTAACATTATCTTTAGTAATAACTGATTGTGGTGGTACATCTAAAATTTGTTGTTTAGTTGATACCTTTTTTCTTACAAAATCAATACCTGGAATTATAAAATGCCATCCTGGCTCTAAAATTCTATGAAACTGACCTAACCTTTCTACTACGTATAAATAACCTGTGTTAACAACTTTAATTGATGATAATAGCAATAAGAAAACAATTACTAATAATGCTACTAAAAATATTAATCCTGTCATATTAATCCTCCTTTAAACTTACAATTAATTTATTTCCTTCTATACCTGTAATGGTATATTTTTCACCTTTTTTTATAGTTTTCCCCTTATTATAAGCAGTCCAATAAATACCGCTTACTTTTATCTTTGATGTTTCTCTCATATCTTCTGTAGCAACCATTTCTTTTCCAATATATGTTTGCTCCATTGTTAGTACCTGATTTACGTCAGCTTTAAATTTTTTCTTTGCCCAAGGATACCCAATAGAAATAGTTACGACGCCAACAATTAAAAACGCTATTATTTGCCACAAAACTGATATACCTAATAAAGAAAGTATTATGGCAGCTAAAGCTCCAATTGACAGCCACATAAAAATAAAACTACTTGTAACAACGTCAATAGCAATTACAAAGATAGCAACTAAAATCCAAATAATTACCTCAACCATTTCTCTTCCCCCTTTCAACTTTATTTTAAAATACTAACAAGATTACTTATTAGTATTTATATACTTTTATTATATATCATATACTTCTTTTTTGGTATTTTTAATATCTTCAATCAATTATTAAGTATAAATTCATTATAATATATAAATTAATACTTTTCAAGTTATTTTTTATTATAAAATAAGTTATTTAATAACCTTTTAAAAGTTTAGTATTATATCTTATTTAAATTAATTGATTTTCTAGGGTTTTCCTTTTATTATTTACTTATATGTATTTTATTAGATATATAATACAATACTAAATTTATATAATGTAATGGAGATGATATTATGGATTTTATTAAAGTAGGAACTGCTTGCCCTAAGACAAAAGTTTCAGATGTTCTTTATAACGTTGAAAATATATGTTCTTGTATAAAAGATGCTTATAAGCAAGAAGTCAAATTTATAGTTTTTCCTGAGCTATCTATAACTTCTTATACTTGTGGTGATTTATTTTTAACATCATCACTTTTAAATAAAGCTATTGATGGCTTAAAAATAATTTGTGAAGAAAGCCGTAATAAAGACATGCTAATAGCTGTTGGATGTCCATTGGTACATAATAATATCCTATACAATTGTGCATGTATTATTTTTGATGGAAAAATTATTGGTATAGTTCCAAAATCCTATATTCCTAATTATAGTGAATTTTATGAGAAAAGATGGTTTACTGAAGCTGCTATGCTAGTAGATGAAATTATAAGTCTACCATTCCAAGAAAATATTCCTTTTGGAACAAACTTAATTTTCTGTGCTGGTGATTATAAATTTGGAGTAGAAATTTGCGAAGATCTTTGGGTTACAATCCCTCCTAGTTCTTATCTTTCATTATTAGGAGCAAATATAATTGGTAATTTATCTGCTTCTAATGAATTAGTAAGTAAGAAAGATTATAGAGTTTCATTAGTTTCTAATCAAAGTGCTAGATGTATGTCTTCATATATATATTCATCCGCTGGTGTTCATGAATCTACTACAGATTTATTGTTTAGTGGACACTTAATTATTAGTGAAAATGGTTCTATATTAAAAGAAAATGATAGATTCCAAAGAGAAAATGAAATAATAACATCTTGTGTTGATGTATTTAAGCTTAATTCAGAAAGATTAAAAAACTTAAGCTATAGATCAGCTTCTCAAATTGTTCCTTTTAAATCAAAATTTATAAACTTCAGTTTTAATAGTACTAAAATTACAAACTTTGATAGATATGTTGATAAACATCCATTTGTACCTTCAAATGAACATGAAAGAGAAGAAAGATGTAAAGAAATATTTAATATCCAATCTTCTGCCTTAGCTAAGCGTTTAGAACATACAGGACTTAAAAAAGCTGTCATAGGTATTTCCGGTGGACTTGATTCAACTTTAGCTCTTTTAGTTGTAGTTAAAACTTTCAAGCTTTTAGGAATTGATAATAAAAATATTATAGCTATTACTATGCCTGGCTTTGGTACAACTGATAGAACTTATAATAATGCCTTAACTTTATGTAATGAATTAGGAACAGACTTAAGAGAAATAAATATAGTTGATGCTGCTCTTCAACACTTTAAAGACATTGGTCACGATAAAGATATACATGATGTAACTTATGAAAATGTTCAGGCTAGAGAAAGAACTCAAATTCTTATGGATTTAGCAAATAAAGAAGGTGGACTGTTAATAGGTACAGGAGATTTATCTGAATTAGCTCTTGGCTGGTGTACTTATAATGGTGACCATATGAGTATGTACTCTGTAAATCCTTCAATTCCAAAAACACTAGTTAGATATTTAGTAAGATATGTTGCTGAAAAAGAATCTAATAAAGAAGTATCTAATACGCTATTAGATATCTTAGATACACCTGTTAGCCCTGAACTACTTCCAAAAAGTGATAAAGGTGATATTATTCAAAAAACAGAGGATATTGTAGGACCTTATGAACTTCATGATTTCTTCCTTTATCATTTTATAAAGCATGGATCATCTAAAGAAAGAATATTACTTTTAGCTGAAGCTGCATTTAAAGATGATTATTCTAAAGAAGAAATTGAAAAATGGCTTGATAAATTTATTTATAGATTCTTTACTCAACAATTTAAAAGAAGTGCTTTACCTGATGGTCCTAAAGTTGGTTCAATTTCTCTTAGCCCTCGTGGTGATTGGAGAATGCCATCAGATGCTTCATTTAATTCTTTTAAATAAATATAGTTAGATATTTATATTAATACCTAACTATATTAAAATTTAAAACTTTAACTAAAAGAAGAGTGAAACTTATTCTTCACTCTTCTTTACTAATTCTATTCCAAATTCCTTATATTCATCAGCTTTATATTGTAATAAATATATATTATCTTTTAAAAGCTCTCCACCAAACTCTTTTATTCCTTCATCTGTTAATGTAATGTTATCTAAAACTTCTTCATTATTTAATGAAATTATATTTAAACTTTCATATTTATCTTCATCATTTGAAACTAATATAAGAAAATCATTATTATTTTCTTCAGATAATTCTACCATAGCCACAGAATTACTTCCTTTTATTACTTTATCTAAATTTAATACAGTATGACTTCCTAAATTGAAACACTCTTTATATTTTGCAATTACACATTGATTTTCATTATTATCTTTAATACTGAAAAAACCTAAATATGAACCCCCTATATCTTTTATTGATAACTCTTCAATTTTCCCCCTATAATTTTTTCCATCATCAATTCCTATTATTCCTTCAATTTGTTCCATTATATAATTTTCTGTAACATATGTATAAAATTTAAATCCCTTATTATATAAATTTAATACTATAAATCCTATTGTTAATATCAGCGCAATTATTATTACAAATAATATTTGCTTTGTCTTTTTTTTCATTTTATCTCCTCCAATTTATCCTTATATGTATTTATTCTACATTTTACTCTAATTTCCTTTAAATGATTTTAAATATAATAAAAAAATAGAGAAGTTAATATAGAAATATTAGCTCCTCTATTTTTATTATTTTCTAACTTCTTTTAATTTTTCTTCTACCATTTTAATTAATTTCTTTTTATCTTCTTCATTATTAACTACATCCATAACATTCATGTCTATAATTAAAACTTCAGATGCATTGTAATGATTATTAACCCAATTATCATATTCTTCCCATAAGAAATAATAATATTCTTTTAAACTATCATCAATCTCAAACTCTCTTCCTCTAAGATTGATTCTATTGATTACAGTTTCAAAAGATCCTTTAAGATATATCATAATATCAGGTGCCTTTTTAGGTAATGACTCTAACTCTTCCATCATATTATTTAACAGATTTTCATATATACTCATCTCTAAATCTGATATTCTACCAAGTTCCATATTTTTCTTAGCAAAATACCAATCTTCATATATTGATCTATCTAGAACATTATTATCATTAACTAATGCCTCTTTAATACTTTTAAATCTAGTATTTAAAAAATATAATTGTAATAAGAATGGATATCTCTTTCTTTGTATCTCTTCTTCAGACTCACTATAAAATAACGGTAAAAGTGGATTATCATCAACAGATTCATAAAAAACCTCTGAGTTAAAATGTTCTCCTAAAATTTTTGCTACTGAACTTTTACCTAAACCTATCATTCCACCAACAACTAACAACATACTTCACCTATCCTTTATTATTCATCCTTAGCGCTAATTTATGATACCTTGTATTTATATTTAAATCAAGTCTTGACAATATTTAATAAAAAAATAAGACATGCTATTTTAACAACATGTCTTATTTTATATAAACTATTTATTTTTTAATATATCTATATATCTTACAGCACTTAATGCTGCTATATTCCCTTCACCAGCTGATTTTATATATTGATATGGCTTACCTACACAATCTCCTGCTGCAAAACATCCAGGAATATTACTTTTCATTTCTCTATCCACATTAATATGTCCATCAACAATTTCTAATCCTGGAACTAGTTGTCCTGGTGAAATACTATCTTTAAGAACAAATACTCCATCGGTTTCTAAATCTATACCATCAAGTTTTAATGAAGAAACTTTATTATCTCCTACTATTTCTAATGGCTTTTTATTGACAACTTCTATATTATCTCTAACTTCATATTCATCCTTATACATAGGTATATAATATACTTTTCCTGCAAGCTCACTTACATAGTTAGCTTCCTCTTCAGCTTCTTTATTATATCCTACTATTGAAACTATTTTTCCTTTATAAAGAGGCGCATCGCAAGTTGCACAATAACCTACACCTTTACCTAATAATTCAAGTTCTCCCTTAAGAGGCTTAGTATATTCCATTCCAGTAGCTAAAATTACAGCTGTAGCTTCATACATTTTATCATTTACCATTAAAGTGAAATAATCACCCATAGCATAGATATTATTTACTCTTTCCTCTGTAATTTGTATTCCCATCTTATCTATATGCTCTGCAAACTTTTCTTTTACTTCAGCTCCATTCATTCCATAAAAACCTAAATAGTTATTTATTTTAGGAGCTTTCATTATTTTATTGCTTAAATCTTTATTTCCAAAAATAATGAATTTTTTATTTCTTATTTTTGCATTAAGAGCTGCTGATAATCCTGCGGGACCACTACCTACTATGGCTAAATCATATCTTTCCATAGTATTCCTCTCTTATAAATGTTTTTCAACTGCAGCTTTTAATTGTGGTTTTGGCATAAATCCAACTAATGTATCTATAGGCTCTCCATTTTTAAATACCATTATTGTTGGAATACTTGCAACTCTATATTTTCCTGCTAAATTAGGACACTCATCTACATTAACCTTTGTAAATTTAGCATTTGATAATTCTCCTGCAACCTCTTCATAGATAGGACCTATCATCTTACAAGGGCCACACCATTCTGCCCAGAAATCTACTATACTAACACCATCAAAATTAACAACTTCTGAATTAAATTCATTTTCTTTTAAATGTTGAACCATTATAATTCCTCCTACTCCCCCTTAGGGGGATATTAATATTATTTGTTTTATTGTACAGCGATAATCATTATTAGTCAATAACTTTATCCTTATATTTAGTTTACCCTTTTTTTATTTAAAAATTCTGTGATAAAGTTACCTAATTAATTTTTGAATATCTATTTAATTCAGTATAAATTCCACCTTTTTTAATAAGTTCTGCATGGCTACCTCTCTCTTCTATACCTTTATCAGTTAATACTATTATTTCATCTGCATTTTTTATTGTAGATAATCTATGCGCAACAACTATAGTTGTTCTATCTTTACAAAGCTCTTCTAATGATTTTTGAATTAAATATTCAGTTACATTATCTAAAGCAGATGTAGCCTCATCTAAAATTAAAATTGGTGGATTCTTTAAAAATACTCTAGCAATTGATATTCTTTGTTTTTGGCCACCTGATAACTTTATTCCCCTCTCTCCAATATATGTATCATAGCCATCTTTTAATCCCATTATAAACTCATGAATATTAGCTTTTTTCGCTGCTTCAATAACTTCATCATCACTTGCATCTTGCTTTCCATATTTGATATTTTCCTTTATTGTGCCTGTATATAAAAATACTTCTTGTTGAACTATACCTATATTTTTTCTTAAAGAATCTAGCTTAATATCATATATGCTTTTTCCATCTATTTTTATATCTCCATTGTCCACATCATAAAATCTAGGTATTAAATTACAAAATGTAGTTTTTCCTCCACCCGATGGTCCTACTAGAGCTAACATTTTTCCTTTCTCTATAGATAATGTAATTTTATCTAATACTTTTTCATTTTCATAGCTAAAACATACATTTTCAAAACTTATATTACCTTCTACTTTTTCTAATTCTACTGCATTGTCTTTTTCTGTTTCTTCTTCAACATTCATAATATCAATAAATCTTTTAAATCCAGTCATTCCATTTTGATATTGCTCTACAAAATTAATAAGTTTTTTAATTGGGTCTGTAAATAATTTAACATATAACATATAAGCTAAAAAATCCCCTAAGTTAATAGCATTATAATATGTAAATATTCCTCCTGCTATTAAAACAACATAATCCAATACATCTACTCCAAAATTAACACCAGCAAAATACTCTGCCATAACCTTATATGATTGTCTTCTTACTTCCTTAAACTTATTATTCCCTTTATTAAATTTTTCATTTTCATATTCTTCTGCAACAAATGCCTTAGATATTCTTATACCTGCAATTGAGTTTTCTAGTGTTGAATTTATTGCTGATGTATGAACCCTTGTTTCCATAAAACATTTATTCATCTTTTTTCTTTTCTTTAATGTAAATATCACTATAAATGGAACAAAAGCAAATATTAAAATTGTAAGAGGTAAGTTTATAGTTGATAATATTATAAATGATCCTAAAAACATTATTACTGAAATAAATAAATCTTCTGGTCCATGATGAGCCAGTTCAGATATATCCATTAAATCATTTATCATTCTGCTCATTAAGTCTCCAGTTTTTGTATTATCAAAATATGAATTAGGTAATTTTTCAAGGTGCTTAAACATATCTCTTCTCATATCACCTTGCATTCCAACTCCAACAAGATGTCCAAAATACTGCATAAAGTAACAACATCCTGCCTTAATTAAGTATAAAATCATAAGAATAACTGCAAATATACCTATAACTTTTATCTCCTTATTTGGTATAGCATCATTAACTAAAGTTCTTGTCATCATTGGATATATCAAATTGCATAGAGTTGCTATAGTTGCAACTATTAAATCTGTAAAAAATAATCCCCTATAGGGCTTATAATATGAAATAAATTTTTTAATCATGAAATCTCTCCTTTTTACTTAACACATAAAAGAAGAACAAGGTTTTATTGACCCCTGTTCTTCCTTTGCTCTATTTATCAACATCTACGATAGAATTATGAATATCTAATACTCCAGCTTCTTCATCAGAAATTGGAACTAAAATTGTACTTAGCAATCCATCTTCTTTTCTAGCATAAAAATATGAATCACTACCTACTCTAAGCTTTTTACTATATTGATTCTTTTCAATTTTATACTTCTTATTATCATAGGTTTTACCTATAAAGTACTTTGATGTTTCTTTTTTTATAATAACTCTATAAAGCATTAAGTATCTCCTTTAGCTTGTCATTAGTTTCACAATACTAATTTATTTAATTTTGAAAATAGTCATTTAAGATCATTTTATCTTCATCATTAAAAACATAATCTTCAATGTTTCTTTTAGAAATCCATTTTATATCATTTATACTTTTATGACAAGTAATATATTCCTTTACACTACCTGTAAAAACTTTCAATTTCTTTTCATCTTCTAAATCATATTCTTTAAATGGCTTTAAATCAAATATTGTACATTTTATATCTTTATCAACGGCTTTAGAAATACATTTTTCTTCTGTTTCTTTACCCTTCATTTCCTTTCCAAACATTCCCCAAGTTCTTTCGTTTCTTTTTCCTCTTTCTGCAATCAATACATTTCCAAAATCATCATAAATAATAATTGAACATCTTGTAACCATCCCCGTCTTTACCTCCAATTAGCAATTAAATTTTAATGAATTTATTTATTATTATAATTATAATCTCTTTTTACCTATTTTTAAACATTATTTTCTTTTTTATTACAAATTTATTTATATTTCTTATTTAAAACTTATTTAACAATTAATGCATATTATATATAAATTTTGTTAATAATCTATACGAGGTGATTTTTATGAATTCTATTAAATATTTACCACTTATTATATTATTATTTTTTACATTAAAATTTTTAATATCTTATATAGAAAAATCTACTATAGATTTAAATAAAAAAGAAACAGAAAAACATATGAAACTCGGTCTATTATCTATAAAAGATCTTCAAAAAAACAACTACACCACATTTATAAAAATTATAAATATATATCTTAAAATTTTAGGTTTTAAGGAAAATACAATTCTTCCTAATGGTGATAGTAGTTTAACTAATTTTAAATCTTCATTAAATAACGAAGAAGTATTTATAAGTTGTATTCAAAACAATTTACTTAGTAAAACTCCTGCTGATGAAGACAATTGGGAATTAACCGATAGATCTGCCGTTCAAAGCTTTTTAGGTAGAGTACTTATTAATAACTGCAAAAAAGGAATTCTTATTACTAATAGTTCATTTTCTGATAAGGCTATAGAATTTACTAAATATTTTAACAATCAAAATCGTGGAATAGAAATTAAGCTTATCGATGGTTATGAACTTACAAAATCAATAAGAAATCATAATTACTATATTAAGAAAGAGGGTTTAATGAATGAAGTTAAATACAATATATAGCTATTTCTTAATAATATTATTTGCTCCTTTAATAGGTAAATTAATAAAAAAAATTATTATATACTATAAATCATATAAAAATTTTGAAGGAAACAACAAATTATATAATTTAGTTCATAGATTAACACCCCATGAATTTGAAATTTGGTGTAGTGAATATTTATATCAATTAGGATTCACTAATATCATTCTCCTTCCTTTAGGACCAGATGGTGGAAAAGATATTATTTGTGAAAAAGATTCTGAAAAATTCTATGTTGAATGTAAAAGATATTCCCTTAATAATTCTATATCACTATTACAGGTTGAAAAATTATTAGGTGCTATGATTTCAAATAATATAAATAATGGAATAATTATAACTACGGGCACTGTATCTGATGATGTAAAATCTATTTTAAGTAAAATAAATAAACCTTACAATATAAAAATAATAAGTTCTATTGAATTAGATATTCCATATACAGAGTATCTACTTAAAACTAATTAATTTAGCTATCTCATTTTCCTCTTAAATATATTAGGGATGTGTAATTTTTAATACACATCCCCTTATAAATTCTCTTAATTAATACTACTTAAATTAATTATCGATTTTGAAATAATAAAACTACAATATATTTATTTAATACTAGGAATTATTAATTTAACTATTATTATATTGTTTTTTATATCATATATTAATTCACTATTATTTTCTTCTGCTAACTTACTGCATATATATAATCCTAATCCTGAACTTGTTATCCCTTCTTTTTCAAGAATAATATCATTAGTATGTTTTACAAAAGCTTCTAATAAATTATTTTTTATAACTTCTGGTATTTCATAAATTTCATTTGATATTTCAAATATACTTTTTTCTGACTCTTCATAAACATTAATTATTACTTCTTTTCCTGCAGTATATTTAATAGCATTATCTAAAAGATTTATTATTATAGTACTAATTTCTTCTTTATTACATTTTACTATTGTATTATTAATATTAGTTTTTAAATAGAGATTTGACTTTACAAATCTCACCTTCATATCAGATATTTTTTTATTAATAAGATCTCCAAGGTCAAACTCTTCTTTATCTATATTTCTCTTTACTTTTCCTCGTGATATTTCTAAAATATTTTTAACAAGTAAATTTAATTTATTACTTTCCTTTAAAATTCTATCTAATGCTCTTTCTCTAAACTCTTCTTCTATTGCTGAAATATCATTATCTATTAATAACTGAGTATATCCACTAATAGCTGTAATTGGCGTTTTAAGTTCATGTGTTGCATTATTAAAAAACTCCCTACTTTTATTTTGCTCCTTTATAATAACTTCCATTTGATATTTAATTTCATTTTTCATAACGTTAAATTTGTCAGCTAATATAGCTACCTCATCTTTTGTTTCTACTTTAATATCTCCTTCATCTTTTCCAATTGCAAAATTTTCAATTGCATTAGATAGATTATTAATTGGTTTTGTAAACTTACTAATTATACTCCATAATGCCATTACTAATATTAATAGTATTATGGATTGTCCTATAAATATAGAACAAATAATTTTATAGTTTTCATTATATTCTTTAGTGTAATCTTTTTGTATAACTATATTTCCATAATAACTTTCATCAATATATATTGGATAATTAAATGTTGCAATATATAATTTACTATCTTTATTTAAATTTAATAATGATTTTCTACTATTACTTTCCTCTAAAATTTCTATTATTTTATCTTCTCGTATGAGAGTTCCCCTACTACTCATCACATTATCATCTTTATAAGCTATAGCTATATAATCACCAAATATATCATATAAATTACTTACAATAATATTATCCTCTTCATTAGGTGAACCGCTTGTCATTGCAATATTTCTAGCCATAAACTGTATTGTCTTCATATACCCTTGAATTGAACTTTCTAATTTCTTATTTATTGTTATATAAATAAAAACACTTAAAATTATATTTAATATTCCAACTATAATTATTGACCATAAAGTTACCTTTCCTCTTATAGTTTTAAACACTTTTTTCACCTCATTACATATCCAACACCAAAAACTGTTTCTATTAAAGTACTATTTTTCTCTTCACTTAATTTAGCTCTTACTCTTCTAATATGAACATCAACAGTTCTTACATCACCTTCATATTCAGCTCCCCATACCTTATCAAGTAATTCTTCTCTTGAAAATACTATATTTTTATTTCTATATAAAAAACTTAATAAATCAAATTCCTTCTTCTTTAGCTCTATTTCAACTCCATCCTTATACACTTTTCTATCATTTAAATTTATAAATAACCCCTTATCTAATATTCCCTGGGAAATATTAGACATAATATTATTGCTTTTGCTAAGTCTTCTAAAAATACTTTTTATCCTTGCTGTTACTTCTCTAATTTCAAAAGGTTTTGTTATATAATCATCCGCTCCTATTTCTATACCCAAAATCTTATCTATAACATCATCTCTTGCTGTCAACATTATTACAAAAGTCTTATCACAAATTTCTCTACACACTTGAAATCCATCTTTGTCAGGTAACATAATATCTAAAAGCACTAAATCTGGATTAAAGCTCTCTACCATCTCTATCGCATCTTTCCCCCTATATACACCTCTAACATCATATCCTTCTTTTCTTAATGCAAATGTTAATATATCATTTATTGATATTTCATCTTCTACAACTAAAATTCTTTGCCTTTCCATGTCTCCCCCAAATTTTTCACATTTTCTATTCTATATCTAAATTATACAAAACATATCTATAAGTAACTATATTATCATCTTTCCAAGTTCCATATTGAACAAACATATTTTTTTCATCATCATCAAATACAACTTTTATTGGACACTCTTCAAACTCATAGATATACTCTACTTTATTTTCATGAACCTTTCCTAAAAATATCCTACTTTTCTCTTCTCCTTCTTCATGATTAATAGTTATTACATATTTGCTTGAATTAGATTTCATTAAAAAGTTAGTTTGATTATTTTTCTGTATTACATTAATTTCCTTGCTATTTAAATCAAGTAACATAGTTTCTTCTTCCGTCATAATAAACTCATCTTCACTACCATCAGGTTTAAATGACTCTATAAGTAAACTACCTCCTATTATTTGGCTATTCCAAATACCAGTTATCTTATCACCTAAATCAAATTTATATACTAAATCTAAACTATAAGTATCATCATTAATATTTATTTCATAAATTTCATCTTCATTGCTTCCACCTATAGCATAAATTTTATTATCTTCTTTTGAATACATCAAATTACTTAAAATAGGAAAATCACCACTAAACTTTCCATCAAAAGTTATTGCTTTATTATTTTCATAATCATATAAAACAATAATCGAATCTACACTTTTAAATTTTGTTAAATCTCTTTTACCATATACAGTCCTATATAAAAAGCTTTCATCTTCCTCCTCTTCATATATAAAATTTGTTATTTGCCTATAAAAGTAATTATCATTTCCTTTTACAAGATAATATTGATCATTCTTCATAGACCGTTCATTTCCATAATATTTTTTATCTATATAGTCTGTATCGTAATTATTATTTACTTTATTATTGCTTTCTTCTGATGCTACTACTCTTATACCTTCTGTATCACTAGTAAAATCAATTTTAACTTCTGGTATACTTTTTTCTTCCCCTGTTACTACATCTTTAAAAGTTTTATTTTTCCAATTATATATTCTTCTTTCATTATAATTCATAGTTGAAAATATTTCTTCATTAGTCAACTTATTTAGTTTCACTAAATTATCCTCTTTAGAATAATAAGCACTATATACTTCTACATCACTCTCTGAACTATTTTTAGTATTAATTAAAATTCCATATACTTTACCATCTTGAAAAAAACCTGGTTCAAACTTAAATCCTTCATCTACCTCAATATTAATTTCTTCACTTGTTATCTTACTTGAATTTTCTATCTCCTCCATATAAACATCTTCATTCATAGTTATAGTCTTATCCCCTATACTACAGCTAGGTAAAATAGATGTAATTATACATACTGATATCCCCAATAATATTCTTTTATTTCTATTAAGCATTTAGTACCACCTCTTATTAGTTTACAAATATATAATACATCTAAGTTTTTACATATTTTAATTAACTTATTGCCAAATTGTTACCTAACAAAAAACTTTAAATTTTTTTACATAAAAAGAACACCTTTCTGAACTATTTTCTGATAAGTATCCATCAAATAGTTCACTTCAGTGTTCTAATCTAAATTATTATTAACTTTTCATTATATTAAAGAAGTTATTAACTACTAACTATAGTAATCTGCTTCCCTCTTTATCTTGAGTAAGTTTTCCAGCCTTCATAAGTCCACCTAAAGCCATCTTAAAGTAATTCTTGCTAGTTCCAAAAGTCGCTTTTATATCTTCTGGATTAGATTTATCATTGAATTCCATAAATCCACCATTTTTTCTCATATAAGTTACAATTCTTTCTTGAAGTTCATCTCTTTCATTTAATCTAGTCTTTCTTGGTGTTAATCCTATTACACCATCTTCATAAACTCTCTTAACTCTTAATTGCATTTCATATCCTGGATGAACTTCATTATAGTACTCATTAGGTAATACTAATCCTCTATATTTAGCATCAATTGCAACATTTAAAGTTCCTGAAGGCGTCTTTGAAAATACCATTGCAGTAACTTCATCTCCAACTTTAAATGTTCCTTCTTCAGCAATTTCAATATATGGCTCAACCTCTGTTGTAGCTGCAAGTCTTCCTGTCTTATCTACATATATATAAAATAAATATTTTTTTCCTGTATGTAATTTATATCTTTGTTCTTTTAATGGTACAAATATATCCCTATCTAATCCAAAATCAACAAATGCACCAAACTCACCTTGATGTACAACTTTTAAATAAGCAACATCTCCAACTATAGCTAAAGGCTTTTTAAATGTAGCTATTGGTCTATCTTTTGAGTCTCTGTATATAAATACTTCAATCTCCTTACCAACTTCTACTCCCATTCCTTCTGCTAATGACTTAGGAAGTAAAACATCCTCTTTACTTTGTTTATCAACTAAATAAAATCCAAAGTCCTTTTCTCTATCTACTACTAAAGTATTATATTCTCCTATTCTTAACATATGTCCTCCTACTTTTTATATCTTTTACTTAAATTTACGTAATTATCTGCTGATTTCTTAATACTTTTTATTTCATCATCAGTTAATTCTCTAACTACTTTTGCTGGATTTCCTAAAATAAGAACTCCTTCTGGAAAACTCTTTCCTTGAGTCACTAAACTACCTGCTCCTATAATAGTATTCTTTCCAATTTGGGCATTATTTAATATTATTGAACCCATTCCTACTAAAACATTATCTGAAATGCTACATCCATGAATTATAGCACCATGCCCTATAGTTACATTTTTACCAATAATACATGGAGAATTAATATCAACATGTACTACTGAATTTTCTTGAATATTAGTATTAGCACCAATTACTATTTTGTTCATATCAGCTCTAAGCCTACTACCAAACCATATGTTTACATTATCCTCAATTTCAACTTTTCCTATTATATCAACGCTTTCTGAAATATATGTATCCTCATTTATTTTAGGTTTAACTCCATCAAAATCAATAATCATATTTTTTAACTCCCTTATAAGTTATATTAATCATGAAAGTTTCACTTTATTTTATCACCCTTTATAATTATTGTCATTATTTTAATGCCTTTAATACTATATATTAATAATGAATAATTTTAAGAGGCGAATTTGTGAGTAAAAGTAAGCATAAAACCAAAGTAATCTTTGATCAGAATAAATTAAAATATTATTACGGTATTCCCCACTGTCATTCTAGCTATTCCACTGGTAAAGGTACTCCCTTAAATTTATATGAGTTTGCTATAAAATGTGGTTTAGATTTTTTATTTGTAACTGATCACAATGATTTTCTTGCAAATAAAACTACCGTTAAAGATCGCACTTTAACAAAATGGGATGCAACAAATTACTTTTCTAATAAAATAAAAAAAAATGAAGATGACTTCTTGCCCATTGTTGGCTTTGAATGTAGAACTGTTCCCTTTGGTGATTTTAACATAATAAACCCTAATAACTTTTTTACTGGCGCTATAAAAGATTTAAGATTATTAACTTTATGGATGATCAATAATCATCAAGCTTTTATAATTATTAATCACCCTCATAAAGAAATTGGTAAAATTCAATATAATGAAATTTTTAATAAAATTATTACATGTATAGAAGTTTACAATGGTAATCCTGCAAGTAAATATACTAAACATGAAAAGTACTATTATCAATTACTAGATAGAGGTTGGAAATTAGGTGCTGTTAATGGACAAGATAATCATAGAATTAATTTCGATCAATCTGATAATTTAACTGCATATATTGCAAATGATTTATCTAAAAATTCATTAATTGATGCTTTTAGAAGTCATAGGACTTATTCAACTGAATCAAGATTTTTAAAATTACATTTTACAATAGACGAAACATTTATGGGTGATACATTATCAATTTATTCTTCCAAAATAAAATTTTCAATTTTTGCTGAAGACATTAGATATAAAATAAGAGAAATTCAAATAATATCAAATGGTGGTATAATTATAAAAAAAATTGAAGATATAAATTTAAGTAGTATTAAATATATATACGAACATCAAAGCTTAAAAACAGAAACTTGGTATGTTATTAGAGTACTGCAAGATGAAAATAAAACTGCAGTAAGTTCTCCAATTTTTATTGTTCACTTGAATAATAACTATATCTAAAAATTATTCACTTAAAGTTACATAAAAAATACAACTTAAGTGAATAAAGCTGTTTCATTAAAAATAAAAAGCATTTAATTTTAATATTCCCTTTATAGAAAATACTTTAATAATAAAACTATTTCTATAAAGGGAAAAATTCAAATTAAACACTTTATTTTTTATTATTTTGGTTATTATTTAAATGCTTTACTCTATTAGGCTTAGCCTTAGGTCTAATTTCAATTTTCTTTTCTTTCTTTTTAGGTCCACCAGTTGCTTGAATATCCATGAACCATAAAAAGAATGTTACTGTTAATATAGTTAGTAAAAATGATACCCACCAAATATTTTCACCTAAAATAGCAGGCATAAATCCTTGTAAAATTAATGTTACTATAGATATACCAAGTGGTATATACTTATTAATTCTAACTTTTGAAAATACATACTTTCTTCCTAAGAACATTACTCCAAATACAATTGCTAATAGAACAATGAAATAAAGCAGCGTTGATAAAAAGCTTCCCATCAATAGCTCTCCTTCCTATATCTTTCTAATATATATATTACTTTCTATTTAACATATTTTCAACCCAGTTTTATTTTCATATTTTTATAAGACCTATTTTATGTTAAAAATTACTAATTTTCATATTATATCTCTCAAAAAATAATAATTCGATAGTTTGGACTAGCATATCTTTAAATTATTTGATAAAATATATTAAAGATATTATAAATTTATTAAAGGGGTGTTATTATGGGTTTAAACCAAGCCTATCAACTTGATGAATTAGATCTTCAAATTTTAGATATATTAATAAAAGATTGTAGAACTCCATATTTAGAAATTGCAAGACTTTGCCATGTTAGTGGGGGTACTATTCATGTTCGTATGAAAAAAATGGAGGAACTTGGAATAATTAAGGGAACTAAAATTCTTTTAAATCTTCCTAAATTAGGATATGATGTTTGTTGCTTTGTAGGAATATATATTGATAAAACTTCATCATTCTCAGATGTTTTTGAAGAAATGTCCAAAATTAAAGAAGTTGTTGAATTACATTTAACTACTGGTGATTATTCTGTATTTGCTAAAGTTATCTGTAAAAATATAAGCGACCTTCAAGATATATTATTAAACAAAATAAATGTTATTTCCGGAATTCAAAGAACTGACACTATCATATCTTTAAATCAACCTATTGATAGAAATATTTCAATTTAATAAAAAAATTAATTTTAAATATTTTGTACATGAATATAAATTTCTCCTTTGGAAAAAATAACTATGTTATTAAAACTAAAGGAGTTGTTTTTATGAAGGTAATTGATACCATAGTACTTATACTCATTATAATTGGAGCTATAAATTGGGGTCTATTAGGCTTCTTTCAATTTGACCTTGTTGCTGCAATCTTTGGTGATATGAGTACTTTTAGCAGAATCATTTATGCTATTATTGGTATTTGTGGTTTATATGCTATATCATTTTTTGCAAAAGATATATTTTAAAATTAAGAAAGAGCTTTGCACTTATGCGCAAAGCTCTTTCTTATAACTCTTTAATAATATTAAATAACTCTATTGCAGCCTCCCTTGGCCCCTCTTGTTCCCTTCCTTTAACTCCAAGACATGTCTTGATTTGTCCAACTTTTACATTTCTATCAAACATTGTTTGAAAATATCTATCTATCAATATATCCGTATCTTCTTGCTTTTGTGCAGGTCCAAACGGATTTGCAAAGTAACTTTCAACCAATCCTTCTTCAGTGGTAGTTCCTTTTGCCATTCTTGGACCTGATTTAAATAATTCAATTGCCTCTTCAGCATTATTAAAATATTCAATAGCTTTATCATCTTTGTTTATATCAGTAAAATTATTAGCATATAAGAATAAATCTATTTTATAACCTTTAACTATTTGACTATATGGTGCTACAGGCATTACTAATCTTGCATTTATTTTGTCTGGATTCATAAATATACTTCTATCTATTTCTCTAAATGCATATCCTTGTGCTAAATCATCTAATCTAACAAAAGCACCTATTTCTGTACCATATCCATATATCTCCCCATCAATCTCTTTAAATGTACCCATATCATCAAAAATAATATTCATATTACTTATATATTCTTCACTTAAAGTTCTAAAGGCTTCCAAACTTTCAGATTTTCCTGCACCACTATCACCCATTATTACTACATTAGCTTCTTTTCCATTTTTCATTTGAACATTTACCATTGCTCCATGTATAGGTAAATAACCTCTTTTTATCATTATTAAATTATGCAATGTTAATATCATCTTTTTCATATATCCAAAATAATCTATTTCCTCTGAATAATTTACATATCCAAGCATTATATTATTTTCTTCATCATCATAAAAAACTGTTTTTAACTCTTCTCCATCATTTATTCCAAATACATAAACAATATCAGGCTGTCTTCCTCTACATTCTTCTCTCTTAGCCATTTCAAATAAATTACATAAAGTTATTCCATGGTTCATAAAATCTCTATGGAAATATATATAGGCTATTAACTCTCCAACTTTTGCAGGATAACAAAACCAATGCTCTTTATTTATATGTGCATACTTTAAAGGATTATTATTAACCTCTGAAAACATGCCATTTCTTGTATTTTTTTTAGGATATGTTATAAATGGTGGCTCTAGTAAAATACAATCTATAAAATTAATATCCTCTAGTGATTCATATCCTTTTGGAATTGGCCATAATAGCTTATTTATCATTATACTACAATTTCCACCAGCTGTTATTTGTCTAAAAACTTGCGGAGTTCTACCTAATACATTTTGCTCTATTTTTCTATAGAACTTTAATATTAACTTTTCAAAAGCTGAATTTGCTTCTGTGAAATTCATAGCCGCTAAACCTTGACTAACTTTATCATTTTGAATAATAGTATATCTTTCTAATCTTCTCCAAAATAAATAAAAATCTTCTATTACATTAATAAACTCTTCTTTATTACTCAAAAGTTCACTATATCTTGGATTTAATTCAACAACTTCTTTTACATCCATTATGGTTAACCATTTAAAAATTTTAGTAATATCTTCTCTTAAACTTGTTATATCAGTAGTATTTAGTGATTTAATTAAATATCTATATGATAAAGTTCTCTTTTTTTCAGATTTCTTTAAATAAACACTTAAAACTCTTCTAAATCCTTCACTTTCTAATAAACTCTCAAAATTATTACAATATCTAGTTGAAAAATTCATTAATACTTTATCATTACTTATTGAAAACTCTTTTTTCATCCCCATCCTCCTAATATCATTTTATTTAAATTAGCTCTTACACGATATTTTATACAATTATAACATATTATACCAATAAATTCACTTAACTAACTTATTAAATATTTATAAACTTAAGATTTCTTTCCCTAATTCTAGGCAATAATCTAAAATATATATTTCTTATTTAGGAGTCTTTAATTATGATTAAATTTAAATATAAAAGTTATAAAATATTAAAAATAATACTTACTATTTCTGCAATTATTATTTCTATTTCTTTTTTAACTCAAAATAATAATGATATTTACCAAAACAAAATGATTATTCACTATATAGATGTAGGGCAAGGAGATTGCATTTTGATTCAAGCTAATAATAAAAATTTACTTATAGATTCAGGTCCATCTAGTAATAGAAAAGATTTACTTGAATATTTAGAAAAATTAAATATAAAAAAACTTGATTATATTATTGCAACACATCCCCACGAAGACCATATCGGCAATATGGATACCATTATAAAAAGATATAATATTGGAAACTTTTATTCCCCTAAAGCAATAACTTCATCTACTACCTTTGAAAATATGATTAGTGCTTTAGTTGATAAAAATCTTAAAATAAATGTTTTAAAGAAAGGGGTTAAAGGAATTGATCTTGGAAAAAATACAAAAATTGAAATATTCTCTCCATTAGAAAATATATATAGTGATAACTTAAATGATTATTCTCCAATTATAAAAATAACTTTCTTTAATAATTCTTTTTTATTTACAGGGGATGCTGAAGTATCCACAGAAAATATAGTACTATCCCAAAACAATAATTTAAATTGTGATATTTTAAAAGTTGGACATCATGGTTCTTCAACATCAACTTCTGAAGATTTTATAATTTCAGCAAATCCAGCTCTCGCAATAATATCTGTCGGTAAAAATAACACCTATGGTCATCCTACTACAGAAACTTTATCTCTTCTTAACTCTTATAATATTAGAACACTTAGAACAGATATTAATGGTACTATTATAGCTATTTCTGATGGAAAAAATATAAATATATCTACAGTTAAATAAAAATCCTATAAATGATAGATGCTCCTAATTATTTAGGAGCATCTATCATTTAAGGATATTATCCTTAAAATAATATAAATTTAATCTACAATACAATCCTGAACTTTTTCAACTTCAGTTACTTCTATTTCTTCTTTATCCTCTTGTATAAACCTATTAGAATTAATTTCTTCCTTATCAATCTCTATATCTTCTTCATCTATATTAATTTTTATTTCTTCATCTTTACTTTTTATATAGTCTTTCCAAGTAATAAAAATCTTATATAAATTTACCACATCTTGCTCGTTATATAATAATATTGTTTCTATTTTTTCTTTTGGCATTCTTTGAATATATTCTCTATCCTTTAATACCTTATGAAATGTTTTAGCTAAATTAGAACCACTAATAACATCTCCTTCTCTATATATATTAAAAATCTTTTCTAAATTTTTAAGTCCTATAGATGTATTCATATTTCTTTCATATTCTTTTTGTATATCTAAAGATTTAAATTCCTTATCAAAATCAAAATAAATATTATATTTATTGAATAAGTATTTTATAACAGTAAAATCATTATTTCCTGAAAAAGTAACTATAACTTTCTTTCCCATCTTCTTCATTTTAGCAAAATATTTTTTTGCAAGTATTAGTATTTCAACTACTTCACTTTTATTTTCTATCATATATTGAGTTACATGTATCTTTTTATCCACATTATTATATATACATGCCCCAAATACCCCTATACATTTCGGTTTTTTGTAAACATAATGCTCTAAATCGAAATATATAATTTCCTCTGGTTTACACTGCACCTCCTTGCCTTCCAATATATTTTCAATATTATATTCTTCTACATCAACAAAATTTTCTCGAATAATCACACTATCACTCTTTCTTACATTATTTATCTCCTGTTTTAGAATTAGTATATCTATATCTTTTTATTATACCATGTTATCAATATAGTGAATACCATTTATACTTTCTACTTCTTTCAAATATATAGCAAATTTGTTTTAAATATGTTTTTTATATTGACCAAGCTCTCTTTTATTGATATCATATATGTGTAAAAAATTTTTGATAATGATTTTCAATTTGAGGTGGTATAAATGTGCCTTTGCGATTTAAAACTTGGCGAAAAAGCTAAGATACATGAAATAAACGGAAACGATAAACTGACTAAAAGACTTTATGCTTTGGGTCTTATTCAAGGAACAGAAATAGAATTAAAAAGAGTTGCTCCTTTAGGTGATCCTTTAGTAGTAAACTTGAGAGGTTTTGATTTAGCTATACGTAAAAAGGATGCTAAAAATATTATTTTAACAACTTAATTACAAAAAGATAAAAATAAGGGGATGACAAAATGAAAAATGTAGCTTTGCTTGGTAATCCCAACGTTGGAAAAACTACACTTTTTAATAGCCTAACTGGCTCTAATCAAAGAGTTGGTAATTGGGCAGGAGTAACTGTAGATAAAAAAGAAGGCTTTTTTGATGATTTTAAAATAATAGATTTACCTGGTATATATGCTATGGATACTTTTTCAAATGAAGAAAAAATATCAAAAGAGTTTTTAGAAAATGGACAAGTAGATTTAATACTAAATATTATCGATGCTTCTAATATTGATAGAAACTTATATTTAACTATGCAACTGAAACAATTTAAAAAACCTATCATTTTAGCTGTTAATATGATAGATGTGGCTGAAAAAAAAGGTATAGATATAAATTATAAAGAATTAGAGAAACTTTTAAATGTAACTGTTGTTCCTATACAAGCATCTAAGGAACATGGTATAGATGAAATTAAAAAAGCTTTAAAAAATATTAATATAAGTAAAATAGATAATAATGATTATAATTTTTCAAACGAAAAAGAAACTTATACTTACATAGAAAATTTATTAAGTCAATGTACTAGAAAAGATAGTAAATATACAAAAACAATAAAAGAAAATTTAGATAATATAATGCTAAATCCATGGCTTGCTTATCCTATTTTCTTTATAATTATGGCATTAATATTCCAAGTAACTTTTTCTTGGATAGGACAACCACTTTCAGATTTATTAGATTCATTGTTAAATGACTCTTTAGTTCCTATAATTGAAAGCTTAATTCAAGAAAGTTCACCTTGGTTCCAATCATTAATTATAGATGGTATTATAGGTGGTGTTGGTGGAATATTAGTGTTGTTACCTATAATATTATCACTTTTTGCTTGTATAACTATTTTAGAAGATAGTGGATATATGGCGAGAGTAGCTTTTATAATGGATAAAATCATGAGAAAAATGGGGTTATCAGGAAAAGCATTTATTCCTATGATTGTTGGCTTTGGTTGTTCTGCTCCTGCAATTATGAGTGCAAGAACATTAGAAAGTGAAAAAGATAGAAAGCTTACTGCTTTATTGGTTCCTTTAATGAGTTGTAATGCTAGATTACCTGTTTATAGTATATTTGCAGCTGTATTTTTCCCTAATAGTATAGGATTAGTTGTAGCTTCACTTTACTTCTTAGGTATATTATTAGCATTTATACTTGGTATAATCTTTAAGCATACAATATTTAAAAATGAAGAAGAACCTTTACTTATAGAGTTACCAGAATATAAATTGCCATCATTAAAAAATCTTTTAAATCAATTATATGAAAAAACTAAAGGATTTTTAGTGAAAGCTGGTACATTAATTTTTGCTATGAGTATAATTTTATGGTTCTTATCAAACTTTAATTTTTCTGGTATGACAGATGTTAACAATAGTATATTATCATCTATAGGTGGTTTTATTGCACCAATATTTAAACCTCTAGGGTTTGGTAACTGGCAAGCATCAGTTTCACTATTAACAGGTTTAATTGCTAAAGAAACTGTTGTTTCTTCAATGAGTGTAATATTTGCAGGTGATTTACAACTAATGCTACCACTTCATTTTACTGCACTATCTGCACTATCATTTTTAGTATTTGTTTTGCTTTATACACCATGCATTACTGTTGTTGGTACTATGAAAAAGGAATTCGGCTCAAAATTAACTTTATTTTCTGTAGCTTACCAATTAATTTTAGCTTGGTTAGTTTCATTCTTAGTATTTAATATAGGTTCATTATTTATTTAAATTTCAATCTTTACTCATAAAGAAGGTGAATTTATTTGGAAATTTTTATTACAGCTTTATTAGTTATAGCTGCTGGATATATATTATTTAAAAATATAAAAAAATCTTCAAAAGGTGGTTGTAACTGCGGAAGTTGTTCATCTCACTGCTCGAAGTATAAAAAATAAGAACTGTAAATTTTGCAGTTCTTATTTTTTATATAATTATAATTATTAAATTGTAACCTTATTCTTTTCTAAAAGTTTTCCATAGTATATTTTTATTGTTGCTGCTGTTGGAGATGCTAGAAGCATTCCTATAGGACCAAAGAAGCCCCCTCCTATTACAACTGCATAAATAATCCAAAATGGCCTCACTCCAACTTTATCTCCTATAAGTTTAGGATCTAAGTACCATCCATCAAACATCTGTAATAAAAATAATGTTAAAAATACAATAATCCCTTTTGTAGGTGATACAAATACATTTATTAAAAACCCTATAACCTCGCCTACAAATGGTCCAAAATAAGGTATCATATTAGTTACACCAACTAATATAGATAATAATATTGCATATTCAGATCCTACTATATTTAATAATATAAATGCTAATACACCTATTATCATTGAATCAATTGCCTTTATACCTATATATGTTACTATCATAGAATTATATATTTTAATAAACTCAATTAATTTATCACTTTTCTCTTTCTTTAAAGTTAAATACATCATTCTTTTACATTCACGCAGTAATCTTTCTTTATCTATAAGAATATATATAGCTACTAATAATCCAATAATAAATTTAAAAATTATTGATGATAAGTTTACTACTTGCACTAACGAGCTTTCTAATGCGCTAATAAGCATTTTCCCAGTTTTGTCTATGTATGTATCAATATTTATCTTGGTGCTAGTATTATTTATAATACTACTAAATTCTTCTTTCTCTAAAACATCATTAACAACACCTTCAATAGAGTTTATGTAATTAGGTATATCTCTTCCTATTTCCTTTACATTTTCTATGAGACCAGGTATTCCGTACAATGCCCAAATAGTTATTCCTCCAATTAAAATAGCATAAGTTAAAGCTATAGATACTCCTCTTTTTAACTTTGCTTTCTCCTCAAATAATTTAACAACTGGAGTTAAAACATATGCAATTACTATCCCATAAACAAAAGACATAGATAATGAAATAAACTTTTTAATTATATTAATAAATATTTCAATATTATCTACCAGCTTAAAAGCTAGCAGTGCTACTACTATAGTAATTAATACAGCTACTATCAAACTCTTATATTTATTATTCTTTAAAAACACTAACTTTTCACCTCTCTTTTACCATATTTTATTATATCAAAAATAGTATAAATTATATATTAAGATTTTCTTATATTTAACTAAAATTTAATATAAAAACTAAATTTTTTCTAATACTTCAATTCCTATTAAAGCTAATGCATTTTTTATAACTTGACAGGTAGCCTCAACTAAAACTAATCTTGCCTTCATCAATTCTTTATCTTCTAAATTTAATAGTAAATGAACACTATAAAACTTATTAAATTTGTCAGCAACTTCTATTATATATTTTGTCATTATTGACGGCTCTAAACTTTCTATAGAATTATGAATTACAATAGGAAATTCTTCTAGAATTTTAACTAAATCTAACTCCTCTTTTGAATTTAACTTTTTAAAATTGGGAGCTATATCAATTTCTCCAGAGCTTTTTAATACCACATTAGCTATAACATATAACTTTTGTACATATAAAGCAGTTTCACCTTCAAATGAAAGCGTTTCTTTCAAATCAAATATTATATCTTTTTCTCTTGGATTCTTTAAATAAGTGAATATTAATGCTCCTACACCTATCTTCTCTGCAATTTGTTTTTTATTTTCTAAGTTTGGATTCCTTTCATTTATTAATTGTAAAATATTATCTATAAATTTATTTATTAAATCTTCTAAAAGTACAACTTCACCTTTTCTTATAAAATATCTTCTTTCCTTAAATTTAACTAATCCAAATTCAACATGTATACAATCCTTTACCCATTTATATTCTAATAGCTCTAAAACTTTAAATATTTGTTTAAAATATAATCCCTTAGTAGCTTCATCAACATATATATATTTATAAAAATTATAGTTTTTTTTCCTATCCATAATAGCTGCTAAATCTCTTGCTGAATGTACTATTTTTTCATCATCTTTTAAAACAATAGGAGGCATATTATATTTATTAAGCATTACTAGTTGTGTTCTGTTACTTTCATATAATATATTCTTTTTTCTTAACTCATTAAATACATCTTCAGTTTTATCATCATAAAATGATTCTCCTAAATCTGAATCAAATTTTATATTAAATAAATCATATACTTTCTCAAACTCTCTTAAACTTAAATCTCTAAACTTCTTCCATAAAGCTTCTACTTCTTCATCTTTATCATTTAACTTTTTAAAATATACTCTTCCCTCTTCTTCTAATAATGAATCTTTTTGTGCCTCTTCATGAAATTTAACATATATTCTTAAAAGTTCTTCTATAACATCATTTTCTAATGCTTCTTCATTTCCCCATCTTTTATATGCAGATATTAATTTACCAAATTTACTTCCCCAATCCCCTAAATAATTTAACCTCTCAACTTTATATCCTTCTTTTTCAAATAATTTATAAAGTGAATTACCTATTAAAGTACTAAATAAATCTCCCACCTGAAATTGTTTACCTATATTAGGTGATGAATATTCAATACATATAGTCTCACCTTCTCCAATATTAGAGCCCCCATAATCATCACCTTCTAATAATATTTTTTCTAAAGTATTTTTTATAAACTCACTTTTATCAATAAAGAAATTTACATATGCTCCTACATTTTTTACATTTTCGAAAATATCTTTATTTAATTTATTCTTTAGCTCCTTAGCAATTATATTAGGATCTCTTCTAAGGATTTTAGCTAATTGGAAACATGGAAATGCGTAATCCCCCATCTCTGACTGAGGTGGAATCTCTATTAATTTTTTTATTACTTCCAACTCCATATCAACATTACTCTTAATAACTTCAGCAACCTTCTTTTTATAATCCATTATTTATTCTCCTACTTTTATATTTTGCTTTAATAATAAAAAAACGCCCCTTTGAAAAACAAAAAGACGATATATTCACGGTACAACTTCAATTATTTACTTGTCATTTAATTTATTATAACTAAGGGAAGTATTTTTTGTCAACAAACCTTTATTTTTCTCTTACTTTTATATATCATAGTAATTATATTACGTATTAATGATAGGAATGGTGTTATATGATTCGAGTTGGTATAATTCATATAGGCTCTAGTAAAATTAGATTAATGTTAGCAGAAGTCGAAGATATAGGTTATTTTAAGATCATAGATGAACTTAAAACACCTTTTAAAGTTTGTTATGAATTATCAAAAGAATGTATTTTATGTAACGAAAAGCTTAATTATATTTTATCTACATTAAAAACCTATAAATCACTTTGTGAGGCCTCTGGCACAAAAGAAATATTTACTATTACAACTAGCTTCTTTAAAGACCTTAAAGATAGTGAAGATATTATATCTACAATAAAATCAAATCTTAATTTAGATTTAAAAGTTTTATCCCAGGAAGAAGAAATTAAATTTACGGCCTTAAGTGTAAATAGAAGCTTAAATATAACTAATTCTCTTATAGTTGAAATAACTGGTACATCAACTAATTTAATATCTATGAAAAATAAAGAGATCACCAATTGGTCATCTTTACCTTTTGGTGGAATAAACTTAGCTTATACATTCAACATAGCTGATAGAATATTAAATTCAAATTTAGATGACTCTATATCTTTCTTAAGAAATAAATTAAATAATATTTCTTGGTTAAATGATGAATTTGAATCTATAGTTATTGTAGGTGATTTTGCTAAAACAATTGTTAAAATGGATAAATTTAAAACACATTATCCTCTAGAACTAATTAATAATTACGAATTATCTTCTGTTGGAATTCATGAACTTTATAATATGATTAAATCTAAGGATTTAAAGCTTCGTCGTAAAGTTGAAGGAATTGACTTAGATATAGTAGATAGTATATTTAGCTGTTTACTTATATTTAATGAAATAATAAAAATAGTATCACCTAATAGCATAAGAGTATCTAATAACTCGATTAGAGAAGGTCTTCTTTATGATTATCTTTATAAAAATTATGATGTAATAGATAATATTTTAGATTATAGTATTTATGGTATATTAAATTCCTTAAATTCTAATATACCTCATGCACAACAGGTATACTTTTTATCATCTGTCTTATTTAATGAACTAAAGCCTCTTCATAGATTAGAAGATAAATATCTAAATATATTAAAAACAGGATCAATGCTTCATGACTGTGGAGTTAGTATTAATTATCAAAACCATCATAAGCATTCTTTATATATTATTTTAAATTCAGTTATTAATGAACTTACACATAAAGAACATCTAATGAGTGCCGCTATTGCAGCCTCTCATAGATTTAATAATTATCATTTACCTCTAGCTCAATTTTCTTATTTAATTAATAAATTAGACATTGAAATAATCAATAAAATTGGTGCATTAGTAAAAATTGCCGAAGGATTAGATAGAAGTCTTGTAGGTGTTGTAAAAAAACTTAAAGTTTATTTTGATGATGAGAAAGTTATTATTAAAGTATCATCACCTAGCAACTTAGATGTAGAAATACATCAAGCAATGCGTGGTAAAAACTTCTTTAAAGAAATATATCATAGAGATTTATTTATAGAAAGAGAAAGGTGGCAAAATTAATTGCCACCTTTTAAAAAATTCCAAATATTAATCTTGCAAAAACCATAAATCCATTTAAAATAAGGCTAACTGGTATTGATAAAATAGTTCCACCAATAACTATAATTCCAATAAGTATTAAAAGTTGATATTGATATATTTTATCTGATACTTTGTAAAATGTTTTTGGCCATAAATCTCTAAATATTTCAAAACCTGCTAATCCTGGTATAGGTAATAAGTTAAATACAAATAAACTCACATTTATTACTGCAATATATCTTACCATATTAATTAATATAAAAAATATTGTATCATCTGATAAGATATTAGGTAAGAATTTATATATAGCCACATATAATATTGTTCCTACAAAGCCCACTAATAAATTAGCTAATGGTGCTGCAACAGAAACCTTTATTGCATCTTTATACCCTCTCTTATATGCACTTGGATTAGTATTTAATGGTTTAGTCCATCCAAATTTAGCTATTAAAATCATTATAAACCCAATTAAGTCTATATGAGCAGCTGGATTTAAAGTTAATCTACCTTCAAATCTTGGCGTTTTATCTCCTAATTTATCTGCAACTAAAGCTTTTGCATAACCTTGAACAGTAAAAGCTATTAATATAGCTGGTATTTCAAGAATAATTCCTAATAATTCTATTCTAAGCGAGCTCATTATTTATCTCCTCTCTATTGTTTATTTGATTATTATACCACATATTGTTATATAAATTGTTATATTAATAATAATTTAATAAAATAAAAGCGATGCATTCATCGCTTTTATTTTATATTTATTCAATTGATTTTAGTTATTAGGTATTATATTCTGTGCTTCTTGGTTTTCGTTATCAGTGTTTTCTCCACTTGTGTTTCCACCATTATTTCCATCTGTGCTTCCTCCAGGATTTCCATCTGTACTACCTCCAGCATTTCCATCTGTACTTCCTCCAGCATTTCCACCTGTGCTTCCTCCGGTATTTCCATCTGTACTGCCTCCGGCATTTCCATCTGTACTGCCTCCAGTATTTCCACCTGTACTGTCTCCGTCATTTCCATCTGTGCTTCCTCCGGTATTTCCATCTGTACTGCCTCCGGCATTTCCATCTGTACTTCCTCCAGCATTTCCACCTGTGCTTCCTCCGGCATTTCCACCTGTACTGCCTCCGGTATTTCCACCTGTACTTTCATCCTTATTATTATCACTACTATCATTTTTAGATGGTGGCGTAACGATATCTTCACTATTATCTATATAATCTTCTGGATTAATATTATGTTGATTACTATAATCTTCTGAATCTGATTTATAATCAGATATTGCTTCATTCAATGAATTATAATCATATTCATCAGGATTTGGAACTTTTCCTTCAAATATAAACTGATCTAAAAATTTAGCATTTTGTTCTATATCCATTAAGAACACCCACCCTAAGTTTTTATATAATCCTCCATCAGCTAACTCTGGAATTGGTATTTGAAGTTGTTGAACATCTAAACTTGGAAATTTATATATAGTATATGCCATATTTAAAGCTTGTATTGGCTCAATATTAGTTTTTATATGCTCTAACATACTGTTCATTATTCCTAAATATTTGCTTGGCTTAGTTTCCTTTAATTTTTCCGCTACCTTTATTAAAACCTCTCGTTGTCTATCAGTTCTTGCATATTCATCTCCAACACCTTTTCTTATTCTTGCATAAGATAAAGCTTGTTTCCCATTTAAAACTTGTAATCCTGCTTCTGTAACTGGACAGTCATTTCCACCTGTAGATTCACCGATATATTTATTTAACTCCTCCAGCATATACTCTTCTACATTTAATTCTAATCCATCCATTTGATCAATAATTGCTTCAAATCCCCAGAAATTAATAATTACATATTTGTCAAGACTAATTCCATAAGTTTCTTTTATAGTTTCAATTAAAAGTTCTATTCCCCCATATGCTAATGCTGCATTTAATTTTCCTTCTCCATGACCTGGAATATTAACTAGTGTATCTCTAAATAATGAAGTTAATCTTATTTGTTTATTATTATTATCTAATGTAGCAATAATAATAGAATCTGCTCTCGATGCTTCATCTAATGTTCTTGCATCTGTTCCTATTAATAGAACATTAGTTATTCCTTCAACTTCTTTATATTCAGTATCTGATATTGTTTCTGAAGGAGTTAATCCCGAATATATCTTACTTCTAATAAACATATATCCCGTTGCAATAGTACATATTAATAAAGCAAAAACAATAAATGTAGATACTATAACCTTCTTTTTAGTTGACCATCTTTTCTTTTTAGAATTTTTTTTTCTTTTTCCATTTGGTTCACTCATCTCTGTGCCATCCCTTCAAAAATATTAATTTTAATATTAAGAGTTAATTATTTGCATTATTATTTCAAATTATAGTTTACGTAATTTAAATTTTATAATTATAAATTAACATATATAATAATATCATATTTTACAGGAAATTTTAAATTTTTAATAATATTTTTGTGATTTGTTAAAATTTCATATAATTATTGTAAATTTGCCATATCATAATAGTTATTTTTTCCTTAATTTATTATTTTATTAAACAAATAAACTTATTTCTATACATTTTATTCTTTAAAAAACATCTTAATTTATAATATTGGATATAATATAAATTAAGCATACATATATTTTTGACATATATTTTAATAAATAAAAGAAAATTTATTATTTACTTATATTATTTAAAGTATTATTATAAGTATTGTGCAAAATTTAGATAATCGATGGAGGTCTTTTTATGAATATAAGTATTATTGGAATGCCTCTTTTTTATGGTTGTGATAAACCTGGCGTAGAAAAGGGACCTGAAGAATTAAGAAAAAACAACCTTATAGATATTTTTCAAGAAAATCATAATGTTTATGATTTAGGAGATATTGAAGTTGAAAAAGTAAATGCCGAAGATAAGTTCTTAAGCAATTCAAAATTAAAATATTTAGATCAAGTTGTTTCTGCAAATAATAGACTCGCTGCTAAAGTCTTAAGTGCATTAGAAAATAACACCTTACCTCTTACTATTGGCGGTGATCACTCACTAGCTTTAGGATCAATTGCTGGTGCTAGTAAATTTTTAGGGAATGACTTAGCTGTTATTTGGATTGATGCTCACGGAGATATAAATACTGACGAGACCTCACCATCTGGAAATATTCATGGAATGCCTTTAGCTGCATCAATGGGCATTGGATACAATAAATTAACTTCCATTTTCTTTGATAACTTAAAAATAAAACCAGAAAATGTTTTTATTTTAGCTTGTCGTGATTTGGATGCTGGTGAAATAGCTTTAATAGATAAATTAAATATGAATGTTTGGACAAATAAAGATATAAATGATAAGGGAACTACTGTAGTTATTAATGAACTATTATCATTAATAAAAGAAAAGAAGATAAAAAATATTCACCTTTCCTATGATATAGATTGTTTAGATCCAGAGTATGTTCCAGGCACTGGAACTCCAGTTAATGATGGATTATCTTATGATGAAAGTAAAGTGTTACTTGAATCCATTTTAGGTACAAGCTTGGTAAAATCTATAGATTTTGTAGAATATAATCCTGACTTAGATAAAAATAATAGAACTAAAGAAACTTGTATAGAATTATTAAAACTTATATCTAACAAGTTAAAGTAAAAAAATCACCTTTATATAGATGTTATATAAGGGTGGTTTTTTATTATTAATTTGTTTATTAACATAAGTTATGATATCATAAAATGAATAAATTAAAATTTTGGAGGTAAAGATGAAATTATTATTTTTCGATACTGAAACAACTAGCGTACGTCCTGGCCACATATGCCAGTTAAGTTATATAACGGTAGATACATCTACAAAACCACAAACAACTATAGGTAAGAACTTTTTCTTTACAGTTGATGAAATGGATCCTGCAGCTCAAGAAGTTCATGGTTTTTCTCTTGAAAAACTTTATGAATTATCTGATGGATTAGAATTTTTAGAACAAATCCAAGATTTTATGAGTGATTTTTTTGATGCTGATTTTGTTATTGGTCATAATGTTCAATTTGATGTTAAATTTTTAAAACATGAAGTTAATTCACTTTATGAAGCTGGAATGATAGATGCAACTTGGGAACCAAAAAGAACATTCTGTACTATGGCATATTATAAAAATATATGTAAAATTCCTTCACCAAATGGTAATGGAATTAAAAATCCAAAACTTTCTGAAACAATTGAATATTTAGGAATTACTGATGATGCTATTGCAAAAAAAGCTGATGAATTATTCCAAGGTAGTGGAAATTATCATGATGCTAGATTTGATACTGCTGCTGTTTATCTTTTAGTCATTGAAGGTATGAAGAAAAAATTAATAAAACCTGGATTTTTTTCAAGCCAAATTTAATTTAAATTAATTTAAAAATAGTAGTAAACTCTTTATAAAGTTTACTACTATTTTTTATTTTATAAATTAAGTAATTTATATAACTCTTTACATTTTTCCTTATCCATTGCAGGAATACCATCTAGTCTGTACTTTATTCCCATATTCTCATATTTATTTACTCCAAGTAAATGATATGGAAGCAACTCAACTTTTTCAACATTATTTAAAGATTTAATAAATTCTCCTAATGAAGTTATATACTCTTCACTATCAGTCATTCCAGGAACAACAACTTGTCTTATCCATATTTTTGTATTACACTTCTTACATGCTTCTAAGAATTTTAAGCTTTCATCTATTTTTATTCCCGTCATTTCCTTATATCCTTCTGGTGTAAGATGCTTAACATCAAAAAGAACTAAATCTGTATACTTTAATATTTCTTCATAATTTCCAAATCCTACTCCAGATGTATCTAATGTAGTATGTATTCCCTTTTCTTTACAAAGTCTTAAACATTCTTTTAAGAATTCTGGTTGTCTTAATGGGTCACCACCTGAAAAAGTAACTCCACCTCCAGATCTTTCAAAATAACTTCTAAATCTTGCAATCTTATTTACTAATTCTTCTGGAGTAAATTCTAATGTTTCTTCCCCTTTATCACTCCACGTATCTGGATTATGACAGTATTGACATCTTAATGCACACCCTTGCATAAATACTACAACTCTAATACCTGGCCCATCTACTAATCCCATTGTTTCTATTGAATGTACTGTTCCTTTTAACATTGCTTCTCCTCCATCTTATCCTCTAAGTTTATGTTAAATATTTTTTATCTTTATAAAATAAATAAAAGTATATTTTTCCTTATAACATTATTTTTATTTTCTTCAACAGACATTATTATACACCTTAACTTTAAATTTGTTAATACTTTCATATAATTATTATGAATAGATAATAATTATTATTTAAATTAATATTAATTTCTATGATTTTTAATTTTTTATAATAATATTTAAATGTAAATTTATTTAATTTTATACTTAATAATTTATATGTATTTTTTTCTGTTGTTTACCAATTATAAATTTATATAAGATTTTTTATTTTAATTATATAAGGAAATTTACATCTATAATTTGCTATTCCCACTTATATTAAGTATTTTATATTTTTTTATAATTTAGATACTTCTTAGTTATACTAAACTTTTAATGTATAAATGTTAAACTTTTTTTTTCTTCCTTTCTTCAATCCCTTTATTTATAAGGTTATATGAAGAATTTTTATTTAAATATTTTTCAAAAAAATATTGATTTTTCATTTATAAATCTATATAATAACATTGTTTGTTTAGTAATTTTAAACCTTTAGTTTAGTAATAGTTATTATTAAACTAATTGAAAGGCAAGGTGAAATTGTGCAAATTGGTGACAAAATAAAACGAATGAGAATTGAAAAAGGACTAACACAAGAAGAACTTGCTAATAGATGCGAATTATCTAAAGGTTTTATATCTCAAGTTGAAAATGATTTAACTTCACCATCTATCGCTACACTAATAGATATTCTTGAAATACTAGGGACAAACTTAAAAGAATTCTTTAGTGATGATAAGGATGAGAAAGTAACTTATAAATATGAAGATATGTTTGAAACCGAAAATCATGATTTAAAGTATAAACTAATGTGGTTAGTTCCAAATGCACAAAAAAATGAAATGGAACCTATAATGATAACATTAGATCCAGGGGGAAAGTATATAGAAGAAGAACCCCATCAAGGAGAAGAATTTGGTTATGTTTTATCAGGAACAATAACTTTACATCTTGGAGATAAATCTTACAAAGTAAAAAAAAATGAAAGTTTTTATTTTAAACCAAGATCAAATCATTATATAAGTAACAGTGGAAAGACATCAGCTAAAGTTATTTGGATTTCTACTCCACCATCATTTTAAGTAATATTCTAACTCTTCAATTTAGCTAATATAGATAATCAATTGGCTAACAAGAGAAAGTGTTAACATTGAAAGAAAGAGGTGTTTTTTTTGAGTCAAAATATTATAGAAATAAAAGGTGTTTCTAAAGTCTATGGTGATAATACTGTTTTAGATAACCTTTCATTAAATATACGTAAAAATGAATTTTTAACTTTACTTGGTCCTAGTGGATGCGGTAAAACAACTACTCTTAAAATCATAGCAGGATTTGAAACTGCTGATAGTGGAAAAGTTGTCTTTGATGGAAATGACATATCAGATTTACCACCTTATAAAAGACAATTAAATACAGTATTCCAAAAGTATGCATTATTTCCTCACATGAATATATATGAAAATATTGCATTTGGATTAAAAATTAAAAAACTGCCTAAAGAAGAAATTGATAAAAAAGTTCGTGAAATGCTAAAAATGGTTGCTCTTGAAGGTTTTGAGAAAAGATCTGTTGAGTCATTAAGTGGTGGTCAACAACAAAGAGTTGCAATTGCTAGAGCATTAGTAAATGAGCCTCAAGTTCTTTTACTTGATGAACCTCTTGGTGCATTAGATTTAAAACTTAGAAAAGAAATGCAGTTAGAACTTAAAAAAATTCAAAAAAGACTTGGAATAACATTTATATTTGTAACTCATGACCAAGAAGAAGCCTTAACAATGTCAGATACTATCGTTGTAATGAATAAGGGGGTAATTCAACAAATGGGTTCACCAGAAGATATATACAATGAACCTGCTAATGCTTTTGTTGCAGACTTCATTGGAGAAAGCAATATATTAAGTGGAATTATGATAGAAGATTACAAAGTTAAGTTTTCTAATAATGTTTTTACTTGTGTAGATGGTGGATTTGAAAAAAATGAAGATATAGATGTTGTAATAAGACCTGAAGATATTGAAATTACAACTGTTGATAAAGGAATGTTAACTGGAAAAGTTAACTCAGTAATCTTTAAAGGTGTTCATTATGAAATAGAAGTTGAAACTGAAAATGATAAGTGGATAATACATAATATAAAAAGTGCAAATGTTGGTAGTACTGTAGGATTAATAATAGATCCTGAAGCAATTCATATAATGAGGAAGGTTGAGACTCATGAAAAATAAAAATAATCAAGGTATACTTCCAGCATCACCTTATATTGTCTGGAGTGCTCTTTTTATTGTTATTCCGCTTTTAATTGTAGTTTTTTTTAGTTTTACAGTAAAATCTGGAGATAATTATAGCTTTTCTATTGAAAATTTTAAAAGATTATTTGATCCTAATTATTTAAAAGTATTTTGGAGAAGTTTACTTTTAGCTGCAGAAGCTACACTAGGCTGTCTTATCCTTGGATATCCTGTTGCATATTTAATTTCTAAAATGAAAGAAGGAAAGCGAAATATATTAATTATGCTTTTCATTGTCCCAATGTGGATGAACTTCCTACTTAGAACTTATGCATGGCTTCCTATCTTAGGTAAAAATGGACTTATTAATAACTTTTTAGTTTCTTTAGGATTTTCCCGTATTGATATTCTTTATAATGATTTTGCAGTACTTTTAGGTATGATATATAACTTTTTACCATTTATGATATTACCAATATATACTGTTCTTACAAAAATGGATAAAGACTTAATTAATGCAGCTGCCGATTTAGGTGCAAATAGAAAGAAAATATTCACTAAAATAATTATACCTTTAAGTATGCCTGGTGTTATTTCAGGAATTACAATGGTATTTATGCCTGCTGTTTCTACATTTGTTATTTCAAGAATACTAGGTGGTGGTCAATACATGTTACTTGGTAATTTAATTGAAACACAATATACAACAATGGGCGATTGGAACTTTGGTTCTGCTATTGCAATATTTATGATGATAATAATATTAATTTCAATGGCCTTCATGAATAAATTTGAAGGTAAAGATGATAAATAGGAAGGAGATATACTATGATAAGAAAACTTGAATCTTTCATTAAAAGATTTTACTTAATATTAATTTTTATATTTCTTTATACACCAATAGTTACCTTAATGGTATTCTCCTTTAATGATTCAAAATCTATGGGAAAATGGAGTGGTTTTACTTTAAGATGGTATACCCAACTTTTTCAAAATGCTAGAATAATGGAAGCATTAAAGTACACAATAATAATAGCTGTTATTTCATCTATCATTGCTACAATAATAGGTACATTGGCAGCTATAGGAATTCATAGAATGAAAGGTCTTCCTAAAAAAACTTTATTAAATATAAATAATCTACCTGTATTAAACCCTGATATTGTTACAGGTATATCTATAATGAGTTTGTTTATATTTATCTTTCCTATATTAAATAAAATAGGAATAAATGCTCAATTTGGATTTACAACAATGCTTTTAGCACATATTACATTTAATATTCCATATGTTGTATTATCTGTATTGCCTAAATTAAGACAATTACCTTCTAATATAACTGAAGCAGCCTTAGATTTAGGTGCAACACCAGGATATGCTATGAGAAAAATAATTTTACCTCAAATAAAGCCTGGTATAGTTGCTGGTTTATTAATGGCTTTTACAATGTCAATTGATGACTTTGTAATTAGCTTCTTTACAACTGGTCCTGGAGTAACTAATCTTTCTATTGAAATTTACTCTATGGCTAGAAAAGGAATTAATCCTTCAATTAACGCATTATCTACTTTAATGTTTATAACAGTATTAATTTTATTATTAATTGTAAATAGAAAAGAATTTACTTCAAGGGGTGAATAAATTGAAAAGATTCAAAAAATTAGCAGCATTAGTTTCAGCAACTTTACTAACAACCTCCCTTTTTGTTGGATGTGGAGCTAGTAATGCTGGAGAAAATGGAACATTAAACTTCTTTAACGTTGGTGATTACATCGATGAGGCACTTATCAGAAAATTTGAAAAGGAAACAGGAATCAAAGTAAACTATTCAACTTATGATACTAATGAAATAATGTATCAAAAAGTTAAAACTAATCCTGGTACTTACGACTTAGTTGTACCATCTGACTATATGATTGAAAAAATGATAGAAGAAAATTTATTAGAAAAGATAGACTTTAATAACATTCCTAATTATAAAAATATAGGAGATAATTATAAAAACTTATCTTACGATCCTACAAATGAGTATTCTGTACCTTACATGTGGGGAACTATAGGTATAATTTATGATAGTACAAGAATTACAGAACCTGTAACTAGCTGGGATATACTTTGGGATTCTAAATACAAAGATGAAGTCTATATGTTTAATTCTCTTAGAGATTCTTTGGCTATTTCTTTAATAAAAGCTGGATACTCTATAAATTCTACAGATTCTAGTGAAATAGATGCTGCTAAAGAAGAATTATTAAATCAAAGAAAATTAACTAATCCAGTTTATGTTGTTGATGAAGTTAAAGATAATATGATTTCAGGAGAAAAAATGCTTGCTACAGTTTGGTCTGGTGATGCAATTTATATAATGAATGAAAATCCTGATATGAAATATGTTGTACCTGAAGAAGGCTCTAATAAATGGGTAGATGCTTTATGTATTCCAAAGGATGCACCTAATAAAGCCGCTGCTGAAGCTTTCATAAACTTCCTATGCGACCCTGAAAATGCTAAAGAAAATGTAGATTATATTGGATACTCTACACCTAATACTGCAGCTTATGATTTACTTGATGAAGATACTAAAAATAATCCTGCTGCATATCCATCTGAAGAAACATTATCTAAATGTGTGTTATTTACAAATTTAGATAATGAAACATTAAAACTATATGAGAATGCTTTTACAGAAGTACTTTCTCAATAAAAAATAATGCAGAAACTATTTAATAAGTTTCTGCATTATTTTTTGCTTCATTATTTATGTATCTTTGACTCGTAAACCCATTTATTTCTCTAATCTTGTCAAGTTAACTTTTTTCCCAGTGACTCCAAGAAAATATAATTTTAAATTTATAAAATTATATTTTGTATCTACTATTTTTATATATGCTATAATTCTAAATATATTGTTATTTATAAAAGGAGGAGCTTATGATTAGATACTATATAATTGTTGAAGGTCGTGTACAAGGTGTTGGATTCAGATTTTTCTGTACAATGAATGCTCGTACATTAGATTTAACTGGCTGGGTTAGAAATATGGATAATGGCATGGTAGAAATGGAAGTTCAAGGTGAGGAAAGTTCCATTGAAAAATTTATTAAAAATATAAAAAAAGGCAATCGCTTTATCAGAGTCGACGAACTTTATCAAAAGAAAATAGAAATACTCCCTCATGAACATACCTTCACAGAACACTATTGAATTCTATTGCGAACCACTTGGAAGCGAAAAAATGAAATATTTATTTTCCGAGAACTGTGAAATTAATATTTCATTTTTTCTTTTTCCATGTGTTTGCTTATAACACCACCTTTATAGTTAATGTTTTCTGCTACAAATTTTTCTGATATTATATTTAATTTGTAAATTTATAATTTT
>URGW01000014.1 GCA_900547475.1 uncultured Clostridium sp. | reverse complement strand
ATTTACCACAAAAAATAGCCGAAAGCTAGATTTCATCTAACTTTCAGCCATTGAAAATTTTATACTTTCCTATACAATGAAAAAAAGGTGCAATAGATAAACTATTGTACCTCTACTTATTAAATTCCTATTATAAATGTTAAGTAATAAAAAACAACTACTGCATTAAACAAAATTGAATCAAATCTATCTAATATACCACCATGTCCTGGAATAAGATTACTATAGTCTTTTAATCCAACAAATCTTTTAATAGATGATGCAACTAAGTCTCCCAATTGTCCCATTATTCCACATAATGCTCCTATTAAGAAGAAATGAATAATATTTACCTGTGAAATATATGGACTGACTACTATCCCAAACAATCCACATCCAAGAGTAGCGCCTAAAAATCCACCAATTGATCCTTCAATAGTTTTCTTAGGACTTACTTTTGGACAAAGTTTATTTTTACCAAAAAATCTACCAAAATAGTAAGCTACTGTATCAGAAAGCCATGATCCAATAAATATTAACCATACTAAATATTGTCCATCAACTTTTCCATTAACTAATGGAATAAAACTAAATAATATTACAACATAAATAAATCCTAAAAATGTTATAGCTACATCTACAAAAGAATATTTCAAATCAATTATAGGTATTATTAATGCTATTACCATTGCTATAACTAAAATATACATAATCTTCTCAAAATCATTATTAAATGCATAATAAATAACAAGTAATATATAACTAATTATAGGAATACTTTTTATTTCCTTTGTCTTTAATGCATTATAAAACTCATATAATCCACATACAGATAATGCTATAGTAAATAACTTTAGTGGTAATCCACCTAAAAGTACAAAAATTAATAATGGAGCAAGTACAAGTGCTCCTAAATATCTACTATTTAATTTCAAACATCTAACCTCCTTTAACTATACTCCACCATATCTTCTATCTCTGTTTTGATAATCATATATTGCCTGCTGTAAATCTCTTTCACTAAAATCAGGCCAATTCACATTTGAATACCAAAATTCTGAATATGCACATTGCCATAATAAGAAATTACTTATTCTTTGTTCACCTGAAGGTCTTATTATTAAATCTGGATCTGGGCAATTTTTTGTATATAGATATTCTGAAAATCTTTCCTTTGTAATATCATCCTTATTTATATTCCCATTTTCAATATCTGTAACTATATTTTTCACAGCTTTTACTATTTCATCTCTTCCTCCATAATTGAAGGCAACATTTAATACTAATCCTGTATTATTTTTTGTTAACTCTATAGAATCTTCAATTTCTTTTCTACATTCCTCTTGAAGTTGACTTATATCACCTAAAACTCTTAATATAACTCCATTCTTATGTAGTTCTCCAACTTCACTCTTTAAATACTGAACTAATAATTTCATTAAAGCATTAACCTCATCCTTTGGTCTTTTCCAATTTTCAGTTGAAAATGCATATAAGGTAATAAATTTTATCCCTAACCTATCAGCTTCCTTTACTATTCTTCTAATAGTTTCAACTCCAGCTTTATGTCCCATACTTCTAGGCATATTTCTTTTTTTTGCCCATCTTCCATTTCCATCCATAATTATTGCTACATGTTGAGGAATATTTTTTTCATCTAATTCTATATTTAATTCTTCATTATTTTTAGTAGTTTTAAAAAAACTAAACATTTTTTCCCTGCCTCCACTTTACTTTATATAAAACCCATATGCTAAAGTATCCTTTATTAATTAAAGTATTAGTTAAAATCTAGTATTTGATTTAATAAAAAAACCTGCTAAATAGCAGGTTTTAAATTGACATAATCTCTTTTTCCTTAGCTACAACAAGTGAATCTATTTCTTTTACAAATTGATCTGTTTTCTTTTGAACAGCATCTTCACCCTTTTTAACTTCATCTTCTGAAATATGTCCATCCTTTTTTAATGCCTTAATCTTTTCATTAGCATCTCTTCTTATAGATCTAATTGCTACTTTAGCATCTTCACCTAACTTTTTAACATTCTTTACAAGATTCTTTCTTGTTTCTTCTGTTAATTCAGGAACTAATAATCTAATTATAGAACCATCATTAGATGGGTTAATTCCTAAGTCAGATTTTAAAATTGCTTTTTCAATTTCCTTTAATAATGACTTATCCCAAGGAGTTATAACTAACATTCTAGGCTCTGGAGCTGAAATATTACCTACTTGCTCAATTGGGCATAATCCACCATATGCTTCTACTTGTATTCTATCAAGCATCTTTGGGTTAGCTCTACCAGCTTTTAATGTTGTTAAATCTGAAGTTAAAACAGAAATAGTCTTTTGCATTTTAGACTCTGCTGTATTTAATAATTCTTTTATCATATAATCCTCCTTATTACTTAGATACTATTGTACCTATTTTTTCTCCTTCCATTACTTTTTTGATATTACCTTCTTCACTAATACCAAAAACTAATATTGGAATGTTATTGTCCATACATAATGTAGTTGCTGTTGTATCCATTACTTGTAGTCCTTGTTCGATCACTTCCATATATGTTAGTTTATCATATTTTTTAGCATCTGCAAACTTATTTGGATCTTTATCATATACACCATCAACATTTTTAGCAAGTAAAATTACATCCGCTTCTATTTCAGCAGCTCTTAATGCTGCAGCTGTATCAGTTGAGAAATACGGATTTCCTGAACCAGCCCCGAAAATTACAACTCTTCCTTTTTCTAAATGTCTAACAGCTCTTCTTCTTATAAAAGGCTCAGCTATTTCTTTCATTTCTATAGCAGTTTGTACTCTTGTTTTAACTCCTATACCTTCTAAAGCGTCTTGAAGTGCTAATGCATTTATACAAGTAGCTAACATTCCCATATGGTCTGCTGTAGTTCTGTCCATACCTTCACCAGTTCTACCTCTCCATATGTTTCCACCACCTACAACTAAACCAACTTCAACGTCCATATCTACTAAAGTTTTAACTTCTCTTGCAATTCTTCCTACTATATCAAAGTCAAATCCAAATCCATTTGATCCTGATAAAGCTTCACCTGATATCTTTAACATTACTCTCTTATATTCAATATTTGCCATTGTAATCCCTCCTGCTATATATGTACTCTTTTCTTTAAAAAAAGAGAACACCAAAGTGTTCTCTTGATATTACATACCCATAGTCTTAGCAACTTCTGCAGCGAAGTCTTCTTCAACTTTTTCGATACCTTCTCCTCTTTCGAATCTAGCGTATCTTGTAACAGTTATTGGAGAACCAACTTCTTTAGATTTTTCTTCTAAGAATTTAGATATTGACTTATCTCCATCTTTAACCCATGCTTGATCTAAAAGACAAACTTCTTTGTAGTACTTTTGAATTCTTCCCATTACCATTTTTTCAACGATATTTTCTGGTTTTCCTTCATTTAATGCTTGAACTCTGTATATTTCCTTTTCTTTTTCTAAAGCTTCGTTATCTACTTGTTCTCTGCTTAAGAATAGAGGATTTGCAGCAGCAACTTGCATACAAACTTCCTTAGCAACTTCTTCTAAAGCAGCAACATCTGTAGATTCACTAGCAACTTCAACCATAACACCGATTCTTCCACCACCGTGGATGTAGCTAGCTATAGCTCCGTTTTCTATGTTGAATTTAACAAATCTTCTTACTGTCATGTTTTCGCCTAATTTTGCGATTAAAGCTGTTAAAGCTTCAGTTACAGTAGATTCACCATCAAATTTTTCAGCAACTAATTCTTCAACAGTTGTAGCTGAAGTGTTAGCAGCCATTTCAGCAACCTTTGTTGCAAATGAAACAAATTCTTCGTTAGCAGCAACGAAGTCAGTTTCACAGTTAACTTCTACCATAGCAGCAGTTTTCTTGTCAGCTGAAACGAAAGTCTTAACGATACCTTCAGCAGCAACTCTACCAGCTTTTTTAGCAGCAGCAGCTAATCCCTTTTCTCTTAAAAATTCAACAGCTTTTTCTATATTTCCTTCAGTTTCAACTAAAGCCTTTTTGCAGTCCATCATTCCTGCACCAGTCATTTCTCTTAATTCTTTAACTGATTTAGCAGTTATCATTATTAAATTCCTCCTTAACATTAAATATAAACCATATTTTAGGTTAAAAGGTAAATGAAGTTTCCCTCACCTACCTCTTAAAATTATTATTCAGCTAATTGTTCGCCTTGTCTTCCTTCGATGATTCCATCAGCTAATTTAGCAGTTATTAATTTAACAGCTCTGATAGCATCGTCGTTTCCTGGAATTACGTAATCAACTTCTTCTGGGTCACAGTTAGTATCAACGATAGCTACTACTGGGATTCCTAATATTTTAGCTTCTGATATAGCGTTCTTTTCTTTTCTTGGGTCAACTACAAACATAGCTCCGATGTTGTTAACATCTAAGTTAGTGATACCACCAAGGTTAGTTTGTAATTTTTCCATTTCGCCTTTTAATTTGATTACTTCTTTCTTAGGTAAAACATCAAATGTTCCATCTTGTTCCATTTGTTGTAATTCTTCTAATCTCTTAATTCTAGTTTTGATAGTTTTGAAGTTAGTTAACATACCACCTAACCATCTATTGTTTACGAAGTGCATGTTTGATCTTACAGCTTCTTCTTGGATAGCTTCTTGAGCTTGTTTCTTAGTTCCAACGAAAAGGATGTCTTTTCCTTCAGTTGATACTTCTCTAATGAAGTTATAAGCTTCTTCTACCTTCTTAACTGTCTTTTGAAGATCTATTATATATATTCCGTTTCTTTCTGTGAATATATATGGAGCCATTTTAGGGTTCCATCTTCTTGTTTGGTGTCCAAAGTGAACGCCTGCTTCTAATAATTGTTTCATTGATATTACTGACATTTTGTTACCTCCTGGTTTTTCCTCCACAACCTTCATTCTTATAAAGCTTCCCAAAATCGGGCACCAACTTTATAAATTGGATTGTGTGTGTATTTATTTACCTAGGTTAGTATATCATAAGCTTTATATCCTAGCAACATATTTTTTGCATATTTTATATTTAGCGTCATAAAACTATAAATTTATCATATCATTCAAATAAAAACCTCATTAAATACTAACACTTTTGTATAATTCAAAATATTCATTATATATTATATCCTAATTTAAAAATATAAAACTACTTTAATTTTTCTTTAGTTTATTTAGATACTATTCTTCTCTTGCAAACTTTTATTACACACAAAAATAAGCTATACTTTTGGTATAGCTTATTTTTATCTTATTTTCTTTAATTCTTCTACTAATTTTTCATTTAAGATCTTAATATGAGTTCCTTTCATTCCTAAAGATCTTGACTCAATTACACCAGCACTTTCAAACTTTCTTAAAGCATTTACAATAACACTTCTTGTTATTCCAACTTTATCTGCAATTTTAGATGCAACCAATAATCCCTCATTGCCTTCTAGTTCATTGAATATATGCTCTACAGCCTCTAATTCTGAATAAGATAAAGTGCCAATAGCTAATTGTACTACAGCTTTTTTTCTTGCTTCATCCTCTAATTCATCTTGTTTAGCTCTTAACATTTCCATCCCAACTATAGTTGCACTATGTTCTGCTAACACTAAATCTTCATCTGTAAATTCTTCTCCAAACCTCGCTAAAAGTAATGTTCCCATTCTTTCACGATTACCTATAATAGGTACTATAGTGGATATTTTATTAGAAACTTCACAAACTCCTTCTCCTTTAAATACACAATTACCATTGCTCTTAGAATTTGCTAAAGTTTCTGTGATCTTTAATAAACCTTCATTATATCCTAACGGGAATCTACCTTCTTCTAAAACATACTTTTTCATTATTCCGCACTCAAAATCTGTTGAAAAAGTATGTCCTAAAACTTTCCCCTTTCTACTAATTATATATACGTTGCATGCTAAAACTTCACTCAAAAGTTTGCATATATCATCAAATACTACCGGATCTGCACCACCCTTTTGTAATATTTTATTTAATCTTCTAGTTTTATTTAATAATGATGACAACTAAATACTCCCCCCATCATAAGCTTTATCACTAAATTGTTAATTTTCAAAATTGTCAAAATTTTAAGATATTACTTCTTAATCTTATACTATCATATAAGACTTTTTTTTACAACAATTTTTACACTCTTTCGACAAGGCTTATGGGAAATATTTATTTACTTATCATCTTTCTTTTCAGTGTCATCTTCTAAAGGCATTGTATTTCCACATTCAGTATTTGAACATACGGCATATTTGCCTTTAGTTTTTGAATACTTAATAGTCATATAGTTACCACATTTTGAGCATGGCTCTTTTATAGGCTCATTCCAACTTACAAAGTCACAATTTGGATAGTTAGAGCATCCAAAGAATTTCTTTCCTTTTTTACTTCTCTTACCTAATATTTTGCCTCCACACTTTGGACATGGAACATCTAACTCTTCAACAATTGGTTTAGCATTATGACATTCAGGATATCCTGGGCATGCTAGGAAAGTACCATATCTTCCACGTTTTATAACCATCATTCTTCCACATTTATCACATGGAACATCACTTACTTTATCTTCAATTACAACTTTTGAAATTTCCTTTTCAGCTTTATCTATAGCTACTTTAAGTGGTGCAAAGAATTCACCAACCACTTCTTTCCATTCTTCACTACCTTCTTCAATATAATCAAGCTTTCTTTCCATATCTGCTGTAAAATCTACATCAACTATTTGTTTAAAATAATCTGACATTATATTATTAACTATAAAACCTAGTTCTGTAGGTATTAAATTTTTCTTTTCTCTTGAAACATAATCTCTACTTAATAATGTAGATATTGTTGGAACGTAAGTACTTGGTCTTCCTATTCCTTTTTCTTCAAGTAATTTTACAAATGATGCTTCTGTATATCTTGCTGGTGGTTGAGTAAAATGTTGTTTACCTTCTACAGATGCAGGTTGTAATATTTCACCTTCCTCTAGAACCGGTAATGTTACATCATTTTCATCATCTTCTGTTGTATAATCATATACTTTCATAAAACCATCAAATTTAATAGTTGAACCAGATGCCTTAAATGAATATTCTCCATTTATTATATCAATACTATTTGTATTTAATGAACATGATGCCATTTGACTTGCAATAAATCTCTTCCATATTAAGCTATACAACTTATATTGCTCTGCTGATAAACTTGCTTTTGCTATTTCTGGAGTTATTTCTATATGAGAAGGCCTTATAGCTTCATGAGCATCTTGTATGTTTTTCTTTCCTTTATATACTCTCGGATTTTCTGGAACATACTCATTTCCATAGCTTTCTTTTATAAAATCAATAGCTTTTCCTTGTGCTTCTTCAGAAATTCTTACAGAGTCTGTTCTCATATAAGTTATTAACCCTACTGTACCATATCCTTTTACATCAACTCCTTCATAAAGAGCTTGAGCTATAGACATAGTTCTCTTAGTCATAAAATTAAGTTTTTTAGAAGCCTCTTGTTGCAAAGTACTTGTTGTAAATGGTGGCAATGGATTTTTCAATCTATTCCCCTTTTTAACTTTATCTATTCTATAATCATTTTCTTCTAATTCACTTATTATTTTCCTAGCTTCTTCTTCTGTTGATATTTCTATTTTTTTATTTTTATACTTTGTTAATTTTATTGGAAACTTTTTTCTTTCCTTCTTTAAAACACAATCTACTGTCCAGTATTCTTTTGGTTCAAAAGCTTTTATTTCTTCCTCTTTATCACAAATAAGCTTTAATGCAGCTGATTGAACTCTTCCAGCACTTAGTCCCCATTTAACATTTTTCCAAAGTATAGGACTTATTTCATATCCAACAAGTCTATCTAACACTCTTCTTGCCTGTTGCGCATCAACTAAATTTAAGTTTATTTTTCTTGCACCTTTTATAGATTCTTTTACAGCACCTTTAGTTATTTCATTAAATACTATTCTACATGTTTCATCTTCTGAAATTTTTAATATATTTGCTAAATGCCAAGATATAGCCTCTCCCTCTCTATCGGGGTCGGTTGCAAGATAAATTTTATCTGCTTTTTTAGCAGCTTTTTTTAATTTAGTTATTAATTCACCTTTTCCTCTAATAGTTATATATTTTGGATTAAAATTATCTTCTATATCAACACCTAATTTGCTTTTAGGTAAATCCCTAACATGCCCCATTGAAGCTTCAACTGTATAATTTTTCCCTAAATATTTACTAATTGTCTTTGCTTTTGCAGGTGACTCTACAATAACAAGATTCTGACCCATACCATCAACTCCTATTTATCTCTTAGGAGCTTTTACCCCCCTAAAATTCTAACTAATCTTTACGTAATAATTGCCCGGTAGGCAAATAATTTCATTTTCATTTTGCATTTCAAATAATAACTCAAATAAAGCTATTCTGTCAATATTTACACTTCCAATTATTTTATCTATATGTATAGGTTCTTTACCTATTACATCTAACAAACATTTTTTAATACTATTTTTAGTACTATTTTTACTATCTTTTTTAATTATATTAAGAAACTCATATAAATCATCTTTTCCTAAAAAAGGACGTGCACCTTGATGAATTAACAAGTTGCACCCCTTGCTAGATTCATTAAAAATCGGACCCGGAACCACCATAACATCTTTAGATTGATTTAATGCATAATCAACAGTTATTAGTGATCCACTTTTGCTTGATGCTTCTATAACAATTACTCCATTGCTTAAAGCACTTATTATTCTATTTCTTTGTGGAAAATTATACGCCATTGGTTTTGTTCCTGGCAAAAATTCCGATATTAACAAACCTTTGTCAGAAATTTTATCATATAAATATTTATTAAATCGTGGATATACAATGTCTATTCCACAACCTAAAACTCCTATTGTTTTTCCACCCCTACTTAATATTTCTCTATGTGCTATTGAATCTATTCCAGCAGCTACACCACTTACAACACCATATGAAATATTATATAATTCAGATGTTATAAACTTAGTGACCTGTTCTCCATAATTAGTGTTTTTTCTTGATCCAACAATAGCAACCATATTATAATCCAATAATGATATATCTCCTTTATAAAATATAACATATGGTGGATTTGTAATATATTTTAACTTTTCCGGATATAAACTAGAAGAATATGTTACATAATTTATGTTGTTTTTAAATAAATATTCCTCTAATTTTTCCTCTTCTATATTATTTTTAACACTTAATTGCATTAAAAAATTTTTATACAATAATTTTTCTTTAACTATATTATCAATATTATTATAGATATTTTCTTCATTATTATACTTTTCTATTAACTTTATCTTAGATGAATCAGATATTTTTAGTGATATAAACCATATTTTATACTTATCCATATCCTAAATCCTTTCTATATTATTTCTCCAAAAATATTTTTTCTAAACCCTATAGCTTCAATAATATGATAGTCCATAACTTCAACACTACAATCTAAATCTGCTATAGTTCTAGCTACTTTTATTATTTTAGTATATCCTCTAAGTGTTATATCATATCTACGATAATACTCTTCCAAAACTCTTTTTGCATTTTTATTTATATTACATAAATTCAATACATCTTTCCCTACAATCTCTGAGTTATATTTATATTTTGTACCTTTAAATCTTTCTTTCTGAATTTCTCTTGCCAAAATTACATTATGTCGCATATTGTCAGAATTAATTTTATCCTTTTTCCCTACAATTTCATCTACTTTTATTCTTGGGACAAAATTTAATATATCAATTCTATCCAAAAGCGCTCTAGACATTCTATTTATGTATCTTCGCCTCTCTACTTCAGTACATGTACAAGTTGCTCCTGAATCATAATCAAGCATCTTTCCACAAGGACATGGATTAAAAGTACCAACTAATATAAAATTACTAGGCAATGTATAGCTTTCCTTTAATCTTGAAATATTTATTTTCTTATCTTCCAAAGGCTGTCTTAAAAGTTCTAAGACATCCTTTTTAAATTCTAATATTTCATCTAAAAATAAAATACCATTATGAGCTAATGTTATCTCCCCAGCTTTTACATCCTTTCCACCACCAATTAATGCCGTTTTAGTTATAGTATTATGTGGTGATCTAAAAGGCCTTGATATATCATATCCCTCATTCCATAACCCTGATACACTATATATTTTTGCTACTTCCTGTTGCTCTTCTATGGTCATAGGTGGTAATATAGATGGCAGTGCTTTTGCCAACATTGTTTTACCTGAACCAGGAGAACCAAACAACATTATATTATGATTACCTGCTGCTACAATTTCCATAGCCTTTTTTGATGTATATTGCCCCATTATATCTTCAAATCTATTAATAAAAATCTCTTTATTTTCTCTCTTTTTTTCTCCTTTATATGGCAGTAAATCTTCATTTTGTATATATGATATTACCTGATTTAGTGTTTTAAAAGGAAAAAAGTTTCCTAAGACAAAACTTCTCATTTCTTTCAAATTTTCAAGTGGAAAAATGAAATTTTGCTTTTTCTTATTATCACCCTCAAAAATAATTGGTACCGCCCCTTTAACCCCTTTTAATTCACCATTTAAAGAAAGTTCTCCAAACACTATATACTCATCTAATGACTTTTCTTCAATTTGTCCTGATACCATTAATATTCCAAGTGCTATAGGTAGATCTAGAAGGCTACCTATTTTTTTTACATCTGCTGGAGCTAAATTTATAGTAATTCTACCTAACGGAAATTCATATCCACTATTTACTATTGCTAATCTAACCCTTTCCTTAGATTCTTTAATTGATGTATCTGGCAATCCAACAATATTGAAACTAGGAATTCCTCTAGTTATATCAACTTCAACACTTATTAATACACCATCCAATCCTCTATGTGTAGCACTAGTTATTTTTAAAGCCATTTCTTATATCAACCCTTTCCTTTTTTCCATATTTCCTTTTTCATTATTGACATAGATTTACTTATTTAACCTAATTTGAATAAAAAAAATCATAAAGTCTATCATTATTATTAGAGGTGAAAATATGAAAAAGTATAATAAAGCAATTGGAAATTATGGTGAGACCCTTGCTGGTGATTTTCTTATTAATAATGGATATAATATATTAGATATAAATTATAGAAATAAATATGGTGAAATAGATATAATATGTAGAAAAAATAATATTATAATTTTTTGTGAAGTAAAAAGCAGGTATACAAACTCCTTTGGAAATCCAATAGAATCTGTTACCTACTATAAGCAAAAACAAATTATAAAATTATCTCAAATTTATTTATTATATAAAAAATATTACAATTACAATGTTCGATATGATATTATTGAAGTTATTTTTAATAACACAAATGCATCTTTTAAGGTAAATCACATAAAAGATGCATTTAGATTATATTAATTAAAATTCGTTATTTATAAGTTTTGTATTATCAGCTTAAATTATTATAACTATTTGTTATTAGATAATATATTAGTTAAAAATGATACTCTATGTATTTCTGTAGGTCCATACTCTTTTATTCCTTCTATATGTTTTGTAGTTCCATAACCAACATTTTCTTCAAAACCATAATAAGGATATTTTTTAGCATATTCCTTCATTAAATTATCTCTATAAACTTTAGCTACTATAGATGCAGCTGCAATACATACAGACTTTGTATCTCCTTTAATTACTGATTTATTAGGAATTTGTATTCCCTTTACTGTATATCCATCAGATAATACTAAATCTGGCTTTACTTTTAAGTTAGTACAAGCTTCAAAAAAAACTTCATTATTACAAACACCTATTCCTCTTTCATCAATTTCTTTAGAATCACGAGATGATATATAATATGCTAATGCTTTTTCCTTTATTATAGTTGCTAACTCTTCTCTTTTTCCTTCATTTAATTTTTTTGAATCATTAATCCATAAAATTAAATCTTCATCTATAACATTTAAATCTAATACTACTGCACATGATACTATAGGTCCTGCCAAAGGTCCTCTTCCAACCTCATCTACACCTGCAATAATATTATAACCCTCAAATGATTTATCAAAGTTATACATATTTCTAACTCTTTTAATTTCATTTTCTATTTTTTCTTTAGCTTTTTGAAGCTTATCACCTAAACTATTAATATTTTTTCTTTTATCACTTCTTAATATATTTATAATTTCAATTAACTCTTTAGAATTATAAGCTTCATTTATGTTTATTTCATCTACCTTTTCCTTAACAACTTTAAAACTTAAACTGCTAATATCTGTAGTTAATATATCCATTATCTTTTTTCCTTTTTCTTTTCGCTTCTCTTTTCTTTTCTTATTCTTCTTTTTCTCTCTTTTTCAGTTTCTTCTTTAACTATAACTTCTTCTTCTTCAAAAACATCATCTGGACGCTCTAAAGAAATTTTCCCAAGTTTTCCACCTCTAAATTCATCAATAAGCATAACAGCAATTCTATTATAATTAATTTCATTACGTGCCATTATACACCCTCTTTTTCTAGCAATAGCATCAAGGTTATCTAATGGATTTTCTTGTATTTCTTCAATTCCAAATCTTTCTATCAATCTATCTGGATAATATTCCTGAAGTCTTTCAACAAGCTTATATGCTAATTCTTCTATATCCATTATTTCATCTTTAATCGCACCTGTAAATGCTAAATTTAAAGCTGTTCTCTCATCTTCAAATTTAGGCCATAATACCCCTGGAGTATCTAACATCTCCATATCGAATGATGTTTTTATCCATTGCTTACTCTTTGTAACACCAGCTCTATCTCCAGTTTTAGCAATATTATTTCTTGCCATCTTATTTATAAATGTAGATTTACCGCAGTTTGGAACACCAACTACCATTACTCTCATCATGAACTTAACTAATCCCTTAGCTTTTGCTCTATCATGCTTTTCTTTTAATAGCTCTAAAAGTGCTGGCTTTATTTGTTGTAATCCTTGACCTTTTAAACAATTAACTTCTAAGACCTTAACATTTTCACTAGATAATGTATTTATCCAATCTTTAGTTACTTTAGCTTCTGTTAAATCACTTTTATTTAATAAAATTAATCGTGGCTTACCTGCACAAAGTTTATCTATATCTGGATTTGCAGAACTTCTAGGAATTCTCGCATCTCTAATTTCTATTACAGCATCAACAAGTTTTAAATTATCTTGTATTTCCCTTTTTGTTTTTTTCATATGCCCTGGGAACCAATTTATAGTAGCCATAATTCATCCTCCTTTTTTTAATATATATTATTTATTCTTAAGAATTATTTTTATATGAAACAACTCTTCATAACTTCAGAGTTGCAAGTTCGATTAACTAAATCAAGATTTAGAATCTCACTTATATTATTGCAAACAAAAAGGGACTTAATACTAAGTCCCTTAATATCTTTATTAACTTTAAACTATCTAGTTAATAATTCCTTAACTTTAGCAGCCTTACCTACTCTATCTCTTAAGTAGAATAACTTAGCTCTTCTTACTTTACCTCTTCTTGTAACTTCCATCTTTTCGATGATTGGTGAGTTAACTGGGAAAGTTCTTTCAACTCCAACACCGTAAGCAACTCTTCTTACTGTGAAAGTTTCTCTTAAACCACCGTTTTGTCTCTTAATAACAGTACCTTCGAACATTTGGATTCTTTCTCTGTTACCTTCTTTAACTTTAACGTGTAATTTAACGTTATCCCCAACATTGAAGTTTGGTAAGTCATTTCTCATTTGTTCTGCTTCTATAGCTCTTAATATTTCGTTCATTGTGCATTCCCTCCTAAATTGATAATTGACGCTCTTAACAAATTCTTTGACAGCGGAACGCCCGTACTAGCACAAAAGTTATTGTAACATAAGTTTTTTTATATTTCAAGTTATTATTTTTTGCTATTTAATAATTTCTTATCCTCTTTTGTAAGTACTATATCCTTATATAAATCCGGTCTTCTTTCCTTTGTTATCTCTAATGATTGAAGTCTTCTCCACTTTCTTATATTCTCATGATGTCCTGATAATAATACTGACGGAACACTTTCCCCCTCAAAAATTTCTGGTCGTGTATATTGAGGATATTCAAGTAATCCTTCAGAAAAAGATTCATCTTCATGACTTTCAGATTTATTTAATACTCCAGATACTAATCTTAAAATAGAATCAATAACAGGAATAGCTGCCATTTCCCCACCAGTCAATACAAAATCACCTAGAGAAATTTCCATATCAACTTCTTTAAAAGCTCTTTCATCTATACCTTCATAGTGTCCACAAAGAAAAATAAGATTTTCTTCTTTCGATAACTCTTCTGCCACTTTTTGATTAAAAGTTTTACCCTTTGGTCCTAAAAAAATCACTTTCCCATTATTTTTTTCTTTGCAAGCTCTTATAGAATCTACAACTGGTTGTGCTGCCATTACCATACCAGCACCACCACCATAAGGATAATCATCAACCTTTTTATGCTTATTTAATGTATAATCTCTTATGTTTAAAGTATCAATTGATATTAATCCCTTTTCTTGAGCTTTCCCTATTATACTATGATTAAAAATATCAAACATTTCTGGGAATAGAGTTAGAATACTAATCTTCATCCATCCATTCTCCTACTGGTCTTATTGTAATTTTTCTTTCATCTATATTTATATCCACTACTATACTCTTTAATACAGGTATTAATAGCTCTTTTGGTTTTCTAATCCAATATACATCATTATTTTTAGTCTGTATAACATCATAGATCTTACCAAGTTCTTTTCCTTCAGTATCAAAAACTGTACATTCTCTTAAATCTGCTAAAAAATAACAATCTTCTTCAAGCTCAACTGCATTTTCTCTTTCTACTTCCATAAACTTTTCTTTAAGTCTTTCTGCATCCTCTATTTTGTCTATTCCTTTAAGCTTAACTATAACTCTATCCTTTTGATATTTACACTTTTCTATTTCAACTTCTTTACCTTCAATTAAAACATACTCTAAATCATCAAATCTTCTCATATCATCTGTTAATGGAATAACCTTAACTTCACCTTTTAACCCATGAGTATTTACTATCTTCCCTACTTTTAAATTTTTACTCACCAAATTCACCTCTTATGTTAGTTTAATTTTTTTCCTATATTATTTATATCAAACTTTTTATATTTTAGCAAAATAATTATTACTTCTCTCCAGATCAATTCCAATATATGTATCTTCCCCGGAGGCACGCCAGTTTTTATCGAAAAAAAAGAGTTAGGAATTTCCTAACTCTTTACATCGATAATTTCAACTACTACTTTTCGATTTTCGTTTAGTGCTGCGGCTTTTACTACGGTTCTAATAGCTTTCGCTACTCTACCTTGCTTACCGATTACCTTACCCATATCTTCAGGAGCAACCCTTAACTCAAGAATTAAGTCTTGCTCTCCTTGAATTTCATTTACATGAACTTCATTTGGATTATCCACTAAGGATTTAGCAATTATTTCAACTAAATCTTTCATAAGAGTCTGCAAATACTATGTACTAATTTGTATATGTATTTTGCAGAGTTCACCTCCTAAAAATTACTTGTTAAGTCCTACTGTATTGAATAGTCTCTTAACTACATCTGTAGGTTGTGCACCATTGTTTATCCACTTTGTAGCTTTTTCTTCATCGATTTTGATTTCAGCTGGTTCAGTTATTGGATTGTAGTACCCGATTTCTTCGATGAATCTTCCATCTCTTGGGCTTCTAGAATCAGCAACAACAACTCTGTAGAAAGGAGCTTTCTTAGCACCCATTCTTCTTAATCTGATTTTTACTGCCATTAATTTCACCTCCTTTAAAGGATTATATATATAAACTCTTAAAAAGGTAATTTACCAAATAAACCTTTCTTGGACTTTTTAGTCAATGATTTCATCTGCTTCATTTGCTTTCTCATCATTTCATGTCCTTTTATGAGTTTGTTAACTTCTTGTAATGATGTACCAGAACCATTAGCTATTCTCTTCTTTCTTGAAGAAGATCCAACTATAAGTTTTGGATTTTTTCTCTCCTTAGGAGTCATTGAATAGATTATTGCCTTTACCCTTGCTAATTGTTTTTCACCAGCATCAAAGTCAATTTCCTTCATCTCCTTAGGTACTCCTGGTATCATTTCTATGATTTTACTTAGAGAACCTAACTTTTTCATTTGCTCCATAGCCGTTAAGTAATCATCATAAGTAAAGTCATTTTCCATCATCTTTTGACCTAACTCTTTAGCTTCTTTTTCATCAATTGCTTCTTGAGCTTTTTCGATTAATGAAAGTACATCACCCATACCTAGAATTCTACTAGCCATTCTATCTGGATGGAATACTTCAAAATCATTCATCTTTTCCCCAACACCAATAAATTTAATTGGTTTTTGAGTCATATGTCTAATTGATAAAGCAGCTCCACCTCTTGTATCTCCATCAAGTTTTGTTAATATAACTCCTGAGATATCAAGAGCTTCATTAAATGTTTCTGCAACATTTACAGCATCTTGTCCTGTCATTGAGTCAACAACAAGTAAGATTTCTGAAGGATTAACTTCAGCCTTTACATCCTTAAGTTCAGTCATTAGCTCTTCATCTATATGAAGTCTACCAGCTGTATCTATAATTACAACATTATTTCCGTTTTCCCTACCGTATTTTATACCTTCTTTGGCAATTTGTACAGGGCTAATTTTATCACCCATTTGGAAAACTGGAATGTCAATTTGCTTTCCTACTACCTCTAATTGTTTAATTGCTGCTGGTCTATATATATCGCAGGCAACTAATAAAGGTTTTTTATTTTTATCTTTTCTTAATTGTAGTGCAAGTTTACCAGCCATTGTGGTTTTACCAGCTCCTTGAAGTCCAACTAACATAATAACAGTTGGTCCAACACTAGAGAAGTTGATTTTACTTTCACTACCTCCCATAAGATCTGTAAGTTCATCATTAACAATTTTGATGACTTGCTGAGCAGGTGTTAAGCTTTCTAAAACTTCACTACCAACACATTTTTCACTAACATTTTTAACAAAAGTTTTTACAACTTTAAAGTTAACGTCAGCTTCTAATAACGCAAGTTTTACTTCTCTCATGGCTTCTTTAATATCTTTTTCGCCTAATTTACCTTTGCCTCTAAGTTTCTTAAACGTTTCTTGTAACTTATCAGCTAAACCTTCAAAAGCCATGTTAACCCTCCTATGCCTATAAATTTTCTAGAGTTTCTTTGTAATTTATGTAATCCTCATCCATCAAAGAGTATTTCTCATTAACTTCATCCAAGAATTTCGCAATCTTTTCTTCTCTTTCTAAAGACTTTTCAAGCAAATTTAATTTACTTTCATAGGCTAGAAATTGTTTATAGCATCTTTTTATTAGGTCATGAATCGCTTGACGACTCGTATTGTTTAATTCAGCAATCTCAGCTAAGGATAAATCCTCATTGTAATATAGCTCCATGATATTCTTTTGTTTTTCCGTAAGTAATGAACCGTAATAATCCATTAATAAGGAAATCTCAACTCTATCTTCCATGCATATCACCTTACCCACACATGAGATTCTAACAGAATAATAATTAGGTGTCAAGTATTTTTACTTAACACTTTTAATTTATTTTTAATTCCTAAAATTAAGTGCTAAACTCCTACTATTCCTATGAAGTTTTAATATATCACTTTGGTATCTATAGATATTTTAATGATTAATACAAATTTTCGCAACAAAATTTTTTAATTAATGTTTATAAAATTTATAAGTTATATAAAAATAATTATAATTTATTTTTATTAATTCAATATATAAATTTAATGTATAAATAATTTAAAAAATATATTTTTTATAAACTACCATAAATATCTTTTTAAGTACTAACTAAAATAATGCTTCTACAAAGCTCTCTGCATCAAACTCTTGTAAATCGTCAATCCCTTCTCCTACACCTATATATTTAACTGGTATTTTAAGAGTATTCTTAATAGAAATTACAACTCCACCTTTAGCAGTTCCATCAAGCTTAGTTAAAACTATACCATCTATAGGGCATACCTCCATAAATTGCTTAGCTTGAATTACTGCATTTTGTCCTGTAGTTCCATCTAATACTAATAATGTTTGTTTGTTAGCATCACTAAGTTCCCTATCTATTACTCTATTAATTTTTCCTAATTCATCCATTAAATTTTTCTTGTTATGTAATCTACCTGCTGTATCACAAATAAGTAAATCTACACCCCTTGATTTTGAAGCATTAATTGCATCAAATACAACTGCTGCTGGGTCTGATCCCTCTTCATGTTTAACTATATCAACCTTTGCTCTTTCACTCCAAACAACTAATTGATCTATAGCTCCTGCTCTAAATGTATCAGCAGCTGCTAATAAAACTTTTTTACCTTTTTCTTTATTCATAGCTGCTAATTTACCTATACTAGTAGTTTTTCCAACTCCATTTACACCTATTACCAAAATAACTTCTTTTCTATTTTTCTCTTCATAGCTTTCTTTAGTGTTATCTATCATCATTTCAGCAATTACACTCTTTAAAGCTGGTCTAACTAATTCAACATCATTGATTTTTTCTTTTCTAATCTTATCTTTTAATCTTTCAATGATCTCCATTGTAGTATCCATACCTATATCAGCCATAATAAGTATTTCTTCTAACTCTTCATATAAATCCTCATCAATTGTTACTGCTAAATTTAAAGCCTCATTTATTTTATCTGTTAATGCATTTCTTGTTTTTGTTAATCCATTCTTAAGATTATTAAATAATTTACCAAACATATTGTTACCTCCTAATTCTCCGACAAGTCTACTGATACTACTTTAGATATCCCCTTTTCTTCCATGGTTATACCATACATTACATCACTAGCTTCCATTGTTCCTTTTCTATGTGTTATTACTATAAATTGAATATTTTCTGAGAAAGACTTTAAAAACTCTGCATACCTATAAACATTAGCATCATCTAGAGCCGCCTCTATTTCATCAAGTATACAAAATGGAGTTGGTTTCATTTTTAATATTGCAAATAATAAAGCAATTGCAGATAAAACCTTCTCTCCTCCAGACATTAAGTTTATATTTTGAAGCTTCTTACCTGGTGGTTCAACATTTATTATTATATTAGAACTTAAAACGTCATCTCCACCTAAAATAAGCTCTGCACTTCCTCCCTTAAATAACTCTTTAAATGTTTCTCCAAAATTTTCATTTAATATTTTAAAATTCTCTTTAAATAACTCTTGCATTTGAATAGTCATCTCATTTATAACTTCAATAAGTTCTTCCTTCGCTTTTTGCAAGTCTAACTCTTGTGATGACATAAATTCATACTTTTCACATACTTCGTCATATTCTACTATAGCCGATAAATTTACAGTTCCTAAAGCTGCTATCTTTGATTTTAACATAAAAATTTCATCTTTAAGTGTATTTATATTTTCAACACTAATAGCTATCTCCTTAGCTTCGGCAAGAGTTAAATTTAATTCGCTATTTAGTCTATTATAAAAGGCCTCTTGCTCACTTTCTGTTTTAGCATGTTGTATTGCTCTTTTGTTTAACTCATTTTCTTCAACTCTTATTACTTCTATTATTTCACTAGTTATACTTTCCTTAGCCTTATGGCTTTCCTTAAGTTCAACCTTAATAACTTCATCTTCTCTAAATGAGTTTTCTAGCTCTAAAACTCTTTTTTCTATTGCTCTTAATATATGTTCTTTACTTTTAATACTTTCTAATAAAGAATTAATATTATTATGCTTAACAAAAATTTCATTTTGTAAATGCTTTATTTTATTTTCTTTTTCTCTTATTTCTAAATTCTTAGAAGATAATTGTATTCTTTGCCCTTGAAGACTTTCTTCTAAAGTTGCATTATTAACCTTTAAATTAACTAACTTTTCTTTTAAAGCATCTCTTTCTTTATTATTATTAACAAGTTCTTCTTCAATTAATTTAGCCTTTTCTTTTCTCTCTGCACTTTTAACATCTAACTTGTTAAGTTCTTCTTTTTTATTCTCTAATTTTTCTAGCAATAATTTAATTATATTATTATTTTCTTCTTTTTGTCTTTTAGAATTTTCAATATTTCTGCTTAACTTATCTCCATCATTTACAAGATTTTTTATTTCACCTTCTAGTACTGTTAACTCTATATTTTTACTATGAACCTCTTCTCTTTTATTTAATATCTCATCATCTAATTGCTTTATTTTTAGCTTTATTTCATTAAATTTAGAGACTTCATTATTATAATCTTCTTTTAGTTTTAATATATTTTGAGCTAATTCTTCAATTTCTCTTTTTCTTCCTAAAAGATTAGCATTTTTACCTTGGATGCTACCTCCAGTTAAGGCTCCTCCAGGATTAATTACTTCACCAGTTAAAGTTACTATTTTATAATTATGTCTACCTATTTTTGATATATTAAGTGCACAATCCATATTTTCTGCAATTATAGTTCTACCTAAATTATATTCTATTACACCTTTATATCTTACATCATATTTTAAAATATCTGAAGCAATTCCAATATATCCATTAGCACTTTTAATATCATTAGCTACATCTAGCTTCTTCCCTCTAATAATATTTAAAGGTAAAAATGTAGCTCTACCTAACCCTTTACTTTTTAAATATGAGATTAAATTTTTTGCATCAGTATCATTAACTGTTATTACATTAGATATTGATCCCCCTAAAGCTATTTCAATGGCAATTTCATATTTCTTTTCAACTTCAAAAATTTCACCTAGTACTTTTATACCTTTTATTCCCTGAACTCTTCCTTTTTCAACATGTTCCATTAAGCTCTTAACAGTTCTATTATATCCTTCATAATGCTTTTCTAAATTTTCTAAAGTATTATGGGTAGCCTCTGATTCATTAATTTTTTTTGATAACATTTTAAGTTTATTATCTTGATTATTTAAAATAGAATGTGTTTTAGATAATTCTCTCCTTACAGATACTACTTCCTCTTCTAATCTAGAAATATTCTCCTTCGTATTTGTTAGTTTTAGCTTTACTTCATCTATAGTACCTATATTAATAGCTAAATTTCCCTCTAAAGTAACTATTGATTTATCTAAATTTTCTAGTATATTATTTTTATCATTTATTTCTTTCTGCAAAGTTTTAATTTTATTATTAATATCAGAATTTTTAGATACAATTTCAAATTCGTTATTTTTCAAAACATTAAGTTCTTTTTCTATTTTATCAATTTTTATATTTATCTCATCGATTAATTTTTCTACATTTCTAATTTCAAAGCCTTTATCCTTGCTTTCTTTACTCTTTTCATTTAACTTATCTTCTAAATCTTTCTTTTCTAAGATAACTTTTTCTAAATTATCTCTCAAAACTGTTATTTCTTTTTCTTCTTTCTCAATTAACTCTTTAAAATTATTAACTCTTTCTTTAAAAAGTTCAATATCTCTTATATGATTAGTAGCTTCTTCTTTTTTTGTATAATACTCTTCTTTTTCTAATTTATTTTTCTTTTCTATATTTTCTATTTTTATTTGTAATTCATCTAAAACATCTTTATGAACTTTAAGCTTTTCTCTTTTTTCATCTATTGACTCTTGCCTTTTCTCAATTTCAATTGATAAACCCTCTATATCTCTTGAAACTCTATCAATATGATTAACTAATATAGAAACTTCCTTAATATTTAACTCTTCTGCTAAAGTTTTATATTTTACTGCCTTTTCTTTTTCTATTCTTAACGGCTCAAGTCTCTCTTCATAAGTTGCTATTATATCTCTAATTCTAATTAAATTACTATCAGTATTATCTAACCTTTTTTCAGCATCTTCTTTTCTAGACTTATATTTAACAATTCCAGCCGCTTCTTCTAATAAAGCTCTTCTTTCTTCTGGCTTACCACTTAATATTGCATCAATTTTACCTTGTCCAATTATAGAATATCCTTCCTTACCTATACCTGTATCCATAAACAATTCAGTAATATCCTTCAATCTACATTTTTGATTATTAATTAAGTACTCTGTTTCACCAGATCTAAATATTCTTCTAGTTACAGTTACTTCATTGTAATCTGTTAATAATGTTCCATCTGAGTTATCTAAAGTAAGAGATACTTGTGCAAGCCCTAAGGGTTTTCTAAATTGTGTTCCCGCAAAAATAACATCTTCCATTTTACCTCCTCTAAGATTTTTGACACTTTGTTCTCCAAGCACCCATCTTACCGAGTCAGAAACGTTACTTTTTCCGCTACCATTAGGCCCAACAACTGCAGTTACTCCTTTTTTAAACCTCAATTCAGTCTTATCTGCAAAAGATTTAAACCCACGTATCTCAAGCGACCTTAAAAACATAAATACACTCCTTATCTTTTTATATAAAAACTGGTAATAAACTTACTAAAAATACTATAAGCATAAAAACAGTAATTACATACATCATTTTTTCTCTTGTCTTTGCTTTCATAATAACTCACACTCCATTCTTTTTTTAGTTTATAGCAAAGCTAAAGAAATATCAATAAAACAATGACAAGATTCAAAGTTCACAAACAAGAATACTACTTATCTTGTTATATACCCTTTGCCCCTTGCCACCTAAATTTATCTCTTTATTCTTTTAAGTGCTAAACTTTTAATTACCACAATTATATTTTAAATTCTTCTTTCTTCTCAATAATTGTTAACTTAATTCTTCCCTTTTTTATCTTATTGTTAGTATTAACATATACTTTACCATCTCTATTAGCCAAAAATGCTTTAAAATACTGCTTTTTATTAGTATATAATTTACTAACATCTTTTTCATTAATTTCAATTATAATATCCTTTTCCTTTGGACATTTTTTATCTAAAGTTTCACAAATTAAGTGTCCTTCCACTAACTCTCTGAAAGCTGGATGAAAAGGTCCATCTACTATATCCTTTCCTGTAGTAATAGTATCTGTAGGTTGTAATCCAATTCTAATTACTTTAATTTTAGCATCATTATATAATTTAAGCATTTCACCACTAATATATACAGCTTCATCTAAAGAATATGGAATATACTCTCCTCTATTATACATATCCTCCATAGGTGTATCCTTAATAACTAGTGATGGATATATTCTACATATATCTGGTTTCATTTCAATTGATTTTTTAGTAGTTTCTATATCAATTTCAAAACTATCTCCTGGTAATCCTGGCATTATTTGATGACCTAAAATAAATCCAGCTTCTTTAATAAGTTTAGATGCAACTATTACATCATTAACACTATGTCCTCTTCCAGCCTTTCTTAAAACTTCATCATCTAACGATTGAACTCCAAGTTCTATTATATCAACTTTATATTCTTTTAAATATCCTAAAATATAAGGTAATATAGCATCTGGTCGTGTTGATAGTCTTATTTTATGTATTAGACCTTTTTCTTTATATTCTTTAGCAACTTCTAAGAGTTCCTTTTGCTTGTTAACATCAATTGCAGTAAATGTTCCACCAAAAAATGATACTTCTATAGTAGCTCCATTGCTATTTATAGTTTCTAAATATTCATCTATAATTTTTCTAACATCACTTGCAAAAACTTCTTCATATTTTCCAGCTATTCTATCTTGGTTACAAAAAACACATTGATGTGGACAACCTTGATGAGAAATAAAAACAGGAATTATGTAGTAATTCTTACTCATTCTTTCCCTCCAAAACCTTTAAAGCTGCTTTTGCTGCATTTTGCTCTGATTCTTTCTTACTATATCCTTCTCCACAAGTTAACTCATTATTATCAATTATAAGTTTAGTATAAAATTTTCTTCTATGAGGAGGGCCTTCAAATTTAATAAGGTCATAAACTATAGATATCTCTCCATTTTTTTGAAGATATTCCTGCAATCTAGTTTTATAATCTAATATTATATCATTGTTTATTGCACGCTTTATTATATCCTCAAATCTACCTATAATATAATCTTTTGTAAACTCTAATCCTTTATCTAGATATATAGCAGCTATTAAAGCTTCTACAGCATCAGCTATTAAAGATACTCTTTCTCTTCCTCCAGTTAATTCCTCACCTTTACTCATTCTTAATAGGTAACCTAAATTTAAAGATTTCCCTATTTCATATAAAGAATTTTCACAAACAATTAAACTACGAATCTTGGTTAATTCTCCTTCACTTTTTTCTTTATAATTTAAAAATAAATATTCAGTAATACATACTTGAAGAATGGCATCTCCTAAAAATTCAAATCTTTCATTATACTCTTCATCTCTATGTTGGTTAGCATAAGATGAATGAGTTAAAGCTGTAATTAATAATTTAGGTTCATTAAACTTAATTCCTATTATATCTTCAGCTTCTTTCTGATAGAAATTATTCATTGTTTACACTCCTTCAAGTTTATTCTTCAACTTGCTTATATAAACAAATTCAAGAATAAACTATTCACTTTTTTAATTAAAATATTTATAAATAAAATCCCGCAAATACTGCGGGATTTTATTTATTCCTCAACATGTGACTTTACAAAATTAACTACATCACCAACAGTTACAAAGTTTTCTGCATCTTCGTCTGGAATTTCCATATCTAACTCATCTTCTAAAGCCATTATAAGTTCAACTATATCTAAAGAATCCGCATTTAAGTCTTCTAAAAATGCTGAATCCATAGTTATTTCGTCTTCATTAATGCTTAGTTTATCAGCAATGATTTCTCTAATCTTTTCAAACATTCTTTCACCTCCTAAACACACCCATTTAGATAATAGTATATATTTTGATTATCGTCAATATACATTACTTATATTTATTATCAAAACAACTAATAAATAAAATTTTTAATTTTGTCTAATGTATAATAAAATATATTAAAACTTATCAGTAGTTTTAAAAACTAAGCTTTTAGTTCTAATTCTTCTTTAATCTTATCTAAAACCTTGCTATCATAAAATTGTTTACTTTGTCTTATAGCATTTTTAAATGCTTTCCCATCAGAACTACCATGAGCTTTAATACAAATTCCATCAACACCTAAAAAAGGCGCTCCACCATATTCTTTATAATCGAATTTTTTCTTTATACTTTTAAATACAGGTTTCAATAAAAGAGCTCCAACCTTTGCCTTAACACCAGAAGAAAGTATTTCATCTTTAATTATATTTAAAAGAGTAGATGCCGTTCCTTCATACATTTTTAAAATTGTATTACCAGCAAAACCATCACAAACAAGAACATTAGTATCCCCTGACGTAACATCTCTTGGTTCTACATTACCTATAAAATTTAGTCTTTCTTCACTCTTTAATAATTGGTATGTATTTTTAGTTAATTCATTACCTTTCTCTTCTTCAGCACCAATATTAACCAATCCTATACTCGGATTTTCTACATTTAATACGCCTTTATAATATTCTCTTCCCATATGAGCAAATTGAACTAAATACTCCGGCTTACAATCTACATTAGCCCCTGCATCTACAATCATAAAGGGTGCATTTTTACCTGGCATGATAGGTGTTAACGCTGGTCTCTTAACCCCTTTAATTCTTCCTATAATAAAATTACACCCTGCTAAAAAGGCTCCTGTACTGCCAGCAGATAAAACTGCATCACACTTCTTCTCCTTAACTAGGTTTAAAGCTTTACACAAGCTTGAATCTTTCTTTTTTCTTATAGCCATAACTGGATGCTCATTAGTTGATATAACTTCCTTAGCATCTATTATAGTTATTTTATCACCTGTATAATTTTCTTTCTTTAATTGCTCTTTTATTACTTCTTCCGGTCCTGTTATATAAAACTCTAAATCTTTAAATTCATTAAGAGCCTGCACTACTCCATTAACAACTGCTTGTGGTGCATTATCTCCACCCATACCATCTATAGCAATCCTCATTTCTTTCACCCCTTATTTTTTTATATATAAAGAAAAGAAAGTCATAAGACTTTCTTTTATTCTTCAGTTGAAGCAACTACTTCTTTACCTTTGTAGAATCCACAGTTCTTACAAACTCTGTGAGCCATCTTCATTTCGTGGCATTGTGGACATTCAACTATTCCTGGTAAGCTTAACTTAAAAGTTTGAGCTCTTCTAGAATCTCTTTTTGCTCTATATGTCTTTCTAGCTGGATTTCCCATTATTACACCTCCTTATTCCCCAAACAACTCTCTAAGCTTTGCAAGCCTAACATCAACATCATAATCTAAACAACTACAATTTTCAACATTTTTATTTGCACCGCACTGAGAACACAGTCCATTACAGTCTTCCTTGCAAAGTCTTTTGATAGGTAAGGTTGAAATAATACTATTTTCAATAATCTCGGTAATATCTAGTGTATCACCATCTACAAACATAATTTCCTCACTGTCAAGTTCCTTATTGTTTGTAAACCTTTCTTCTATATCAATATCTATTGGATAGATAAAGGTATCTAAGCATCTAGAACAATTTAATTTTAACTTAGTTTTTATAGAAGCATTTATTACTATAACATCATTTTCTGATATTGCAACACCTTCTACATAAACTTTTTCAACTGCTCTAATTTCTTCTCCTTCGAATTCAAATGGTTCTAACTCGAATGATAAAGATATTTGTTTTTTTCTATTCTTTTTAGATAGTAAATCTGAAAAATTAATTACCATATCTTAAACTCTGAACATACTGCTTATACTTACATAGTATATTATATACTATGTAGAACTTAAGCTAAAGCAGTATTTCACTCCTCGCTAAAATTTACTGAATTCAAACACAATTTATTATATAAAGGTCCACATTAAAAGTCAAGCTTTATTACATAAATTACTTTTGGATTAATTCTAAAGTATCTCTAGCAATCATTAATTCTTCGTTAGTTGGTATAACAAAAGCCTTAACTTTGCATCCTTGCTTAGATATTTCTCTTATCTTACCTCTAACATTGTTAGCTTCTCTATCTATTTCTACTCCTAAGAATTCTAATCCCTTTAAGCACTCTTCTCTAGTTTCTGGTCCATTTTCTCCTACACCAGCAGTAAATACTATAGCATCTACTCCACCCATTATAGCAGCATATGATCCGATTGTAGCTCTTACTTTGTATTCAAATACTTTAAGTGCTAATATTGCTCTTGGATCATTATCTTTGAAAGCACCATCTTCGATATCTCTGAAATCTGAACTTATTCCTGATATTCCAAGAACCCCTGACTTTTTATTCATTAAGTCATTAACTTCATCAACTGATAATCCTTCTTCTTTCATTAAGAATGTAACTATAGCAGGATCTATGTTACCACATCTTGTTCCCATTGCAACACCTTCAAGTGGAGTGAATCCCATTGAAGTATCAACAGATACACCATTTTTAACAGCACATAAACTTGCACCATTTCCTAAATGACAAGTGATTATCTTTAAATCTTTAATATCTCTTCCCATAACTTCAGCAACTTTTTGTGAAACATACTTATGTGAAGTTCCGTGGAATCCATATTTTCTTATTCCATGTTTCTTGTATAATTCATATGGTAAAGCATAAATGTATGCTTCTTCTGGCATAGTTCCATGGAAAGCAGTATCAAATACAGCTACCATTGGTGTATTTGGCATTAATTCTTCACAAGCATTAATTCCTATCATGTTTGCTGGGTTGTGAAGTGGAGCTAATTTAAAGCATTCTTCTATATATGACTTAACCTCTGCATCAATTATAACAGACTTATTGTACTTTTCTCCACCATGTACAACTCTATGTCCTACTGCTGAAATTTCATCCATTGAAGAAATAACACCGTTTTTCTCATCAACTAAAGCTTCTAAAACTAACTTTATTGCATCTTTATGATCTGCCATTGGCTGCTTTACTATATATTTATCTCTACCTTCAACCTTTTGAGTTAAAACAGAACCTTCAATTCCTATTCTTTCAACTAATCCTTGTGCTAGTGATTCTTCTGTTGTCATATCGATTAATTGATACTTAAGTGAAGAACTTCCACAGTTTATAACTAATACTTTCATCTTTGAACACCTCTTAAATTGTTTAATTTTACTACTTTGCATTTTGTGCTTGTGCTTGCACTGCAGTTAATACTACAACATTAACAATATCTTCTGAGTTACATCCTCTTGATAAATCATTAATTGGTTTTGCAAAACCTTGACACATTGGTCCTATAGCTTCTGCTCCTGCAAATCTTTGAACTAATTTGTATCCAATATTACCTGATTGTAAATCTGGGAATATTAATACATTTGCTTTACCAGCAACTTTACTATTTGGCGCTTTTTGAGCTGCAACACTTTCTACTATAGCTGCATCTAATTGTAATTCACCATCTATTAATAAATCTGGTCTTAATTCTTTTGCAAGTTCTGTTGCTTTTCTAACCTTATCAACCATTTCATGATCAGCACTTCCCATTGTTGAAAATGATAACATCGCAACTCTTGGTTCTACTTTACAAAGGTTACGCGCTGTATCAGCAGTTGCAATTGCAATAGCTGCTAATTGTTCATAATTTGGATTAGGGTTAACAGCACAATCTGAGAATAATAACATACCATTTTCTCCATACTTAGATCCTGGTACCATCATGATAAAGAAACTTGATACAACAGATACTCCTGGTGCAGTTTTAATAATTTGTAATCCTGGTCTTAATAAATCTCCAGTTGTGTGAACAGCACCTGATACCATTCCATCAGCATCATCTAATTTAACCATCATTGTTCCAAAATATAATGGATCTCTAACGATTTTGTCAGCCTTCTCTAAAGTCATACCTTTACTTTTTCTTGACTCATAAAATGCATTTATATAATCTTGAAGTCTATCTGATTTTTCTGGATTGATTATTTCAACACCAGTTAAATCAACTCCAAGTTCTTTAGCTTTTTCTAATATTTTTTCTTCGTTACCAACTAGGATTGGAAAAGCTAATCCTAACTTTTGAATTTTTTCAGTAGCAATGATAGTTCTTTCTTCATCACCTTCAGGTAAAACTATTCTTTGCTTATTTTCCTTAGCCGCATTCCATAATTTATCCATAAGTTCCATGTTTAATTTCCCCTTTCGATTCTGTACGGTCTCATCTTCACTATTACTATACTCCTATGACTATATATTTTTCAATACCTAAATTACCAAAAAAATTAATTCTTTATATTATAAATTTTCTGAATTTTATTGTATATTTCATCTTATATAATATAAATATTATATAAACTCTTTTACATTTCCTCCTCTATGCTATAATATTTTTATATTTCCCAAAAAGGAGTTTAAATATGAATATAACAGGAATAATTACTGAATATAATCCATTTCACAATGGACACCTTTATCATTTCAGTGAAGCTAAGAAAAGCACTAATGCTGATGCTATCATCTGTATAATGAGTGGTAACTTTGTTCAAAGAGGTGGTCCTGCAATAATTGATAAATGGCAAAGAACTGAAATGGCTTTAAATAATGGAGTTGATTTAATTGTCGAACTTCCAACCTACTACGCAGTTTCATCTGCTGAATTTTTCGCAAAAGGCGCTGTATCAATACTTCATCACCTTGGTGTAGTAAATAATTTATTTTTTGGTTCAGAGTGTGGAAATGTAGATAAATTAACTAAAATTTCTAAGACTTTAGTCAATGAAGATTCAAAATTAAAATCTCTCATAAAAGAACATTTATCTAAAGGTGATACCTTTGCAAAAGCTCGTGAAAAAAGCTTAATTGAATACTTAAAAGATGAAGATATAAACAAGATAATAACTTCATCAAATAATATTTTAGGTATTGAATACATAAAGTCTATTCTTAGACTAAATAGCAATATTACTCCTTCTACGCTTAAACGAGAAGGCTCTAATTACAACGATAAAAATCTTTCTAACTCTTTTTCATCTGCTACAGCAATTAGAGAGTTAATAAAAAATAAAAATTCTTTAGAAAAATTAAAAAATATAATTCCAGAAGAATCTTTTAAAATATTTAGTAAATTGCAAGATGAAAATTATCCTTTTGTCTTTGATGAGGATATATTTAAATTTATTAAATATAAAATTCAAACAAACTGTATAAATTTTAACAATCTTTACGAGATAACAGAAGGTCTAGAAAATAAATTAATAAAAGAAATAGCTTCATCAAATTCTTATGAGGATTTTATTCTAAAAGTAAAAAGCAAGCGATATACATATAGTAAAATTTCAAGAATTCTAACTCATATATATATTGGTCTTGATTCTAATAATTTTTTAAATATAAATAATCCAAATAACCTTTACGCAAGAGTTTTAGGATTCAACAAAACAGGTAGAGAAGTTCTTTCATTAATAAAGACAAACTCTTCTATTCCTCTTATTACTAAGGTACCTCGTTTTATTGATAACCCTTTATTAAAGCTTGATATACAAGCTACAGCTGCTTATTCAAACTTAAATCATAAAGTAAATCCAAATAGCGATTATCTTATAAGTCCAATAATAAAATATTAATAATACCTTATGTATACCGCATATAAATACTATAGATGGGAGGGACTACCATGTATAGTATTATTTTTTTATTAATAATCATATTTTTTCTACTGTTACTGTTATTTAAACTTTTCAACAAAAACCAAAATTATTTTATGTGTATTTTAATAACTGGGTTTATTTTTATTTTTGTATATAATTTAGAAAATTGTATAGATGCTGCATTAATCGGAGTAAACCTAGTTGTAAAAACAATTATTCCAACTATTTTTCCATTTTCAGTAATATGTAACCTTTTAATTTCTTACGACGGAGTTGGCTTATACTCAAAAATATTAGGTCCAATTCTTTGTAAGCCTCTTAAACTTTCGAAATCTTCTTCATTCCCTATAGTAGCTAGCTTTTTAAGCGGTTATCCTCTTGGTTGTAAATATTGCTGTGATCTTTACTCCTTAGGCTACATAAATAGAAGCGAATTTGAAAGACTTTTGAATATAGCTAGTAACGCTAGTCCTATGTTTATAATAGGATCAATTGGAGCTACAATGTTAGGTGATATAAGATTAGGTTTTATTTTACTTATTGGTAATTATTTGTCTTCAATCATTGTAGGTATTTTAACAATAAATGATAGTAAAGCTTCCTTAACTTGGAAAGAACTACCTAAAAATAATATCAATGTGAACTTTGGTTCTGCATTAAAATCAGCTTTAGACAATGGAATTAATACAACTTTACAAGTAGGTGCTTTTGTAGTTTTATTTTCCATAATTATAAGCATAATAAAAAACAATACTTATATAAGCATTGTTTTTTATAACATAGAAGAATTTTTAAATCTTCCTAAATATTCAATTTATGGACTCTTTTTAGGTAGTGTTGAATTTACTAATGGCTGTAAACTTATAACTACTTTACCTTTAACACTACCATTTAAATTAGCCATAATAAGCTTTATTTGTTCCTTTTCTGGGTTATCAGTAATAGCACAAATTAGCTCATTTGTCTATAAATATGATATTTCTATAGCAAAATATAGCTTTATAAAGTTTATCCAAGGAGTAATAAGCTTCAGCATAACTTTTATTATAAGCAGTGTTTTCTCACTAAAATATACAGCTTATACATCCACTACTACTATTGATAATTACAATATTTCATTAATAATTTCATTTTCTCTATCATTTTTACTAATAGGAACCTTAATAATTTTGTTATTAAAAAAATTACATCGTTCTTAATTCAGCTATATTTTCTTTAATTATTGTTCCTGTTTGAGTTAAATTAGCATCTATTTCTTTTGCTACTTTTTCAAAAGATTCTTGCATAGACTTAATTAATTGCGCTTTTTGTTTTTCTATTTCAACATCTAACTGCATTAAAATTTCATTTGAGTATTCTCTAGAACCTATTCTAATAGCTTTAGCATCTCTTTGTGCTAGAGCTATTATTTCACTTGCTCTCATCTTAGCTTCTCTAACAAGATCATGAGTTTCAATATTTTGTTTCATTATTTCAACTGTTTCTTTTTTAGCATTATCAAATTCTTTTTGAGCTTCTTTAAGAATTCTATCCTTTTCATTAACAACCCATTGAGCTTTTTTAAACTGATCTGGCAAATAATTAATTATTTGATCTATCACTTCATTAAACTCTTTTTTATCAATAATTGTCTTTCCTGTTATAGGCATTTTAGGTGAACTTTCCACCATATCTTGTAAATACTCTAACAATTCAATAACATTCAATTCTACTTTTTCCAAAATATCCTCCCCTATGTTTTATCACTTAATCTTTTTAATAACATCATCAATTATTTCATCGGGAACTAACCCCTTAATATCTCCTCCAAATTTAGCAACTTGCTTAACTGATGAAGAACTTAAAAAAGAATTAACTGCTGATGTAGTCATAAACAAAGTCTCAACCTCTGAATCTAACTGTGAATTCATTAATGCCATTTGAAACTCATACTCAAAGTCTGATACAGCTCTTAATCCTTTTAATATTACCTTTGCATTATTTTTTTTAGCCAAATCCACTAAAAGCCCATTAAAACTAACAACTTCGACATTTTCTAAATGTGATGTCACTCTTTTTATTAGCTCTACTCTCTCTTCAATAGAAAATAATCCTACCTTATCAATATTGACTAAAACACCAACTATAAGCTTATCAAAAATCTTTGACCCTCTTGTAATGATATCTAAATGTCCATTAGTAATAGGATCAAAGCTACCTGGATAAATTGCAACTCTCATAATCTTCTCCCTAAGTTATTCTCCTATATATTTATAGTAACAAACAGTTGTATTACCATATTTTTTACTTTTAAATAGCTTTATATCTTCATATCCCTCATAAATTTCTTCTATTGAATCTATTTTAGTTACTATTATACCATCTTCTGATAACATATTATTTTCCTTAATAATTTTAATTGCTTCCGGAATCATTTCTTTACAATAAGGTGGATCTATAAAAATAACATCCATAACCTTACCTTTCTTAGCTAGATTTCTAAGAACTTCATATGAATCCATATTTAAAGGAAAACAAAAATCTTCGAATTTTAAATTTTTTATATTTTCTTTTAATAAAGGAAAAGTTACAGCGCTCTTATCAACTAAATATACTTCTTTAGCTCCTCTACTTGCTGCTTCTAACCCCAGACTACCTGTTCCAGCAAATACATCAATTACTACTGCATCTAATAAATAATTTTGTATTGTACTAAACATAGCTTCTTTAACCCTATCTAAAGTAGGTCTAGTTTCCATAGTTGCTGGAGGTATTAACTTACGTCCTCTTGCTTTTCCTGCTATAATCCTCATTTAATTTCCTCCTTTGTCATTAACATTATAATTCTAACATATAATTAATTTATTAACAATTTTTTTATTATTTTTATAATGAAACTTGCTATTCATTAATAGGAGTAAGTTCATTTATCCAAATTAAAATTTTGAAATTCACTTAATTAAAACAAATATATTTACTCCATCTTTCTAAAGAATTTTTTACTTCACTACAAAACTTAACTTTTTCTTCTTCATCTGAATCTAATAATATTTTTGCTTCACTTTTTGCACATCTTAATATATTCATATCATCATATATATTTGCTAAAATAAACTCTTCATCTCCGCTTTGTCTCCTTCCAAACATCTCACCTGATCCTCTTAACTTTAAATCTTCTTCAGATATATAAAATCCATCAGTTGAAGTAGTCATAATTTCCATTCTCTTTTTAGTATTTTCAGTTTTTGCTTTAGCAATTAATATACAGTAAGATTCATAACTTCCTCTTCCAACTCTTCCTCTTAACTGATGTAACTGTGCTAAACCGAATCTTTCTGCATTTTCAATTATCATAACAGATGCATTAGGAACATTAACCCCAACCTCTATTACAGTAGTTGAAATTATAGCCTTTGTTTCATTTTTCTTAAATCTATTTATAATTTCATCTTTTTCTTTTGGCTTCATTTTTCCATGCAAAATTTCTATAGGTATTCCTTTAAATGCCCCATCACTTAATTCATTATATAATTTTTCAACAGAATTTAGCTTCATATCCTCATCCTCTTCAATAAGGGGACATACTATATAAACTTGACGTCCTTTATCTATCTCCTCTAAGGCTAAATCATAAGCGGAAAATCTTTCACTTTCATTAAAAAATCTTGTATCTACAGGTTTTCTTCCTGGAGGCAATTGATCAATAGCTGATATATCCAAATCTGAATATACATATAATGCTAAAGTTCTTGGAATCGGAGTTGCTGTCATTACCATAACATCTGGACGTCTTCCTTTATTTATAAGCTTACTTCTCTGCTCTACTCCAAACCTATGTTGTTCATCAGTAATAACTAATCCTAAATTCTTAAAATCTACATCTTCTTGGATTAATGCATGAGTTCCTATTACTATTACAGGCTTCTCTGTAGTAATAAGCTCCTTTATACGTCTCTTTTCCTTTAAAGATGTACTTCCTGTCAATAATTCAATATGTATATTAAAAGGCTCTAGAAGCTTTTTAGCCTCTAAATAATGTTGATTTGCTAATATTTCAGTAGGAACCATCAAAGTTGCTTGATATCCATTTTTAATAACATTGAACATAGCAATTAGTGCAACTACAGTTTTTCCACTTCCAACATCCCCTTGAACCAATCGATTCATTGGCCACGGACTTTTTTGATCTCTTAAAATTTCTCTTACTACTCTTGTTTGTGCATCTGTTAAACTATATGGTAATGCAGCCTTTAAATCTTTTAATTCTTCTACTAACCTAAACTCTATTCCATTTTTAGTTCTTAGATTCTTTTTAAGCATCAATAATTTCATAGAATATGTAAATAATTCTTGAAACTTTAATCTATTTATAGATAATTCAAGCTCTCTTCTCCCTGTTGGAAAATGAATATTTTTTATAGCAAAATCTAAGTTAGTCATTTTATATTTTTCTAATAAGTATTGCGGCAAATTATCCTTTATAGTTATTTGTTCTAAACAATTACCTATAAGTTTTATTAAAATTTTATCTGTTAAATCCCCTTTTAAACTATATTTAGGAACTATTTCATTCTCCTTAGCTAGTTTAACTCCTATTATAGGATTAATAACCTCAAGTCTATTAGTAACTCTTTTAAATTTTCCCATTAAGTCATAACTTTGCCCAACTTTAAATGTATTTTTTATAAACCCTTGGTTAAACCACTTACCTAGCACTAAATTTCCTAAATAATTAAATCTTATAGCAGTTAACACTTTTCCTGTTTTAGTTCTAACATCCCTATCTATACCAACACACACACAAGTTAATACTTGTTTATCCTCTTCATCTATTTCATTAAAAGGAATATTACTTCTTAAAAATTCATAATCTCTTGGAAAATATAAAAGTAAATCTAAAACAGTAAATATTCCACATCTATTTAGTTTTTCTAATAATTTAGGTCCAACACCCTTTAGATATTTTACATCTTGTGATATATCCATGTTACTTCTCCTACTCTTTAAATTATAAATATAAATTTATAATATTACATAAAAAAATAAAGCACAAGAAATTAACTTTCTTGTGCTATTAAAAATAATTATTCTACAGCCATTATAAAGTAGTATAAAGGTTGATCTCCTTTGTAGAATTGAACATCGCAATCTTCATACTTTTCTTCTAATTTTTCTGTAAACTCTTCTATTTTACTTTCATCTACATCTTTACCATAGAATATAGTTATAAGTTCACTATCTTCATCGATCATAGATTCTAAAACTTCTTCTGCCACTTGGAAGTAATCTTCTCCAACCTTATTGATTTTTCCTTCAATAAGACCAAGCATATTACCTTCCTTAATTTCTATTCCATCCATTTCAGTATCTCTAACCGCATAAGTTACAGAGCCTGTCTTAACAAGTTCTAATGCTTCCATTAAAGCAGCTTCATTTTCATCAACTTCATGATCTGCATTAAACATAGTTATACAAGTAATACCTTGAGGAATACTCTTAGTTGGTATAACTCTAACATCTTTATCAGATATTTCTGCAGCTTGAGTAGCAGCCATAATTATATTCTTATTGTTAGGTAAAATAAATATGTGGTCAGCATTTAATTTAGATATACATTCCATCATATCTTGAGTTGATGGGTTCATTGTCTGACCACCTTCAATTACGTAGTCAACACCTAAATCCTTAAGAACATGAGTTATTCCTTCTCCCATAGCTACTGAAACAAATGCATATTTCTTCTTTTCTACTGTTACTTCTTCTTCTTCTGCTTCCTCAGTTTGACCCTTAGCATATTCTTCTTTTGACATTAAAACTTCTCTATGCTCTTCTCTCATATTATCTATTTTAATTTTAGATAATTCACCAACAGCTACAGCTTTAGATAATACTAAACCTGGATCATTAGTATGAATATGTACTTTTATTACATCATCATACCCAACAACAATCATAGAGTCACCAAGAGGCTCAATTTCATCTTGGAATGCTTTAGCTTTAGAAGCATCTCCTAATATTATAAATTCTGTACAGTATCCAAATTTAATATCTATATCTTCTATAGCTTCAGCACTTGCTCCTGTTGAAGCTTTAGCAGATATATCTTTTATTTCTGCTTTTATTCCATCTTTTAATGCATCATACATTCCTTGTAATATGATATATAATCCCATACCACCTGAATCTACAACCTTAGCCTTTTTAAGTGCTGGTAAAAGATCTGGAGTTTTATCTAACATTACCTTTGATTCAACTACTATTTCACTTAATAATTCTACTATATCAGTTTTTTTGCTTTTTACAGCAGCTTCTGAAGCAGCTCTAATAACTGAAAGTATAGTCCCTTCTGTTGGTTTCATTACTGCTTTGTAGGCTGCCTTACTTCCTTCTACAAAAGCATTTGCAAATTCTACGCTATCAACACTTATTTTTCCTTCTAATCCTTTAGAAATACCTCTAAGTATTTGAGATAAGATAACACCCGAGTTACCTCTTGCTCCCATTAAAGCGCCTTTTGCTAATTTCTTTGAAGTTTCTCCAATTGATTCTGAATTTAAGTTCTCTATTTCTTTTACAGCAGCCTTAAAAGTCATAGACATATTAGTTCCTGTATCTCCATCTGGCACAGGAAAAACATTTAAAGCATTAACGAAATCACTTTCCTCCAATAATCTATTACTAGCATTAACAACCATATTATAAAAATCATGGCCGTTTATTCTGTCATATTTCATCCTGTTACCTCCTAGACTCTTACCGCTTGAACATTAACTGTAACTGAAGCTACCTTTAGTCCAGTATAATTTTCAACACTATAACGCACCTTTTGAATTATATTATTAGCTATTACAGAAATTTTAGTTCCGTATTCAACCATTATTGATAATTCTATTATTAATTTATCTTCATCATTAAATTTTAATTTAACACCCTTACTTAAATTCTCAATTCTCATTAACTCCCATAGGCCTTCAGTAGCATTTTTAGAAACCATACCAACAACACCATAGCATTCCATTGTTGATAATCCTACTATCTTTCCTAATACTTCTTCAGAGTAATGTATACTTCCAAGGTCATTTGAATATCCTACCATAGAAAATCCTCCTTTTTTATCTTTCCATATAGTTTATTGTATATTAGTTAATATATTAATTCAAGTAAATTTATCCTATTCATTAGCCATTTAATAATATAACATAATTTTTTTTAATATTTTTTTGAAATAGCCTTGCATTTTTTATATGAACTATGTTAAAATCTATTTTGTCCTATTGAAGAGAAATTATCTTCAAACATAAGGAGGTGTTTTCAAGTGGCAAGAAGATGCGAAGTTTGTAATAAAGGTGTAGTATCTGGAACTCAATACTCACACTCACATCGTCAATCTAAGAGAACTTGGGCTCCTAACATAAAGAGAGTAAAGGCTTTAGTTAACGGAACACCAAAAACTGTTCACGTTTGTACAAGATGCCTTAGATCTGGTAAGGTTGAAAGAGCAATATAAGTTCAAATAGAAAAAGCAATTGATTAATTCAATTGCTTTTTTTATTATTAACTTTTAATAATATACAAGTAAAAGGCATAATATCCTTAATAGCATTTGCTATTTTTCTCCTATGTACTTATTTTTTTCTAGTAAAAAATTTAATTATAGATGATAAAAATTTTGGTAATTTAATAGCAACTATTTTCAAAATTAATCCCCCCATTCATTTTCTATTCTCTAAATAATTTTAAATATAATATTTTATTTAAAATAAAAACACCACTCCTTACTATACATATTATGCAAGTAACTGCTAAGTGGTGATTATTTTTTTAAATTTTTATTTTTTTATTTTAATCCTTTGAGTATACAACTAAAATATTGCCATTAGAAATTTCCAAACTTATTTCCTCTGTTATGAATTCATTAGATACAGTTCTAGAATCTCCAATTTCTAAAGTATATTTATCTAAATTATATTTAGCACCTTTTATGCTAAATTCTTCTACTCTACTATTATATGCTAAAAAGGATATATACTTATATTCATTATCTCTTTTAACAACAGTATTTTTATTAATTAAAAACATTTTATTTCTATCATCAACTATTTCTGAATATATTCCTGAATTTAAAGCTTTTAATAACAAACCTAAGTTGCCTATTGTATGGTCAAATCTTTGTCCTGTAGCTCCTAAAAAAGTAATTCTTTGTGCATTCTTAGAAATTGCTAATTCAAAAGCCTCTTCAGAATCAGTAAAGTTTTTCTCACATTGATACTGATATTTAACAACCCCTTCTCTAACCATTTCACCTATAACCTCTAAATTAGAAGAATCAAAATCTCCCACAATATAATTCGGTTTTACTTTAGCCTCAAAAAGATAGTTACAACCTTTATCTACTCCTACTATTAATTCACATTGTTCTGAATAATAATTTATAATTTCATCTTTAGGCTTAACCCCTCCAGCTACTATTAAACAATTCATTACTACCCTCTTAAAGCTTTTATATTTTCTGCTATATTTCCATCACCAAAAACAGCAGATCCTGCTACTATAACATTTGCACCAGCTTGGATAACATCCTTAACATTATTTTTATCTACTCCACCATCAACTTGAATTAAAATATTAGGATTATTAGCCTTTATTGCCATTTCCTTAACTTCTTTAATTTTATCTAGTGAGTATGAAATAAATTTCTGTCCCCCAAATCCTGGATTCACAGACATTATTAAAACCATGTCCAAACTTGCAATTATATCTTTTAAAACAATTGTTGGTGTAGCTGGATTTAACGCAACTGCAGCCTTAACACCTTTTGATTTAATATATTGTATAGCTCTATCTAAATGTCTTTCTGCTTCATAATGTAAAGTTATTATATCTGCTCCTGCTGCTATAAATTCATCAATATATCTTTGAGGATTATTTATCATTAAATGTACATCAAATACTTTATCTGTTTTTCCTCTTATAGCCTTTATTACGGGCATTCCAAATGTAATATTAGGTACAAATTCTCCATCCATAACATCAATATGAATGAAATCTGCTCCTGCATCATGTAGCTTTTCTACTTCCTCTCCTAATTTTGAAAAATCTGCTGATAATATAGACGGTGCTATTTTAACCATTAATACTTCCTCCCATTATTTATTTCTTCTAAAGTTCTTATATAAAATTCATATCTAAATTTATTAATTTCCCCTTCTTCAACTGCACTCTTCACCGCACAACTAGGCTCTTTATAATGTAAGCAACCTCTAAATTTACATTGATTATTATATCCCTCAAATTCTGGGAAGCAATATTTCAACTCATCCTTTTCAATAAAAGTTACTTCTAATGTTGAAAAACCAGGGGTATCAACTATGTATCCATCTTCTACATCAATAAGTTCACTATGTCTAGTAGTATGCCTACCTCTTCCTATTTTATCAGAAACTTCACCTGTTTCCATATGATATTTTTCTGTTAGTGTATTAATCAGTGTTGATTTTCCCGCTCCTGATGGTCCACATAAAACAGTTACATTACCATCCAATTTCTCCTTTAATGATTCTACACCTAACCCCTTTTTAGCATTAATAAACAATACTTCATATCCAATAGCATTTATTTTACTTTTAACAAATTCTTTTTCTTCATCTGATACTAAATCAACCTTATTTAGACACACTATTGCTTTAATATTATTGTGTTCACATAACACTAAAAATCTATTTAGTAAATCATAATTAATATCTGGATTCTTTATAGCAAAAACAACAAATGCTTGTGTTACATTAGCTACTGTAGGTCTAATAAGTTCAGACGTTCTTTCATGAATATCGCAAATAACTCCTTTACCATTATCAATCAATATGTCTACATCATCACCAACAAGAGGCTTCATATCCTTATGTCTAAACTTTCCTCTTGCCTTACATTCAATTAATCCATCAGTAGTTTTTACATAATAAAATCCACCAATTCCTTTGATTATTTTTCCTTTCATAGTACCTCCAAACTTTTTACTCTTCATATTTATAATAAACACTATTTTAAAATAAATGCAATATTTTCTTTTAGAAACTGAAAAAAATAAGATTGCCTAAAATTAAGCAATCTCATTTTTTAGTTCTTTGATGTATCATTTCCTGCATCTACATTAACATTTGTGCTTGCAGATTCTCCATTACTTGTATCTGTATTTGTTTTATCATCTTCACCTTCATTTGGATCTGTTGGCTCAGTATTTTGAGTTTTTTCAACCTGAATTTTAACAGTTTCACCTTGCTTTATTTTATTTGTAAAGCCTTTTACAGTATATAAACTCATATCACTTTCAGGTGGCGTTCCACCAGATATACTATATGATATTCCAGCTGTATTTAAAGAGTTAATAGCATCTGTTAAAGCCATACCAACACTTAAATACTGGCTAATATCTATATTAGTAGGTGCTGTATATCTTCCATAAGTTAAAGTAATTTCAACCCCCTCGGAAACTTTAGCACCACTCTTAATAGATTGTTTTAATACAACACCATCTTCTGATTCCCTATCAGTTTTTTGCTCTTCAAGTATAACTATTAATCCTAAAGCTTCTAAGTCACTCTTAACAGAATCTACATTTTGCCCTAAGTAATTAGATACTGATACAAATTTTTCTTCTGGCCCTTTACTTATAGTAAGTTCAATCGTTGTTCCCTTTGTAACTTCTGTATCTCTTTCTGGATACTGATTTATTAAATATCCTGATTTAATGTTTTCACTATATTGTTCAGTAATATTCCAGTCCAACCCTTTTTGAGTTAATAAGTCCTTTATATAATTTATTTCATAATCCCTTAAATCAGGAACCTTTATTTTAGCTACACCTCCAGAAATTTTAACCTCTATAGTATCTCCCTTTTTAGCTTCTGTATTTCCTGTAGGATTCATTTCTAATATAGTATTTTCTTCTTCATCACTTTCAACAGTTTCTACAACTTTAACATTTAACCCTAACTTTTGTAACTCTTTTTTAGCATTATCAAGAGTCATACCAACTATATCAGGAACTGTAACTTTATTATTAGTGGTTCCACCCCCACTTAATAATCCTGAACCAAATGCTATTCCACTTAATAATGCAATTATCATAACTATAACTCCAAGAATTATCATAGTTTTATTATTGCGCTTATTTTTCTTTGATTTATTTTTTGCCTCAAAGAAATCATCATCTTCTTCCTCATCATCCTCTTCATAATCATTTTCGAAATCAGATTTAGAATATAAATTTTTGTTAGGTGTTACATTTGCCTCTTTATTTACAATATTTTCAGTTCTAATAGGCTCCATTACTATAGTTCTACCATCATCATAATTAGCTCTAGCACCAATAGTAGTATTAGGATTTTCTTTTATCTTTTGTAAATCATTTATCAACTCTCTACAATTTTGATATCTATTTACACTTTCTTTACTTATAGACTTCATTATTAAATTATTTAAACTATCTGGTATAGAAATATTATATTTTTTAGGTTCAATAGGTTCTGATTGAATATGCTTTAAAGCAATTGTAACTGGAGATTCACCATCAAAGGGAAGTAATCCTGTTACCATTTCATATAGAACTATTCCTAAAGAATAAATATCTGATCTTAAATCAACAAATGTACCTTTAGCTTGCTCTGGTGATAAATAATGTGCAGACCCCATTATTGTTGTTGTGTTAGTTATAGTTGCTGACGTTGAACTTTTAGCTATCCCAAAATCAGTAACCTTTACTAATCCATTTTCAGTAACTAATATATTTTGAGGCTTTACATCTCTATGAATAATATTATTTCTATGAGCACATTCTAAAGCTTTTGCTATTTGAATTCCTATGCTAATGGCAACTGTATAATTTAGTTTCCCATTTTCAACTATTAAATCTTTTAATGTTTTACCATCAACATATTCCATAACAAAATAGTCTATATTTCCTTCTTCCTCGTGACCAACATCTAATACATTAACTATATTTGCATCTGAAAAATTTGCTATAGCTGTTGCTTCTTTTTTAAATTTATCTGAAATATCTTTATTATTGGCAAATTCTACTTTTAGAATTTTTACAGCTACTAGTCTACTTAACTTATTATCTCTAGCTTTATAGACTATAGCCATCCCACCTTCACCTATTTTTTCTATCAGTTCATATCTATTTCCTAATACTTCACCGATCATCTCTACACCTCTCCTCCAAATAGCAAGACCGTAATATTATCTCTTCCCCCTCGATTCTTTGCTAATAAAACTAACTTGTCACAGGCAGTATTGTAGTCATTAATATTATTTATTTCCCTTAATATTTCTTCTTCTAAAACCTCATTAGATAATCCATCTGTACACAACAAATACTTATCATAAGTGTTTATATCAATTTTAAATATATCAATTTTAACAACATTATTAGTTCCTAATGCTCTAGTAATAATATTTTTTTTAGGATGATTTCTTCCCTCTTCTTCAGTTATACTTCCAGAATCTATAAGCTCTTGTACTAAAGAATGATCTTTTGTAATTTTAATAATATCGTTACCAATAATACCAAAACAACTACTATCCCCAACATTAGCAACAATAACCTCATCTTCATACACTAAGGCAGCAACTAAAGTAGTTCCCATACCTTTGTACTCCAAACCACCTATTGCTTTATCATATATTTTTTCATTTGCAAAAAATATAGCATTTTCAAGTACGTTACTACCTTCATTTTTATAATTTTCTTTAACATATGCTTTAACAGCATTTACAGCCATTTCGCTAGCTACTTCTCCAGCATTATGACCTCCCATACCATCTGCTACAACATATAACTTATATTCTTCCTCTTCAATATACCCAGCATAATCCTCATTTAATTTTCTAACTATACCTACATCACTTTTTATACCCACCATTTCTTCTCTTCTCCCCTTTATTTTTGAGTGTCTAGATAACTTCTTCTTAATTGCCCACAAGCAGCATTAATGTCTGTTCCCATTTCTCTTCTAACAGTAACTTCAATACCTTGTGATTTTAATATTTCTTCAAAAGCTTCTATAGTCTTTTTCGCTGGTCTTTTCAATTCATTTTCTTTGATTTCATTAACTGGAATTAAATTAACATGACAACTCATATTCTTCAATAATTTTGCTAAAGATTTAGCATCTTCTTTTCCATCATTAACTCCAGATACTAAAGAATATTCATATGTAATTCTACGCCCTGTTTTATCCATATAGTATCTACAAGCTTCTAATATTTCATTAATACTATATTTATTAGCTATAGGCATTATTGTTTTTCTTTTTTCATCACTAAATGCGTGCAATGAAATTGCTAATGTAATACTTAAATTTAAATCTGCTAACTCTTTTATTTTAGGTACTATTCCACATGTAGATAATGTTATATGTCTTTGACCTATATTTAATCCATATTCAGCATTTACCAAATTTAAGAATTTAACTACATTATCATAGTTATCTAATGGTTCTCCGCTTCCCATTAAAACAACATTTGAAATTCTTTCTCCTAAGAATTTTTGTGCTACCATTATTTCTGAAAGTATTTCGCCAGCACTTAAATCTCTTATTCTACCTCCGATTGTAGAGGCGCAAAATTTGCACCCCATTCTACAACCTACTTGAGTAGATACACAAATTGAATTTCCATGTTTATATTTCATAAGAACACATTCTATTAAATTATTATCTTTCATTGATAATAAAATCTTTTTAGTATCATCTACATTAGATTCATATACTTCTACAATTTTAGGAATTTCAATAGTGAAATTCTCCTTTAACTTATCCTTTAAAGCACCAGGTATGTTCTTCATATCATCAAAGTTCCATACCGCCTTATAAATCCAAGAAAAAACTTGCTTTGCTCTAAAAGCACTTTCACCATTTTCCTTCATCCAGCTTTGTAATTCTTCTAATGTAAAATCTAAAATATTATACATTTGTTCACCTACTACTTTTTAGAAATCTTAGCAATATAGAATCCATCCATATATTCATTTGGTAATATTGTTAAAGAACCATCATTATTGTAAATGAAATTATCCATATTTCCTAAGAATATCTTTTCTACTTTTGCATCTTTATATTTATTTAAGAACCACTCTACATTATCTTGATTTTCTTCAGTATTTAATGTACAAGTTGAGTAAATCATAGTTCCGCCATTCTTTAAATACATCCAAGCATTTTCCATTATTGCTCTTTGTGTTGGCACTAAATCTTTAAGTGATTTTCTTGATTTATTCCACTTAATTTCTGGTTTCTTTCTTATTATACCAAGCCCTGAACAAGGTACATCTATCAATACTTTATCAGCACATGCTACATATTTAGAATTTAACTTTGTTGCATCCATAGCCTCTACTTCTACATTATTTAACCCTAATCTGTGTAAATTTTCATTGATTAAAGATAGCTTATTTTCATGTAAATCGAAAGAGTATACCTTTCCTTCATCTTCTAATAACTCAGCTATGTGAGTTGTTTTTCCTCCTGGTGCAGCACAAAGATCTAATGCAACATCTCCAGGATTTAAATCTAAAAGAGGTGATACAAGCATCGCACTTTCATCTTGAACTGTAATTAACCCTTCTTTAAATAACTCATTATTTTCGATAGAGCTTCCACCCTTTATTATGATAGCTTCAGGACAAGCATATCCTTCTTCTACATCATATCCCATTTCTTCAAGTCTTTCAAAAACTTCATCATAATCACCTTTACTTGCATTAACTCTAACTGTTACCTTAGGTGTTGCATTTAATCCTGATAAAATCTTTCTTCCATTTTCTTCTCCATATTGTTTATACATCATTCTTATAAACCATGGCTCATAAGAATATTGATATACTAATCTATCAATTTTATCTTTTACATCCATATCATCGGGATTTTTAGTGTAACTTCTTAATATTCCATTAACTAACTTTGAATCTTGAACTGAAATTTGCTTTGCTAGTTCAACTGCCTCATTGCAAGCTGCAAATTCTGGAACCTTATCTAAAAAGTGCATTTGATATATAGCCATTCTTAATATGTTTAATACTCTTTCATCCATTAAAGATATATCCTTAATATAATTAGAAATTATCATATCTAATGTTTTCTTTCTTCTTATAGTTCCATAAACAAGTTCTGTTACTAAAGCTCTATCTTTTTCATTTAAGTCAGATTCATTTAATTCATTAGATAAAACTAAATTAGAATATGCTCCTTCAATTAAAACTCTGTTAATTATGTTTAATGCTACTTCTCTACTATTCATACGTTACCTCTTAATCATTATTTCTATTACTAATTGCAATTAATCTTATTAATTGTGAAATTGACATTAATGCCGCTGCTACATATGTCATTGCTGCTGCACTTAATACACTTTTTGCCCCACTAACCTCATTACCATATAATATATTTCTACCCTCTAATATATTTAACGCTCTTCTTGAAGCATTAAATTCTACTGGTAATGTTATTAATTGATAAATTACTGCTACTGTAAAAAATATAATTCCTATATTTGTTAGTAGTGGAATACTAAAAAGTAAACCTATCATAAATATAACAATTGATGCCTGACTGCTAAAATTAACAGCTGTAGCTATAGATGTTCTTAATACTAAAGGCTTATATGCTTCTTTATGCTGTATTGCATGCCCCACTTCATGAGCTGCTATTCCTGCCGATGCTATACTTGCTCCATGATATATATCACTAGATAATCGTACAACTCTCCTTGTTGGATCATAGTGATCTGTTAACTCACCTCTAATTTCAACTACAGGTACATCATAAAGACCTGCTGCATCAAGCATCATTCGCGCAACATTTTCACCTGTATATCCATTCATAGTCCTTATAGTTCTATATTTTCTATATGTTCCACTTACCTTTGATTGTGCCCAAAATGCAATTATTATTGCAGGTAGCAACAAAATCATAGTTCTGTCAAAATAAAATCCTGGATAAAACATAAAACTTCCCCTTTCATATTATAACAATTTACAACCAACCTCAATATCTTTACCATTTATATATTGTTCAATAGTTAATGGCTTTCCATTAGGGAATTGAACTTTTTTAACTAGTAAAACACCTTCATTACAACTAACTTTCATACCGGTTTTATTAACATTTAATATAGTTCCAGGTTCTTTATTACTATTTTCATTTAAAACCTCAGATTCATATATCTTCATATTATCACCTTTATATGTAGTATGTGCAATTGGCCATGGGTTAAGACCTCTAATTAAATTATGTATTTCTATAGCGCTCTTATCCCAAGATATTTTACCAGTATTTTTAGAAAGCATTTTTGCATAACAAGTTTCACCTTCTTGTTTTATACCTTTTATAGTACCGTTGGCAACACCTTCAATTGTTTCTATTAAAAGATTTGCCCCTCTAACCATTAATATATCATGTAACTCTCCAGCTGTCATGTTTTCAGTTATTTCTACCTCATCTTTTAATAACATATCACCAGTATCTAATCCAACATCCATAAGCATAGTTGTATTACCTGATTTTCTCTCTCCGTTAATTACAACCCAATTAAGTGGTGCTGCACCTCTATACATAGGAAGCAGTGATGCATGTAAATTTATACAACCATACTTAGGAATATCTAAAACCTCTTTAGTTAATATCTGACCAAAGGCAACTACTATTATAAAATCTGGTTTAAGATCCTTTAGATATTCTATAGCTTCTCTGTCATCCTTTAATTTTTCTGGTTGAAATACTTTTATATCATGTCTTATAGCTACTTCTTTTACTGGAGAAAAGGCCATTTTTTTACCTCTTCCTTTAGGTCTGTCAGGCTGTGTAAAAACAGCCTCTACTCCATACTTTTCTATTAAAGCTTCTAATGATGGAACAGCAAAATCAGGAGTTCCCATAAATACAATTTTCATTTATAAATACCTCCTACTTTACAAGATCTACATATAAAACACCATTTAAATGATCATTTTCATGTAATATAGCTCTTGCTAATAATCCTTCTCCTTCTAAAATAAATTCTTCTCCTTTTTCATTTAGTGCCTTAACCTTTACGTAATTAGGTCTTTCTACTTCACTAAACTCTCCAGGTACACTTAAGCATCCCTCTTCTCCACATTGAGTTCCACTAGTTTCTAAAATTTCTGGATTAATAAATACCATTGTTCCATTCTCATCATCAATATCTATAACAAATATTCTCTTAAGTATTCCAACTTGTGGTGCAGCTAATCCAACACCATTTGCTTCAAACATAGTATCTACCATATCATTAATAAGAGTTATTTCTCTCTTAGTTATCTCAGTAACCTCTTTACACTTCTTTCTTAAAACATCGTCTCCCTTAGTTCTAATAGTTCTAATTGCCATTTTATCTCCTCCTAGAATAAATTATTTGGATTTATATCCATACTTATTCGTATATCATTATATACGTTCTTGTTCTCATCATAAAGTAGTTCTTTAATTTTTTTAGCAAATTCTGATTCAAATTCACCTTTCATCACAATTTGCCATCTATAATTTTCTTTAACTTTAGATACTAAACATGGTATTGGTCCTAAAACATCAACATCTAATTCCTTTTCAGCTAGTGGTTTTATCACATTAAATATTTTATGCATAAAGTTTTTCAATAACTCCTCTTTTTTTGATATCCCATTTATTAATAATATCTTACCAAAGGGTGGATATTTCATTAATGCTCTAACTGTAAATTCCTTCTCATAAAACCCTTCATAATCATAATTAACAGCATATTCTAAACTATAATGTTCTGGAGTATATGTTTGTATTACTACTTTACCTTGCTTTTCTCCACGCCCTGCTCTTCCTGCAACTTGAGTAATTATTTGAAAAGTTCTTTCTGCCGCCCTATAGTCAGGTATATTTATAGACATATCCGCTGCTAATACACCCACAAGAGTAACTTTTTTAAAATCAAGACCTTTTGAGATCATTTGGGTTCCTATAAGAATATCAGCTTTTCCCTCTTTAAATGAGTTATAGATATTTTCATAAGAGTCTTTACCTCTTGTAGTATCTACATCCATTCTTAAAACTCTAGCATCTTTAAAGTATTTTTTTACCTCTTCCTCAACTCTTTGAGTTCCTGCTCCAAAAAACTTAACATATTTACTATCACATTTTGGGCACTTTTCTGGAGATCTTTTTGTTTTTCCACAATAATGACAAACAAGCATTCCACTTCTATGATACGTCATAGAAATATCACATTCCTCACACTTAAATACATATCCACAACTTCTACAGGATACAAAAGTAGAAAATCCTCTTCTATTTAAGAATAATATTATCTGCTCTCCTTTAGAAAGTTTTTCTTGAATATCTCTAAAAAGTTCTCTGCTAAATAAAGATATATTTCCACTTCTTAATTCACTTCTCATATCAACGATTTTCATAGGAGGCATAGCTTTACCATCAACTCTTGAATTTAATTCTAATAATTTTAAGTCCCCTGTTAAAGCTCTATAATAAGTTTCTATCGTTGGTGTAGCTGATCCTAAGACTACTCTACACTCCTTTTGATTACTTAAAAATTCTGCAACCTCTTTAGTTTGATATTTAGGATTTTGATCTGATTTATATGTATTTTCATGTTCCTCATCAATAATAATAAGTCCTAGATTTTTTAATGGTAAAAAAATAGCACTTCTTGCTCCTACTACAAGTTTAGCCTTACCTTCCTTTACTCTAAACCACTCATCGAATCTTTCCCCATCAGATAACTTACTATGAAATAAAGCAACATTTCTTCCGAATCTGCCCTTAAATCTCTCAATCATTTGAGGTGTTAATGATATTTCAGGAACCAAAACTATAGCTGACTGATTTTTTTCTAATACATCTTCAACCATTCTCATATATACTTCTGTTTTACCTGAACCGGTAACACCTTTAAGTAAAAATAATTTATTATCAGAATTATTATATTCATCAAGAACATATTTTTGCTCAAATGTTAACTCTTTTTCATAATCTATATTGTAAGTTCTATTATTATACCTAAAAACAGTCTCTTCTTCTACTACTAATAATTCTTTTTCAATTAATTTATTTAATTTATACTGAGATATTGAATTAACATTAATAAGCTCACTCTTTGTATACTTACCTGAATTTTCCCTTAAAAAGTTAATAATATCTATATATCCATCAGGTTTTTGTATACAACTTAAATCATCACTTTTGAATACTATTACCTTTTTTCTTTTACTTTTAGCACCTTTCATAATTCCAACAGGAATAAGTAATCTAAATGCATCAATATATTTACACAAATACTTTTCTCTTAAAAAATTAATAAGGTTAATATCATCCTCATTTATAATAGGCTCATCTGTTACTATTGAAGAAATTTTCTTAACTCTAAAACTTATGTTAACTTCATTTTCTTCCTTTATTGAAAGCACAAAACCTTCTGATGTTTTATTGCCCATTCCAAATGGAACCTTTACTATTTGTCCTACCTGAACTTTTTCCTCAAGCTCTACTGGAATCTTATATGTAAAAGGTCTATCAATTTCTAGTGCTTCTGAATTTAATATTATTTCAGCATATAAATTCAATTTATCACCCTCACTCTACATTAATTGCTATACATAAAGTTAACAATTAAATTTAAACTCATAAGAGTTCATTGAATAATTACATTTTCTTAACATTCTTGTATACAAAGAAAAGCGCAATTAGCGCTTTTCTAAAATCATGTCAAATATATTACTTGCAACTTCTTTTTTACTCATTTTTTCTAGCTCTAACTTTTCATTATTTTTTGAAATAATAACTACTTTATTGTCTTCACTACCAAAACCAGTATCAGAGGATGTAATATCATTTGCAACTATAAAATCTAAATTCTTGTTTTTTAGTTTTTTTTCTGCATTCTTTAAGACATCATTACTTTCTGCTGCAAATCCAACTAAAATTTGGTGAGTTTTTATATCTCCTAAAGATTTTAATATATCATTATCCCTAGTTAAGCAAATATTTAAATCACCCTCACCCTTTTTGATTTTTTCTTTGCTATATTGTTTAGGCTTATAATCAGCAACAGCTGCTGATTTAATAACTATATCTGCCCATTCAAAGTTATTAAAAATTTCATTTTTCATTTCTTCATTAGTTTTTATGTTTATTATTTTTACGTTCTTTGGTGGATTTAAATTTGTAGGTCCTGAAACTAAAATAACTTCTGCACCTCTATCTCTAGCTTCTTCAGCTATAGCATAACCCATTTTTCCTGTTGATCTATTAGTTAAATATCTTACAGGATCAATAGGAGCAATGGTTGGTCCAGCGCTTACAAGCACCTTCTTCCCCTTTAAATCTTGTTCTTTATCACTTAACTCTGATAATACTCTTTCTACAATTGTATTAACATCTGCAAGTTTTCCAATACCAATATCTCCACATGCTAATCTTCCACTAGCAGGTTCAATAAATTCATATCCATAAGCTTTTAGCTTTTCTATGTTTCCTTGAACTATTCTATTTTGATACATGTGAGTATTCATAGCTGGTGCAAATATTACCTTAGCCTTAGCTGCTGCCATTATAGTTGTAGATAACATATCATCTGCTATACCATTTGCAACTTTTCCTATTATATTTGCTGTTGCTGGAGCTATTAACATTAAATCAGCTTTTTGAGCTAATGATATATGTTGAATTTCCCAAGCCTTTGGTTCTGCAAACATATCAGTAACAACCATGTTTTGACTAATAGATTGGAATGTTAATGGATTTACAAACTTAGATGCACTTTCAGTCATGATAACATGAACTTCTATATCCTTTTTTCTTAAAGCACTGATAACATCTAAGGCTTTATAAACTGCAATCCCTCCAGTAACGCCAATAACAACACATTTACTCATGATTACTTTATTCCTTCATTATTTTTATGATAACTAATTAATCCTTCATTAACCTCGTTAATTGCTATTGTTAATGGCTTCTTTGAAGGATTTGATGTTAATGGTTCATTTCCGTCTATTATTTGTCTTGCTCTTCTTGATGTAACTATAACTAGTGAATATCTATCTTCTACCTTTTTTAATAAGTCCACCACTGATGGATTAATCATAGAGTTGTTCATGAATTAAGCCCTCCTTAGAATCTAATATTGTATCCTTTATTCTATCTACTCTACATTTCTCTGCGGCAATTATTCCTTCTATTTTACTAACTGCCGTTTCAACTTCATCATTAACTACTGCATAATTGTACTTAGAAACATAATTTATTTCTTGATATGCATTTTTAAATCTTGTCATTAATGACTCTTCTGTTTCGCTACCTCTTTTAATTATTCTTTGCTTTAGTTCTTCCATTGATGGAGGTAATATAAATATAAATACCCCTTCACTGAAGTTTTCTTTAACTTTTAAAGCACCTTGAATATCTATTTCTAAAATAACATTTTTTCCTTCAGCTAACATTTCTTCCACTTTAAACTTTGGAGTTCCATACATATTCCCATGTACTTCAGCATACTCTAAGAAATCATTGCTTTCTACTCTAGAAATAAAATCTTCTTTAGTTAAGAAGTGATAATTTACACCATCTACTTCCCCAACCCTTGGACTTCTTGTTGTTGCAGAAACAGAAATAAATAAGTCATCACGCTTTTCTAAAAGCGCTTTACATATTGTTCCCTTTCCTGCACCTGAAGGACCGGAAATTACAATTAATAGTCCTCTATTATTTTTCATTATTCATCAACCTCATCTACAGTTTCATCTTTAACTACTAATCTATGCGCAACAGTTTCTGGTTGAACTGCTGATAATATAACATGATCACTATCAGTTATTATAACAGCTCTTGTTCTTCTTCCATAAGTTGCATCAATAAGCATACCTCTATCTCTAGCTTCTTGGATTATTCTTTTAATCGGCGCTGATTCTGGACTAACTATTGCAACAAGTCTATTAGCTGAAACTATATTTCCAAAACCAATGTTTATCAACTTTATTCCCATTACTATCCTCCTATTATTCTATGTTTTGTACTTGTTCTCTTATCTTCTCAAGTATATTTTTTATATCAATAACTATATTAGTCATTTGGATATCACTAGATTTTGAACCAATAGTATTAGTTTCTCTATTCATTTCTTGAACTATGAAATCAAGTTTTCTACCAATTGGCTCTTTTAAATTTAAAGTTTCCCTAACTTGGTTGATGTGACTTCTAAGTCTTATTATTTCTTCATCTACAGTTGCTTTATCTGCTAACATGCAAACTTCCATAGCAATTCTACTTTCATCTATATCAACATTTCCTAATAGCTCTTTTACTCTTTCTTCAAGTTTCATTTTAAAGGCTTTTGGGATAGTGTCTGCAAATTCTTCAACTTTTGAAACTAATTCTTCTATAACAAAAACTTTAGATAAAATATCTTCTTTTAACTTATTACCTTCCACTTCTCTCATTCCAAGCATCATATCTAAAGAGTCACTTATAAGTGGTTTAAGTTCTTTCCAAACTTCTTCAATTTTATCTTCTTCTTCAACTACTGTAATCACTTCTGGAAATCTTGCAATTTGCATTACTGAAACATCATTTTTTACACCTAATTTTGTTTCTATTTCCTTGAGACACTCTAAATATCCTTGAGCTAAATTAATATCAACCTTTGGAATTCCACTGCCATCATTGTAATTTTTTAAATTAATAAATACATCAACTTTTCCTCTGTTAAGTGAATTACTTATCATTTTTCTTATTTCTTCTTCTAAAGAAATTAAGGTTTTAGGCATTCTGATATTTATATCTAAATATCTGCTATTTACGCTTTTCATTTCAACAGTAAAAACTCTTTTTTCACCTTCTTCACTGCTACTTCTTCCAAAGCTAGTCATGCTCCTTATCATATTATTCTCCCTACCTTATATGGATTATTAACTCTAATTTATATATATTAAATAAATTTCTTTTGCTATATCATAGTTTATAGCCTTATTAGATTCAATGTCAATGTTTTGTTCACAAATTGTTAATATTTATTTTATTATGTAATATCAGTGCTATTAGAATTGTTTCTTAATTTCCTCTTTACTTATTGTACTATTTATTGCTAAAGCTAACTTTACTCTTGCTTTTTGTCCTGGAAGAGTGTCTCCAAAAATTACGCCTAAATCTTTAAGCATCTTCCCTCCCCCTTCATAACCATAAGATTCATGAACTCTTCCTTCAAAACATCTAGAAACTACAACTACAGGTATTCCTTTATTTAAAGCGGCTTTTATTCCACCTACCATTTTAGGAGGAACATTTCCTCTTCCTAGTGCTTCAATAACTATTCCACCATACCCCTTATCTATTACAAAATCAATAAATGAAGAATCCATATCTGCAACACATTTTATCAATGCAACATCGCTTTTTATTTCTTCTACATAATATTTTTCAGTACTTTTAGTTTCTCTGTAAAACATAACTTTATTATTATCAACTATTCCAATAGGTCCAAAATTAGGAGTTCTAAAAGCATTTAACGCCATGGAATTTGCTTTTGTAACTTCTGATGCTGAATTTAACTCACCGTTAAAGCAAACAAGCACTCCCCTTTTTTTTGCATCATCTGAAATAGCAGTACAAATTGATGCTGCTAAATTTGATGGTCCATCATAACCTAATTCTGATCCACTTCTCATAGCTCCAGTAATTACAACTGGCTTTTCACTTTTTATAGTTAAATCTAAAAGATATGCAGTCTCTTCTAAAGTATCAGTTCCATGAGTTATTACAACTCCATCAATATCATTTCTATCTAATAAATCTTTAGTAAATTTACTTAACTCTAACATAGTTTTAAAAGTCATATGTGGTGATGGAAGACTTGAAAAGCTATATGATTCTATGTCTGCAAACTCCTCTATTCCTGTAACCATTGACATTATCTCTTCTCCAGTCAAAGTTGGTACAGCAGCTTTTATTCTTTCATCTACCTTCATTGATATTGTTCCACCATTAAATACTACTGCTATTTTCTTCATTTTTCTCCTCCAGTTTTTTATATTCCTCATCTACTATCTCAATATTACTAAATTGTTCGTTAGAGCTTGAATGCCGTGATACCGAAAATTAATGATATTATCTCCATGAATTATGTAATTTTCGTTAAGAATTTATATTGTTTTTTCCAGAAACAATTAAATTCTAAAACTTAATTACAATATTCCTTCCAATAATATCATTAATTTTTCTTTATCACTGGCTTTAAAGCTAAAAGATACAATCTCCTACGCAATCACCTTAAAAGTTAACGACTTTTTGCTATATTTTATATTATGAATTACTGATCTTTAAATAAACTAATAATATTAATATACAAATTAGCTATCATACCAGAAAAATTTGTAGCAGAAAACATTAACTATAAAGGTGGTGTTATAAGCAAACACATGGAAAAAGAAAAAATGAAATATTAATTTGGAGGGAACATTGAAATTGAGCCGTAGAATTTAATAATTGATGTAGTAAAATTAGCGTAAAGAAGTTTTTACTGTTTGAGCTAACAGCGAGTTTAAAAACTTTAGCTAATTTTACAGAATCAATTATATAAATTCTAGGTAAAAATTTCACAGTTCCCGGAAAATAAATATTTCATTTTTTCGCTTACATGTGGTGCGCAATATTATTCTATTTACATATTATACATTTTGCCAAAAATTATATCAAATAAATTATTTTTTTCCTTTAATATAAATTAACTTACCACTATAAATTCTGTTTTCTATCTTCTTATCAGTTATTGGGTACATTGTTGTTACATAGATATACTGATGTTCCTCATCTATCTCTACCCCCAAAAGCAAATTAGTATAAACTCTCTTAATAAATTCTAAAGCAGTCTGTCCCCCTTCATTTTTATAAATACCAATATAGTCAGGTTCCTCTAATATCTTTTTCATCCACTCAAGAATGCCTTCCCTAGTCCTTCTATCAAATTGCCTACCATGCCTCTTTCTAATATGCTTAAGCACTCCTGGGGATGCATATATTGCTCCAGTAAACTCTATACCTAACTCATTAGCTACTTTTTGCCTTAAATACCCTACTCTTTTATAGGTACAAAATCTGCTTTCCATACTATCCCTCTTCACTATAATATATTAAGCATAATACTATCTCTGCTTAATATATTCTATTCAAATAATAATGTACTCTACACTAAAATACGAAATAAGTTAATTTTTAACTTATTTATAACACAAAAAATAACCTACTACTAATTATTATTCTTAGTAGTAGGTTATGTTTATGTTATAGAATTATACAAATCAAACCGCCATTTCCTTCGTTAATAATCTTTTGAAGCGTCTTTTGAATTTTCACCTGAACATCTTCTGGCATCTTATATAATTTATTTTGTAATCCTTCTTTAACTAATACTTCTAAAGATTTACCAAACATATTACTTTGCCATAATGATACTGGGTCTTTATCAAATTGCTCCATAAGAGCATTAACTAGCTCTTCACTTTCCTTTTCTGATCCCATTATTGGACTAATTTCAGTTTTAATATCTGCTTTAATGAAATGTAATGATGGTGCACTAGCCTTTAATTTAACTCCAAACTTAGTTCCTTGTTTAACTATTTCAGGCTCTTCAAATTTCATCTCACTTAATTGAGGTGCAACAAGTCCATATCCCGTTTCCCTAACATCAACTAAAGCATCTTTAATTTTATCATACTCACGTTTTGCTATATTTAAATCTTTCATAAGAGCTATTAAATCGCTCTCACTTTCAATTTCACTATCACAATTTTCACTAAGTACTTTATAAAAAATAGTTTCACTTGGTTTAAGTAATATTCTTGCAGTGCCTTCACCAAGGTTTATTTCACTTAAATCTGATGCACTTAAATTTTCATTTTCTTTGGCATCACTAAAGGCTAATTTTATGTCTCTTATTTTATCTACACTTTGACACATTCCCTTAACAATCTTAAAAAATTCTTTTTTCAACCAATGTTCTGGCTCTAAGTTTTCAACCCAAATAGGCATGTCTATATTTATTTCTTTTACAGGGAACTCCTTAAGTACATGCTTAAATAAATTCTCAATATCTTTTTCTGTCATATTATAAACATCCATAACTTGAACTTCTACATCATATTTCTTCTCAAGTTCATCCTTTAATGCATCTGTTTCAGGAGAGTTTATGTTTTTAGTATTAAGTACAACTATGAAAGGTTTGTTAATTGCTTTAAGTTCTTCTACTACCCTTTCTTCAGCCTCTAAGTATTCCTCTCTATCTATCCCTGTAATGCTACCATCAGTAGTTACTAAAAGTCCAACAGTTGAATGATCTGTTATAACTTTTCTTGTCCCTATTTCAGCAGCATCTTCAAATGGTATTTCATATTCATACCATGGAGTATTAACCATCTTAGGTTCTTCATCTTCTAAATATCCTAAAGCCCCTTTAACTATATACCCCACACAATCTACTAGTCTAACCTTTAATTTAATATCCTCATCAATAGTTATTTCTACAGCCTCATTTGGAACGAATTTAGGTTCAGTAGTATGGATAGTTTTACCTGATCCACTTTGTGGCAATTCATCCTTAGCTCTTTCCTTTTTATAAGCATTATCAATCTTTGGTATAACCATAAGGTCCATAAATTTTTTAATAAATGTAGACTTTCCAGTTCTAACTGGTCCAACAACCCCTAAGTATATGTCACCTTGAGTCCTTTCTGCAATATCCTTATATATGTTGAAATCGCCCATAAGTACACCCTCCTATTTATTTTTAACACTATATATATATTCCTAATCAAAAAAAAGTATACTATTTTTTTAAGTTTATTCCCCTAAATCAAAATTTTGATTTTTAGAATCTTTTACTAAAGTTAACTTTTTTCTTAAGTATCTATATACTTAACAATATGTTATAATCTAACTATTTATGATGTACTTTTAAATTTTATTTTTACATAACACAATCTTATTTTTATCGCTGTACTGATTTAATAGTAATACTAAATAAAAATCCAATTATATCTGATAAATTCTAATAAAAAAAGGTGAAATCACACAATTGCAATTTCACCTTTTTACTAATAATTTTCAGCTTTTTTATCTCTTTCTAATAGCTCAGCAACCATTTTCTTTGCATCCTTACCTTCAAAAAGAACTTTATACAGAGCATCTGTTATTGGCATTTCAATATTTAACTTTTCCTTTAAATTATAAAATGCATAACAAGCTTTTATTCCTTCAACAACCATTCCTACTTCTTCTACAGCTTCTTCTCTAGTTTTTCCAGTTCCTATTAAGTAACCAGCTCTTCTATTTCTTGAATGCATACTAGTACAAGTAACTATTAAATCTCCCATACCAGTAAGTCCTAAGAATGTTTCAATTTTTCCACCAAGCTTAGTACCTATCCTTACTATCTCAGCCATACCTCTTGTCATTAATGCCGCCTTTGTATTATCTCCATATCCTAAACCATCACACACACCAGCAGCAAGGGCTATAATATTCTTAACAGCTCCTCCAACTTCAACTCCAACTAAATCATCATTAGTATATACTCTAAATGTTTTAGTTATAAATAAATCTTGAACTTCTTCAGCTACTTTCATATCCTTAGATGAAGTAAGTACAGTTGTTGGAATATTAAATGCAACTTCTTCTGCATGACTTGGTCCAGATAATACTACAACAGGATTTTTAATCTCTTCTTCAATAACTTCAACTAATGTTTTGTTACTACCTTCTTCAATTCCCTTTGCAATGCAAATTACAGGTATAGTTTCATCTATTAATCCTTTAAGACTTCTAGAAGCACTTCTTATTACATGAGATGGAACAGCTAATACTACATAATCACTATCTATAATAGCTTCTTCCAAAGTATTATAAGCCGTAACATTTTTAGGCACATCTAATCCCTTAATAAACTTATCATTTCGTCTGTTTATATTAATATCCTCTACAACAGTGTTATCTCTATCGTATACCGCTACTACATTTCCTTTGTTTGCTAATAAAATAGCTAAAGAAATCCCGAAACTTCCTCCGCCTAAAAAAGTCACTTTACTCATAACTAACTATCCTTTCTTTCCCTATATTCTATTTGTATTCCAGTTCCACTGAAATCAAAATTTTCTCTTAATTGATTCTCTAAATATCTTTCATATGAGAAATGTCTTGCATTTACATCATTAACAAAGAATACAAACTTTGGTGGTTTTGTAGCTACTTGAGTAGCATAGTATATCTTTAATCTTTTTAATGCTACAACTGGTGGCTCTTTCATTAATATAGCTTTACTAATAACATCATTTAATACACCAGTTCCAACTCTCTTATCATAATTATCATAACACTCTTTAGCAACTTCAAGAACCTTATGAGCTCTTTGTCCTGTTAAGGCTGATATAAATAAGAACTTAGCATACTTTATAAACTTAAGTTTGCTTTGTAAGTCTTTCTTATAGTTATCCATTGTCTTATCGTCTTTTTCAATAAGATCCCATTTATTAACTATAACCATTATAGCCTTATTTAACTCATGAGCAAATCCTATAATCTTTTCATCTTGCTCTGTTACACCTTCTGTTGCATCTATCATTAATATACAAACGTCCGCTCTTTCAACTGCCGCAAGTGTTCTAATAACTGAATATCTTTCAATTTCTTCTTTAACTTTACTCTTTCTTCTAAGGCCTGCAGTATCAATTAAAGTAAACTTTCCAATTTCATTTTCAATTTTACTATCTATAGCATCTCTTGTAGTTCCAGCTATATCAGATACTATTAATCTATCTTCACCTAATAATCTATTTATTAATGATGACTTACCTACATTAGGTTTACCTATCATAGCAATTTTTATGTCATCCTCTTCTTCATCTTTGCTTCCAATAGAATTAAAGTGAGATACTACCATATCAAGCATATCTCCAAGACCTTTTCCTTGACCTGCTGATATAGCAACTGGATCACCTATACCTAAGTTATAGAATTCCCAAGCATTTTCTTCATCTTTTAAGTTGTCAATTTTATTAACAACTAATACAACTGGTTTTTTTGATTTTCTAAGCATTGTAGCAACTTCATTATCAGCTGCAGTTAAACCTTCCTTACCATCAACTACAAACATTATAACGTCAGCAGTTTCTATCGCAATATTTGCTTGTCTTCTCATTTGTTTAACTATTATATCTTGATTTTCTGGTTCTATACCACCTGTATCAATCATAGTAAAAGTATGATTTAGCCATTCAGCTTCTGCATATACTCTATCTCTTGTTACACCTGGTGTATCTTGAACTATTGAAATTCTTTTTCCTGCTAATTTATTGAATAATGTAGACTTACCTACATTTGGTCTTCCAACTATAGCTACTATTGGTTTTGCCATTATTATTCTTCCTCCTGACATGCATCATTTATTATGCTTACTATATCTTCTCCTGTATGATCGCATACAAGAACTTTAACGCCTAATTCTCTTTCTATATCATCTATCTTTGTATCATCTAACATAATATATTCAGCTGGCCCTAACTCGTATCCCTTTCTAAACATATTATTAGGCATAATTAAGTACTCGCTATTAATCTTCCCCTTTAATTGTCCTATAATATCTGTTCCTGTAAGAAGACCTGCAACAGTTATTGTTTCTCCAAAGAAATGATTAATAATTTTGTATGTATCTATTTTAATATTAGGGTTAACTTCCATTAACTTCTTCATCCCATTGCTTACCTCATCAAAAGCAAGCTTTCCAGTTGGAACTGAAAAAGTTCCTTTTATATTTTTATTTAAATCTTGAGCAGTATAGTTTATGGCTTCTCTAAAGCATCTAATCATACCAATTCCATCTTCTATTTGCTCATATCCATTATAAAAACTCTCCTCAGGTACATCTATACCTGAGACTAAATAAAACTCATCAGAAAATCTTACAAATGGATCATTTATTTCTTCCATAAATCTCTTTTGGAATTCCATAACCATTTCTAACTCTTTTCTTGCTGATTCTTTAGTAAATGTTTTTACTTGAACTAATCCTTCTCTATATTTAGTAACTCCAATTGGTACTACTGCAATATTTGCAACTGATGGATACAACTCATATAAATCAGTAATAGTTCTTTTTAACTCTTCTCCATTATTAACTTCTGGTATAAGTACTATTTGGCAATGCATTTCTATTCCTGCATCTGCAAGCTTCTTCATTCTGTCATACACTGACCCTGCAAATCTATTTCCGAGCATTTTAACTCTTAAATCTGGATTTGTTGTATGTACCGAAATATTTATAGGACTTATCCTATATCTTATGATTCTTTCTATATCTTCATCTTTCATATTTGTTAAAGTAACAAAATTACCTTGAAGGAATGAAAGACGTGAATCATCATCCTTAAAATAAAGACTTTCTCTCATCCCCTTTGGATTTTGATCTATAAAGCAAAACATACATTTATTACTACATCTTTTTGCCTTATCCATAATACCGCCACCAAATTCAAGACCTAGTTCTTCTCCATAGTCTTTCTCTATTTCATAATCCCAAATCTCTCCATTAGGTTTTTGTATTTCTAATACTATTTCTTCATCGTTAGTTAAAAACCTGTAGTCTATAATATCAACTATCTTTTCTCCATTTACTGATAATAAAATATCATTTTCTTCAATGCCGACTTCTTCAGCAATACTATCAGGCATTACACTTGTTATTACATTCTTCATAATGTCCACTCCTATAATTACCTATCATCTCTATGATATATTAACCTAATAATTTTATTCAGTCAACTAACAGTTAAGTTAATTGCAAAAATTAAATTTTAGAATACTTATATATGATTTTTAAAATTATTAAATAAAAAAAGAATATAGGTTACCCCATATCCTTTATTATTACTCATTTAAATCTACATAATCACCTTTGGCAGAAAAAATTATCCACTCACAAATATTTGTTACATGGTCTCCAACTCTTTCAAGATATTTAGATGCAAATAATATTTGAGCACCTTTGTTAATTATAGACTCATCCTTTGCCATCTTCTTTAACATATCATTAAATAATCCACGGTATATTATATCAACTTGATCATCCATTTTACATATCTCATAAGCTGCATCTACATCTCCTGCAACAAATGCTTCAATAGACTTATTAATCATTTTTCTTAATATATCTACCATTTGCCAAATAGGATCACATTCCTCACCTAAAACATCTGATTCAACTCTTTTAGCAATCTTGCATATATCAACTGCATAATCAGCCATTCTTTCTAAATCTGTTACTATTTTAGAAGTTGTAAATACTTTTCTTAAATCTGTAGCAACTGGTGATTCCATAGCCATAAACTTTAAACACTGTTCTTCGATTCTTCTATTTAGTTCATCAACTTTATCATCATTTTCCATAACTTGCTTTACAAGTTTCATATCTTTATTTTTAAAAGCTTCTATACTATTATATATTTGCTTTTCAACTAAACTCCCCATTTCAGCAAGTTCAGATGTTAACAACTTCATTCTCTTGTCTAAAAGATTTCTTGTCATATTCTCACTCCCTATCATAAATTAAATTTTATCCAAATCTTCCAGTTATATAATCCTCTGTTCTCTTATCTTTAGGTCTATAGAAAATATCTTCCGTTTTACCATATTCTACAACTTCTCCCGATAAGAAGAATGCAGTCTTATCAGCAATTCTTCCAGCTTGTTGCATATTATGGGTAACAATTACAACTGTGTATTGCTTCTTTAATTGATCCATAAGCTCTTCCATTTTGTTAGTTGAAATTGGATCTAGTGCTGATGTGGGTTCATCCATTAAAATTATTTCTGGTGATACTGCTATAGTTCTAGCTATACATAATCTTTGTTGTTGTCCTCCTGAAAGCCCTAAAGCAGATTTTTTTAATCTATCTTTAACTTCATCAAAAAGAGCAGCTCCTCTTAAGCTTTTTTCAACAATTTCATCTAAAGTCTTTTTATCCTTTATTCCATGTATTCTAGGGCCATAAGCTATATTATCGTAGATTGACATAGGAAATGGATTTGGTTTTTGGAATACCATACCAACCTTTTTTCTAAGATCTATTTCATCATAGTCCTTATATATATCTTTCCCATCTATTAAAATTTCACCATTAATTTTAACACCTTCAATTAAATCATTCATTCTATTTAATGTTCTTAAAAATGTAGATTTACCACATCCTGAAGGTCCTATTAACGCTGTAACTTTTTTTGATTCTATATCTAAATTAATATTCTTTAATGCTTTATTATCACCATAAAATAATTCTAAGTTTCTAACTTGAATTTCTGGCTTTATTATATTTGACATATTTACACCTCAAAATCTTATGATTTTCTTTAATCTATATATGTAACTTGTTAAAATTAAAAAGTCACAATTTTAATGTATTGCTTTAATACTATTCTAAAACTCAATTTAATATTACCACAATTTCTAATAATTTGCTTTATTAAATTTCTTACTAATAAATTTTGCTAATAAATTTAATAATAAAATAATTACAATTAAAACTATTCCAGCAGCTGCTGCAGAAGCAATATCCCCTTTTTCCTTAGTTTCAAGAAATGCATGAACAGTTAACGTTCTACCACTTGACATTATACTTGTTGGTATTTTATATACAGTACCCGCTGTTAAGAATAATGCTGCTGATTCTCCAATTACACGTCCCATAGAAAGTATTACACCTGAAAGTATACCTGGTATAGCACTTGGAAGTATTACCTTGTATAAAGTTTGGAATCTTGTTGCTCCAAGTCCAAGTGATGCCTCTCTATATGATGGAGGAACTACTTTTAAAGCTTCTTCTGTAGTACGAATTATAACAGGCAAAATAATTATGGAAAGAGTTAATGATCCTGCTAAAAGTGAATAACCAAACTTTAATGCACTTACAAAAAATGCTGCTCCGAATAATCCATAAACTATTGATGGTATTCCAGCCAATGCTTCTGTTGAATATCTAATTAATCTAACAAGCTTACCTTGCTTTGCATACTCCTGTAGGTAAACAGCTGAAAGCACTCCTATTGGTGTTGCTATAAGTAATGATAATCCTACAGTGTATAATGTAGAAATAATAAATGGCTTTATCCCACCACCACCTGATGGCTTATACTCTCCAAATAAATAATTTAAATTTATTAATTTATAACCTTTTATAAATATGAATCCTATTATAAATACTAAAATTCCAACTGTTATTACTGCTGATAAATATAATAATATCTTTAAGATATTTTCTTTAAATTTTCTCATTTTTATTTACCTTCCTTACTAGAAAGTTTTGAAATCACTAAGTTTAATATTAAGATAAATGCAAATAGTACAACCCCTGTTGCAAATAATAATTCTTGATGTGATTGTGTTGCATATCCCATTTCTAAAGCTATATTACTTGTAAGAGGTCTTACCTTATCAAAAATAGATGTAGGGATTTGAACTGCATTACCTCCAACTAAGATTATAGCCATTGTTTCTCCAATTGCTCTACCACAACCTAATACTATTGCTGCAAGTATACCTGACTTTGCTGCAGGTACTACAACCTTAAAAGTTGTTTCTATATGTGATGCTCCAAGACCTAATGAAGCTTCTTTATAACTTTTTGGAACAGCCTTTATTGCAGTAGTAGAAACTGAAATAATTGTTGGAAGCATCATAACTGCTAATACAATAATTACTGCTAATAAACTTTGTCCTTGTGGTAAATTAAATGCATTTTGTATCCATGGAACAATTACTGCCAAACCAAATAACCCATATAATACAGATGGTATTCCTGCTAAAAGTTCAACTGCTGGAATTATAATTTTAGATACTCCCTTTGGTGCTACTTCTGCAATGAATATAGCAGTTAGTAACCCTACAGGTACTCCTATTATTAAAGCTCCCATAGTACCACAAATAGATGCTATTATCATTGGTAATATTCCATATTTTTGATTTTCAGATGTTGGATACCATTCAGTTCCAAAAATAAACTGTGTAAATGATTTTCCTTCTGCAAAAAACGGTCTTAATCCTTTATAAAATACAAACCCTATTATTAATACTAAACTTATTACTGCAATAAGTGCACATATTAAAAATATTGCTCTTGTAACTTTGTCTATAACATATTTACTTTTATTTTTCTTACTTTCCTCTACCATTTTAGTCCTCCTAATGGTAATAAAACACTTTGATTATTTATATAGTAAAGATGCCTCAACACCAGAAGCATCCTTAAAGTTGTTTTAAAATTACTCTATAGTTATTAGTTTATTTTCTTCTACTATTTGTTGACCTTCATCACTTAATGCAAAGTCAATTAATTTTTGACCATCTTCTGTTAAGCTATCTTCTTTAGTTACTAATATAAATGGTCTTGAAATTTTATAGCTACCTGATTTAACATTATCAGCTGTTGGTTCTACATCATCAATATTTAAAGCAGCTACAGTATTGTCAATGTATTCAAAAGAAGCAAATCCTATTGCATTTTTATTTCCAGCAACTGTAGTTTTAACAGCACCACTACCATCTGAAATTGTAGCATCCTTTAATAATTCTTCTGATTCATAACCAACTATTTCTTGGAATGCATCCCTTGTTCCAGAACCCTCTTCTCTTGAAACTACAACTATTGTTGAATCATCTCCACCAAGTTCTTTCCAGTTAGTAATTTCTCCTGTATATATTTTTTTAACATCTTCTAAAGATATGTTCTTTACTGGATTTTCTGGATTTACTAATAAAGCAATACCATCATATGCTACTATTGTACCTTGAACTGAAGTCTTTTCATCATCTTTTAATTCTCTTGAAGACATTCCTATCTCTGAAATTCCAGAAATAACATCTTTTATTCCAGCTCCTGAACCATTTTGTTGTATTTCTAATGTTACACCACTATTTTCTTCCTCATATTTCTCTTGGATTTTTTCCATTAATGGACCTATTGAAGTTGACCCTGAAATTGAAATTGTTGTTGCATCTTTGTTAGAAGCTGTATTATTATCACTAGATCCATTTGATCCACATCCTACAAATGTTGCACCAACCATAGTTACTAATAATGCGCCTACCATTAACTTCAATTTTTTACTTCTCATTTTTATTCCTCCACTTTCATAAATGAATTTTTATTCATATACCTTACACAAATAATATTATCCCTCCAAAGTTAAAGTAATATTACTTAAATGTTAAGTAAGGTTACGTAATTGTTAAAAGAATGTTAAATATGTATATTTTTTTGTCATTTTAAACATAATAGCGTAAAAAAAAATAAGATAAAAATACATTAAATATTATTACCTTATTTTTATTTACAATTTCCTTATATTTTATTATTAAATTTATTATTTATTTTTATTCTAACAGTAAATATACTTCCAACCCCTAATTTAGATTGAACTGTAATATCACCGCTAAACAATTTAACAATATGTTTAACAATCGCAAGTCCAAGACCTGTTCCTCTTGTTGATCTTGATTTATCCACTCTATAAAATCTTTCAAATATCCTTGGTATATCATTTTGAGGAATTCCTATACCATCATCAATTACTTTAAAAATGAAATATCCATTATTAGAAGTTATAAGAACTTTAACATTACCATTTTCATTAGAATACTTGATAGCATTTTCTATTAAATTTAATGCTAATTGATGGAATTTGTCCTTACTTCCAATAATCTCATCACTAAACTCATTTATAAATTCTATATTAATCTGTTTTTTTTCTGCCTGTTTTCTCACTATATCAATTATATTTTCTATAACTTCTTTTGGACTAAAGTTACCACTCTCCATTTTATGAAGATTTTCAATATTAGATAATATTAAAATATCATTAATTAAATTAGTTAATCGCTCAGCTTCTTTATCAATAATATTTAAAAACTTATTCTTTGTTTCAGCATCATCAACATATCTTAAAGTTTCAGAAAATCCCTTAATTGATGTTAATGGTGTTTTAAGTTCATGTGAAACATTGGCAACAAACTCACTTCTCATATTCTCAAGACGTTTAATATCTGTAATATCTTGAATAGCTATTACTATACCTATTTGATTTTTTGAGCCACTTATAATAGGAGCCTTTTTTACCCTTATTTCTCTTTCTATAGGATGAAATAGTTTTATCTCTTTAGTATTTATATCAGGTAATTCTCTTATAAAGTTAATAAGATCATAATCAATAACACAAGATGATATCTTTTTCCCTATTACCTCTCCCTGTAAATCAAATATTTTTTTAGAATATGGATTGCTTAATATAATTCTTTCATTATTATCTAATGCTATTACTCCACTTTCCATACTCTCAAGTATAGCTTCAAGTTTATTTTGCTTATCTAATGAATCATTTATTTTAGTTTCTAATTGATCCGCCATATTGTTAAATGTTTGTGCTAATAAACCAATTTCGTCATAATTGCCAATAATTGCTCTCTTATTCAAATTACCATTTGCAATTTTAGCTGTTACTTTTTCAAGCTCTTTAATTGGATATACAATTATTTTAACTAATTTTACTGCTAATGCTAATGACAATAAAAATACTACTACTACAATAGCAATATAATACTTTAACGTTGCTAAAGTAAATATCCTTATATTATTAACAGGAACTGAACTTCTAACAACTATATCCTCATTTATTTTAGTTGCATAATATACCATATCAACAGATAATGTTTTACTAAATCTAACACTATTTCCTGTCCCATTATTAAATGCATCTATAATTTCCTGCCTATCTTTATGATTATCTAAAACTGATCTCTCACTATCAAATATTACCTCTCCATCTCTATTTACTACTGTAAATCTAACTGAATTTCCTTTAAATTTATATATAGATAAATCCTCATTAGTATAATCACCCTTTGAAAGGCTTAGATTGTATATAGCTAATGCTTCCTTTGCATCATTTATAGTATTTATATTCACTAATACTATAAAGGAGCTTGTCACTATAATTAAAGCAAATATAACTGTAATTACTACTGATGTTATAATACGTTTCTTCATATAATACTAATTAGGGTTAAATCTATACCCTACTCCTCTTATAGTTTCAATTAGCTTAGGATTTTTATCATCTAGCTCTATTTTCTTTCTTAAATATCTTATATGAACATCTACAGTTCTTGTTTCACCTATATACTCATATCCCCATATTTTATCTAATAAAGTATCTCTAGTTAAAATCTTTCCTTTATTTCTAATTAAAATTTCAAGAAGTTCAAACTCCTTAAGTGTTAAATCTAATTTTTTATCATTAACAAGAATTTCTCTCTTATCAAAATCAGCAGTTAAATTCCCAAAAATTAAGATATTACTTTCTGGCTCTGAAATAGAAAATCTTCTTAATACTGCCTTTACCCTTGCAAGTAGTTCTCTTACTGAAAAAGGCTTAGTAATATAATCATCTGCACCAAGCTCTAAACCTAATATCTTATCAAGCTCTTCACTTTTTGCTGTAAGCATTATTATTGGAGTATTTCTAACATCACTATTACTCCTAATATCTTTACAAACATCATACCCATCTTTTCCTGGTATCATTAAATCTAATAAAATCAAGTTTGGCTTTTCTTCAACTGCAAGTTTCACAGCATCATTTCCATTATTTGCTGTAATCACTTTATATCCATTACTGGTTAAATTATAACTTATCAGTTCTGCAATATGCTCCTCATCATCTACTACTAATATTTTTTCATTTGCCATTCCTATCACCCCAACAATTTATTTAATATATGAAAATGAAAATAATCTTCCATATGTTCCATTACTTGCTCTGTAAGAAAATAACTTACTTTCCTTTTCGCAATGAGTACATAAATTGAAGGAATAAATATTCTCATCTTTAATACCAATACTCTTTAAATCTTCTTCGATACATAGTTCCATACTTAAATTTCTACCATTAAAAAGTTTTTCACTAGGTATATTAAATTTAGTACAAAACTTTTCCTTTAATTCTTCTGAAACTTCATAACAACATTGTCTAATATGAGGACCTATATAAACTTTTATATTATTCACATCACAATTAAAAACCTTAATCATCTTCTCTACTGCATTTTTGCTTATATGATTAAAAGTTCCCTTCCATCCACTATGTATAGCTGCAATAACATATTTACTTTCATCAACAAGTATTACTGGAACACAATCAGCAGTAAAAGCTCCAATAATTGCCGACTTCTCATTAGTAACTATTGCATCACCTTCATTTTCAATAAAGTTTTTTTCAGTTTTATTATAAACAAAAACTTTATCGCTATGTATTTGTCTTATATATTGAACTTCATCAACTCCAAAATCATCTTTAAGTGATAATAAATTATTAACCCCTTCCTCAGTATGTCTGTTAAAACTTCTGTCCATTTCAGCATTAGAAAATACAACATTAATATTTTTACCTTCTAATATCCAAAAATCCTTAAACTCATTAAAATCATTTATATTTAGTTTTTTCATAATTCACCTCTAAATTTTCCTAAATGTATTTTATCATTTAATATTAACTTTTACCATTTATTATATATATTTTTTAACATGATTTTAACTTTATCAATATATTTAACCAATAATAATTATAACATAAAAAAGACTACCTTTTAGGTAGTCTAATTAATTTTTATTTGTCATTAACCCCTTAATTTCATCTAAAAAAGTGTTAATATCTTTAAATTCTCTATATACAGATGCAAACCTTACATATGAAACTTCATCTATAGCCTTTAATCTATCCATAACCATTTCACCAATAACTCTAGATTCAATTTCAGTAAGCATATTATTTGAAATACTCTTTTCAATATCCTCTGCTAATTCTTCTATTTGCTTCCTAGAAATAGGTCTCTTTTGGCAAGCAATAATAAGCCCATTTACAATCTTTTCTCTGTTAAAATTTTCTCTTGTTGAATCTCTTTTTACTACTAAAATTGGAATATCCTCAATTTTTTCATATGTAGTATATCTTCTTCCACAACTAGTACACTCTCTTCTTCTTCTAATTGTTGTATTATCATCTGTAGATCTTGAATCTACAACCTTACTTTCATCAAAAAAACAAAAAGGACACTTCAACTAAACCACGCCTTTCTCCTATAGTTATATTTGTATTATACAATCTTTTTTTATTTTATTCTATATTTTATTTTCATCTGTATTTAATTGTATACTTGAAGCATCAACTATTAGTACATCAACCCCTATTTTAACTACCTTTTCCCACGGTATTTCTATATCATCCTCTTTTGAAAACCATCCCTTAGAAGTAGATGGTAAGAATAATGAAACTACTTTATTATTAGATAAATCAACTTTATAATCTCTAACATATCCTAATTTGCTCCCTGTTGATACATCTATAACTTCCATACTTCTTATAGCATTTACTGAATATAAAATTAAATCATCTTCCATAACTATCCCCACCCCTTAAATATGTATTTAAATCATTTACCATAATTATATATATGATGATATAAGGTGTTTTATTAAAATAATTTTAAGAAAAAAAGGACCCTTAGGGTCCTATACATATTTCTTCATGTGTTTCAATGCTGTTTTTTCTAATCTTGAAACTTGAGCCTGAGATATGCCAATTTCATCTGCAACTTCCATTTGTGTCCTTCCATTGAAAAATCTTAATGTTAAAATTAACTTTTCTCTATCATTTAATTTTTTCATAGCTTCTTTTATAGATATATTCTCTAACCAACTATCATCACTATTTTTAGAATCACTTATTTGATCCATTACATAAATAGCGTCACCTCCATCATGATATATTGGTTCAAATAAAGAAACTGGATCTTGAATTGCATCTAAAGCAAAAACTACTTCCTCTCTTGGTATATTTAATTCTTTAGCAATTTGAGAAACTGTAGGTTCTTTGTTATTATCCTTAATAAGTTTATCACGTACAAGTAAAGCCTTATATGCAATATCCCTTAAAGACCTACTTACCCTAATAGAGTTATTATCTCTTAAATATCTTCTTATCTCACCTATTATCATAGGTACTGCATAAGTAGAAAACTTAACATTTTGTGATAAATCAAAATTATCAATAGATTTCATTAATCCAATACAACCTACTTGAAATAAATCATCTACATTTTCCCCTCTATTATTAAACCTTTGAATAACACTTAAAACTAACCTTAAATTTCCCTTAATAAAGGTTTCCCTCGCTTGTGTATCTCCACTTCTCATCTTTAATAAAAGCTCTCTTTTTTCCTTTTCCTTTAGTACTGGTAATTTTGAAGTATTTACTCCACAAATCTCAACTTTGTTAATAATCAAAGTTAATCACTCCTTCAGAAGTAATAACATACTGCATTTAAAATTATTTCCGTTAGAGGATTCTTTTATACTAAAGACAACCTAAATCATTTTATTTATTTCTTTTTTCAATCTACTTATTATTTTCTTTTCTAACCTAGAAATGTATGATTGAGATATACCAAGAATATCTGCAACTTCTTTTTGCGTCTTTTCACTATATCCAGAAAGCCCAAATCTTAATCTCACTATTTCCTTTTCTCTTTCGTTTAAGTTTCTTAAAGCTAAAAATAATAACTGCTTATCTACTTCGTCTTCAATTAAATTATATACAGTATCATTTTCAGTACCTAAGATATCAGATAAAAGCAATTCATTTCCATCCCAATCTATATTTAACGGCTCATAAAAAGATACCTCAGCTTTGACTTTACTATTTCTTCTTAAATACATTAATATTTCATTTTCAATGCACCTTGATGCATAAGTAGCTAATTTAATTTTCTTTTCAGGATTAAAAGTATTTACAGCCTTAATTAATCCTATAGTTCCTACAGAAATTAAATCTTCAACACCTACACCTGTATTTTCAAACTTTCTTGCTATATATACAACTAGTCTCAAATTTCTTTCTATAAGTGTATTTCTAACACTTTCACCACCAGTGCTTAATTTATCAACTAAATCTTCCTCTTCATCCTTCTTCAATGGTGGTGGTAGAGCATCATTACCGCCTATATAATCTACTCTTTTCCTAAAAATATTAAACTTTGATAAAAATTTATTAATAAATAAAACTAACTTTCCCATATCTCCTATACCTCCTATACTATACCTCTTGATAATAAAGCTTGAAATTCATCTTCCTTACTTAACTTTCTTTCACACCCACATATTATAGCTTCTACCTTCTTCCAACTATTTGACTCTTCATTTCTAATCATTATATTTTGTCCCTTAAAACCTCTTACTTCACCTACTTCATTAATAGTGTCATACTTTATAATAAATTTTTTATCATCAGCTATTTCAAATTGATTAAAATAAGTATTTTCAACTATTATGCAAGGCAAATTAGTTGCTGGCTCCCTTAATTCATTTCCAGTATCTAAAAATCCTTTTACTAGTACTGTTCTTGTTCCTTCCGTAATATATATATCATATAAAAAGTTTTTTACCAGTGCCCTATCTTTAAGTAAATCTACAATTCGAGTTATAAATATAAAAATAATAGCTGCAGATAAAATTATAAATTTAGCTGAATTATTTTTAATAACAAACTCTTGTCCAACTAAATATTTATTTTGCATTTGTACTGTACTAAAACATATGCCACTTAACGTAAATGATAGCATGAAGAATATTATAACTGATTTGAAAATGAGCTTTAAATTTCTTTTTTTCATAGAAATATATATCATAATGGTTGGAACTAATATCTTTAATACTATATAACTAAGAATCTTTACATTACAAAAAATAACTAAACCATATATGCCCCCTAATATAGCTGCTAAATACACATTTCTTCTTTTATACTCTATCTTCAATAACTTAAAAGTAAGTAGCAATAAGAATAAATTGATTGCTATATTTTCTAATAAATATATATCAATGTAAACTTCCATATACTCCCTCCCCAATATATAAATTATACCGTTATATGTATTTTTTTTTTGTCATATTGAAGGAGTTTAAACCAATTTTTAAACCAACTTTTTTTACATTTTATTCCCTGTTTTTTCTTTATAAATTTTAATATATTTTTTATTTCTTTTTTTATGTCTTTTTATATATTTTAATAACAAAAAAAATAGATAGATGATGTAATTACTATTTTCATCATCTATCTATTTATATTAATAAAAATTTATTACTTTCTTGATCTTAAGAAACTTGGAATATTTACACTTTCTCTATCTAAATCTAACAAAGGATCAGTATGAGATATTGTAGCTTCTTCCTCTTTCTTTACAGTTTCAACTGTTTTAGGTTCAATTCTAGGTTCACTAGTACTTGATACAATCTTACCATTATCTTCTTCAAATCCTGTTGCAATTACAGTTAATCTAATTTCATCATTTAAACTTTCATCGATAACTGCTCCGAATATGATATTAGCGTCTACATCAGCAGCTTCTCTAACAATTTCAGCTGCTTCATAAACTTCTATAGCACCTAAATCTACTCCACCTGTAAAGTTAATTATAACTCCTGTTGCGCCATCAATAGAAGTTTCTAATAGTGGAGATGATATTGCCTGTCTAACTGCATCTTGTGCCTTATTATCACCTTTCCCATAACCAACTCCCATATGAGCTAATCCTTTATCTTTCATTACTGTTTCAATATCAGCAAAGTCAGCATTAACTACTCCTGGTATTGTGATAAGGTCAGATATCGCTTGTACACCTTGTCTTAAAACACCATCAGCTAATTTGAAAGAATCTAATAATGTTGTTTTCTTATCTGCCATAGCTAAAAGTTTTTCATTTGGAATTATAACTAATGTATCAACATGTTGTTTTAAGTTTTCTAATCCCATTTCAGCATGTCTCATTCTTCTCTTTCCTTCAAATGGAAAAGGCTTAGTAACTACACCTACTGTTAAGATATTCATAGACTTAGCAATTTCAGCAACTACTGGAGCAGCACCTGTACCAGTTCCACCACCCATACCAGCAGTGATAAATACCATATTAGCACCTTTTATCGCTTCTGCTATTTCTTCTCTACTTTCTTCCGCTGCCTTCTTACCTATTTCAGGGTTAGCTCCAGCACCAAGTCCTTTAGTAAGCTTTTCACCTATTTGAATTTTAGTGTTTGCTTGTGAAAGCAATAATGCTTGCTTATCTGTATTTACAACAATAAACTCAACATTCTTTAACCCTTCAATTATCATTCTATTAACGGCATTACCACCGCCACCACCACAGCCTATTACTTTTATATTAGTTAATTCTTGCATATCTAATTCAAAATCTAACAAAATAACTCCTCCTTAAAACTCTCTCTATTAGTAATTTAAATACTTTCATAAAATTAACTTCACTAATTCATTTTACAACTATAACTTAAAATAAAAAATTATTTAGTAATTTAATTTTACATCATTAAATATATGTTAACAATAGTAAATTGCTAATTGGTGAAGAATTTTGTAATGATTTCTTCACTTTTGTAAAAAATAAGTATCTAAATTTGCCAATTTATCCTAGTTAGTTCAAAATTAAACTTCTTCTGTTAAAATATAATTATATTATTAAGACAATATTATATTTTAATGCTTTCATAAATATAATTCAACGTATTTTTAAAAATCCCTCTATTTTTTAACATATTTTTAAAATTATACAATATAAAAGAGCGCACAATTTACGCTCCTTTACTTTCCTATAAAATAATCATTCTTTTTAAAGTTTCTCTATCCACAGCATATGTCATTGCCGTCTCCTTAGAAATAACACCCTTTTTATACAACTCAGAAATTGCCATATCCATAGTTTTCATCCCATATTTATTACCAGTCTGAACTGCAGATTCAATTTGTTGTGTTTTTCCTTCTCTAATAAGATTTTGAATTCCAGGAGTTATAACCATAACTTCAAGAGCTGCTATTCTTCCATCTCCTCTTATATTAGGTAATAATTGTTGTGAGATAACAGCTTGTAATACTGATGCTAGTTGAATCTTTATTTGTTGTTGTTGATGTGGTGGAAATACATCTATTATTCTATCAATTGTCTTTGTTGCTCCAATAGTGTGCAATGTTGATAGAACTAAATGCCCTGTTTCTGCTGCTGTAATAGCTGTAGAAATTGTTTCTAAATCCCTCATTTCTCCAACTAAAATAACATCCGGGTCTTCTCTTAAAATTGCTTTTAATGCACTTTTATAGCTTTTACTATCCTTTCCAATTTCCCTTTGGTTTATTATGCACTTTTTATGCTTGTGTAGATATTCTATAGGATCTTCTAATGTTATTATATGAGATTCCCTAGTGTTATTAATTTCATTTATCATAGCTGCTAATGTAGTACTCTTTCCACTACCTGTTGGCCCTGTTACTAATACAAGTCCACTTTTGTTTTGAACTATTTCTTTAAGAATTGTTGGATGCCCTATCTCATCTAATGTAGGTATTTTAAGTGCAATAACTCTTATAGCTATAGCATCGCTATTTCTTTGTTTAAAAATATTAACTCTAAATCTACCTATTCCTTGAACAGAATAAGATGTATCAAACTCACCAATTTTTAAATATTCATCATATTTTTCACATAAAATTTCCTTAGAAAATGCCTCCATATCATACGGTAATAATTTATCTATCCCAAGCTGAATAAGCTTTCCGTTACTTCTTACAGTAGGTGGTAAACCAACTGTTAAATGTAAGTCGGATGCATTCATTTCTATAGTTTTACTTAGTAGTTCTTTTAATAAATACATTTTTTTCTCCCTTTTATACTTCATATATAGCTATATCTTAATTATATTTTATTAAAATATATTAAAAATTTCAACTTTTTAATATATTTATTAATTTTTTCTATTTAAATGTTAATTCTTTTTTTAGTTTTTTTAATGCTTTTTTTTCAATCCTAGAAACATAAGATCTTGATATTCCAAGCAAACTTGCTATCTCTCTTTGGGTTTTACATTTACCATCAATTAATCCATATCTCATTTTAATGATTTCTCCTTCTCTTTCATTTAAAGAAGTATTTATTTTAGAATACAAAGCTTTAATTTGTAAATTAGTTTCAACTTTATCAATAACAGAATCCTTATCACTACTTAATACATCTATTAAACTTATTTCATTTCCCTCTTTATCTACTCCAATTGGATCATGAAGAAAAGTTTCTCCTTTTTGCTTTTTACTACTTCTAAATAACATTAAAATTTCATTTTCAATGCATCTAGATGCATATGTAGCTAATCTTGTCCCCTTCGATGCATCAAATGAATCAATAGCCTTAATTAAACCAACTGTGCCAATAGATATAAGTTCATCTATATCCTTATTAGGTATTTGATATTTTTTCACAATATGTGCAACTAATCTAAGGTTTCTTTCTATTAAAATACCTTTAGCTTTTTTATCACCAGCTTTTAATAATTCTAAATACTTCTGCTCTTCTTTTTCATCTAAAGGCTGTGGAAATGTATTACTACCTGAAATGTATCCAGCTAAAAATACATTAGCACATAACAATTCCAATATATTACCAATAACTATCACTAAGCTTCCTCCTAGTAGTGCTTATTATATAATATGATAGTTTTTGAAAATATTGCTTAAAGAATTTAAATTAATTTCCTTGACACACTTTTTAACTAAATTCTTCATTAAGGCTTGAATTGCCGTGATGACGAAAATTAATGATATTACCTCCAGGAATTGTGTAATTTGCGTTAAGAATTTATATCTTTCTTTCCATAAAAACTGCTAAAGCTTCGAAAGTCACT
>URGW01000013.1 GCA_900547475.1 uncultured Clostridium sp. | reverse complement strand
TAATCTTAAATTTTATCCACAACTAATAATAGAAAAACCCTCTATTTTTAAACAGGGGGTTTTTCAACAAACTGCAGTATAATAAAAAGCCACAGAAATGTGGCTTTTTATTATACTCAAATATAAATCTTATATCTAAATATGATAAAATTAAAAGTAAAGAAATAACAATGGAGGGAGTAAAATTGAAAGAAGGTCTATACGAACAAGTAATAAACAAAGAAATACTACAACAACTAAACAACCTAGAACAAGAAAAATTCATTATAGATAAAGACAAAATAGATAAAGAAGAAGCAAAAGCAATCCTTTCACAATACATATCACAAATAATAAGAAAATCCCTAAACTATATTAGAGATAAAGAAAAAGAAGATAGCGAAAAACTAATAAAACAAATAGAAGCTTGTAATGACATAATTAACATATTAAGCAAAGTGTCAAATGAAGAAGACATTAAAAAATATGAAATAGATAAAAATGGAGAAATACTAACAGCTCTATATTCAAAAGTAAACAATAAAAGAGCATTAAACAGCAAAAAAGCAACAAGACCAGTAACTCCACTATCACAAAGTTCACTATTCACAGGATCAGGACAAGAACCTAACATGTTAGGAGAATTAAATAAAGAAATACTATCCTGTGATTCTATAGATTTGTTAGTTTCATTTGTAAAGTGGAGTGGAATAAGATGTATTATTGAAAGTTTAAGAGAATCAACAATAAACAATAATAAAAAACTAAGAATAATAACTACTTCATATATGGGAGCTACAGATGTCAAAGCTATTGAAGAGTTAAGTAAGCTACCTAATACAGAAATTAAAATTTCTTATGATACAGATAGAACAAGACTTCATGCAAAGGCTTATATGTTTAAAAGAGAAACAGGCTTTACTACTGCATATATAGGTTCATCAAATCTTTCAAATGCTGCATTAACTTCAGGATTAGAGTGGAATTTAAAAATAACAGAACAAGATTCCTTTGATATTATAAAGAAGTTTGAAGCTACCTTTGAAAGTTATTGGAATGATTCAGAATTTGTTTCTTACAATGGAACAGAAGAAGATAAAAGAAGATTACAAAGATCATTAAGAAAAGAACAAAAAGACAGTGATAATGATTTAAACTTTACTTTTGATATAAGACCATATGCTTATCAAAAAGAAATATTAGAAAAATTGCAAGTTGAAAGAAAGATTTTCAATAAAAATAGAAACTTAGTTATTGCTGCAACTGGTGTAGGAAAAACTGTGATTTCAGCCTTTGACTATAAAGATTTTTGTAAAGAAAATAGGGGGAAGGCTAATAGGTTATTATTTGTAGTTCATCGTGAAGAAATATTAAAACAAGCAAGAGATACCTTTAGAGCAATATTAAAAAATAATAATTTTGGTGAATTAATGGTAGGAGGAAGAACACCTGAAACTTTAGATCATCTATTTGTTTCTATACAAAGTTTAAATAGCAAAGATTTATGTGACATAACATCAGAAGATTACTATGATTTTATTATAGTTGATGAATTCCACCATGCAGCTGCACCATCATATCAAAGGTTATTAAATTATTATAAGCCTAAAGTATTATTAGGATTAACTGCAACTCCTGAAAGAAATGATAATAAAGATATATTTAAATATTTTGAAGATAGAATATCAGGAGAAATAAGATTACCAGAAGCAATAGATAGAAAATTATTAAGCCCATTTCAATATTTTGCAGTATCTGATTCAGTAGACTTATCAAAGCTTAAATGGCAAAGAAAAGGCTATAATATAAGTGAATTAGATAAAGTCTATACAGGCAATGATATAAGAGTTAATAATATACTTGCTAGTTTAAATAAATATATTACAGACATAAATGAAGTAGTAGGACTAGGATTCTGTGTAAGTAAAGAACATGCAAAATTTATGGCTTTAAGATTTAATGAATCAGGAATTCCATCATTAGCATTAACAGATGAAAGTAAAAAAGAAGATAGAAATAATGCTAAGGAAAGATTAGTTAATGGAGAAATAAAGTTTATTTTTGTTGTTGATATATATAATGAAGGTGTTGATATTCCAGAAGTTAATACTATTTTATTTTTAAGACCAACTGAAAGCTTAACTGTATTTTTACAACAGCTAGGAAGAGGATTAAGACTAAGTGAAGGAAAAGAATGTTTAACAGTTCTTGATTATGTTGGACAAGCTCATAAAAATTATAACTTTGAGGAAAAATTTAGATCATTAATTGGTAGAACTAATAAGTCTGTAAAAGAGTATATTGAAAATGGATTTTTAACTTTACCTAAAGGATGTTATATTCAATTAGAAAAAGAAGCTAAAGAATATATTTTAAGAAATATAAAATCTGCTGCAAATACAAAGAATAATCTAGTAAGTAAGATTAGAACATTTAAAGGTGACACAGGCTTAGAATTAACTTTAGAAAACTTTTTAGGTTATCATAATTTATCTCTAACAGATTTTTATGGTAAGAGCAAAGATAGAAGCTTTTCAAGAATGTGTGTACTTGCAGAAGAAAAAGAAGATTTTTATGATGAAAATGAAGATATAATAACTAAAAAGCTATATAACTTATTATTTATTAATTCAAGAAGATTCATAGAATTTATTGTTAAAATAATTAATAACTATGATAATATTTCAGAAGTTGATTTTAATAATGAAGAAAGACTAATGCTAAATATGATCTATTATATTTTCTACAATGATGCACCTAATAAAGTAGAATTATCTTCTATAAAAGAGGGGATTAATAAATTACTTAGCAATAAAACCATGATGAAAGAAGTTTGTGATATATTAAGCTATAATTATAAACATATTGAATTTATAGATAAGAAAGTTGATTTAGGTTTTGATTGTCCTTTAGATTTACATTGTGACTATACAACAGATGTAATTATGGCTGCCTTTGGATACTTTAATGAAGAGAAAAAACCAGCTTTTAGAGAAGGTGTTAAGTATTTTGAAAATAAGAAAACAGATATATTCTTTATAACATTAAATAAAAGCGATAAGGATTTTTCACCTTCAACATTGTATGAGGATTATGCAATTAATGAAAGGTTATTTCATTGGCAAACTCAAAGTAAAACATCAATACAAAGTACAACAGGACAGAGATATATTAATCATTTAAAAACTGGTAACAAGATAGCTCTTTTTGTTAGAGAATATAAAAGTAGAGATGGACTTACATCACCATTTACTTACTTAGGTACATGTGAGTATAGAAGTCATAGTGGTGATAAACCTATTAGTTTTGTATGGGAGCTTCATGAAGAAATTCCAGCAAGTATGATTAATAAAGCTAATAAATCAATAATAATTTAATAATAAAAAAATCCAGATCAAATTTGAGGGGAGAGTAGATAGATTTGTGTAAAAAACAAATCTATCTACTCTTTTTGTATTAAATTTAAAATAATTTACTTATAAAAATAAATTTTAATATGACTATTCAATAATATATGCACTAACGATTTCACCATAATAAGCTATGTGGAAATCTTTATTTGCTCCATAGAATGAACTGTCTACATCTTGTGGATAACAAGTATTTTTAATTTCTTCTGTAATTTCATTAGCATCTTGTTTTTGCTTGTAGATAACTTTACATTCAAGAGTTAGTGGAAGCTCCTTAATTCCAGGAACAGAAATACTATTTGGTTCTTCAAGGGATAAACCAAGTTCATTAATCTTATCACTTACATGACCAGATTTTGTACCACATACACCTAATATTTTTTTATTGAAATTGCCTAGTGGTATGTTTATAGTAAATTCAGGATTCTTTTCAAGCTGAGACTTAGTATAACGATTTTCTCTTACAAACACTGTAAAGATAGGCTTGCCCCATTCAATTCCTAAAGTACCCCATGAAATAGTCATAGAATTAACTTTATCTTCTGTTTTTGTTGTTAATAAAACCCCACTTTTAACAGCCTTCATAATTACATTTGCATAATCAAATACTTCAATTTCTTTTTTCATAATAACCTCCATGGACATTAAAAATAATTTAATTTTATTTCTTGTACATATAATTGTATAATAAAAAATAAATAATGGTAGTATGCACTTTTTTGTAAGATACTATCTAAAAGGAGAGTATTGGATGAAAACATTAGATGCCTGTACTTAGTGAAATTTGTGCATGGGGGCATGAACATATAAATGATGAGATTTAGTATTTAATTAATAATAATTTAAGGTTATAGGGGGAGAGGTTATTTGAGAAGAAATAGATTATTATATTTAATATTAACAATAATAGTAATGATATTAGGCCTATTATCAAGAAAAATAGAAAATTTGCCAGAGATAATTTCTTTATATTCAGGAGATATACTATGGTCACTTATGGTATTTTTAATTATTGCATTTATATTTAATAAAAAATCCACAATATTTACTATTTCCTGGGCAATAATTTTCTCATATAGCATAGAAATAAGTCAGCTATATCATGCACCTTGGATAGATGCCATACGAAATACAACTTTAGGGAGCCTAATTTTAGGCTTCGGTTTTTTATGGAGTGATTTGGTATGTTATACAATTGGTATTTTAATAGGAATAGTAATAGATATTATAATAAATAAAACTAATATTAGAAGATGAAATCACTGATATTTTAAAAATGTTAATTTATAATAATGGTATTGTAAAAGATGTAACATTTATATCAAAGAAAAATAATTTATTAGGAATATTAAATCAATCAAAATATAAAACAGCTATTTATAATGATGGTGGAAGTTTATCAAGTTCTAATATAGAAATAACTTGGATAGATAATAATAATGCCAAAATAATATTAGATGGTCATGAGCAAAATCCTGAAGAAATTGAAGTCACATTTGATAAAGAAATTAAATATAATAAATAAATTATTTTAAATTATAGAGAGTAGTTTGAAATTATGTATGGGAAATAATCTTTGAAAATTGAATAGCAGTATATTTACAAAATATGTTATAATAAATTCATAATAGTATCAAAATAAATAGGGGGAATTAGATTATGGAAATAAACCCATTAGATGATGTTATGAATTATTTTATAATGATATTTATAACATATATATCGTTATTTCTTGTTATAATTATTAATTTTTTAAAAGCACTTTACCTTAATAAAAAAGTTGCATCTAAAAATACTAGAACAATTATGTTTATAGATTTAATTGTTGATATAATATGTGGATTTTCCATGTTATGTGGACTGATGTTTATGGGAGTTTTAGCTGATAATAATGCAGTTAACTGGTCTTATTGGAATAAGTGGCTTTATTTTATTTCAGCTACCAGTTTTATTATTTTTATAATCAATTTAATTATAGTTGTAACAGGCAAAAAAAATAATAATAGAAATGAAGGTATTAAAGATGAATGAGAATTTATCAATAATGAAAACAATAGAAGTTGTTGCAGCAATAATAAAAAAAGATGATAAAATATTTATAACTAAAAGAAGCTATGGTGAGTTTTCAGATATGTGGGAATTTCCAGGAGGAAAAATAGAAGCGGGAGAAACTCAAGAAGAGGCACTAATTCGAGAAATAAAAGAAGAGTTAGAACTAGATATTAATAATTTAAACTATCTAACTACTGTAGAATATGATTACTCTAATTTTCACTTAACAATGCATTGCTTTATTTGTGAAATATGTGGTGGCACATTAAGTTTAAATGCTCATAATGATGCAAAGTGGGTTTCGTTAGATGAGTTATCATTACAAAAATGGGTTCCAGCAGATATTGAAGTAGTTGAAAAACTAGTAGAGGTTAATAGTATCTAAACTTAAAATTCTTTAAGGGCAGGGCTTGATATAGATACTATTATTAGTATTATAGGGCTAGAAAGAAGTGAAATAGAAAGTTTACTATAAATTTAAAGAGGGACTGTATTAAAATGACAGTCCCTCTTTAAATTTATTTATCTAATAATAAGCTTCTTAATTCTGAATAATTAGAAACTTCATAAGTAGGATTTAAATCCGTTTTATTTTCTAATTTATTTGGATTATACCAGCAAGTATCTATATTATAATTAATACCACCTTTTATATCAGAACTTAAACTATCTCCCACCATAAGAATTTCATCTTTATTAAAAACACCAAGATTATTTATAGCATGTTCAAATATATCAGGGTGAGGTTTTGCTATACCTATATTTTCTGAAATTACTATATCTTTAAAGTGATTTGCTATTATAGATTTTTTAAGCCTTCCCTCTTGAACAGCTGTAAGTCCATTAGTAACAATAGAAAGTATGTATTTAGAACTTAAATCTTCTATAAGTTCAATAGCTCCATCAAATAAAAATGAACCATTAGCTAAGTGCTTCATATAAGTACTTGCAAAATCATTTTCGTTAAAGTTAAGATCTAATTTATGAATAAATCTTCTAAACCTTTCTGTTTTTAGCTTTTCTTGAGTAATAAGTCCTTCTTCAAGCTCTTTCCAAATAGCTGTATTTATTTCTTTATAAGCACTAAAGTGATAGTTTTCATCATACTCAATGTTAAATTCTATCATAGTATTTTTAAAGGCTTCTCTTTCAGATTTTTTAAAATCAAATAATGTTTCATCTGCATCAAATAATATAACTTTATATTTCATAAATTCAATTCTCCTATTAATAAATATATAAAATTTCAACTAATGGAATTATATCTTCTAAAGAGAAAAATAGCAAATAAATATTACAATTTTTTTAACAAATAAGGAAAAAGTTGATATAGTTCATTGAAAGTAATAAAATGAAAGTTGTCTAAAGCTAGAATAAGGTAACTTTTAAAAATTATGGGGGAAATGGAAATGAAAAATGCTTTATTAGTATTTAAAAGAGATGTAAAGAGTATTATTAGAAATCCAGTAGCAATAATAATTGTTTTAGGAATTTGTATTATCCCATCCTTATATGCTTGGGTAAATATTAAAGCTTGCTGGGATACTTATAAAAATACTAGTACTATTCCAATTGCAGTTGTTAATAATGATAAAGGTTCAGTATTAAATGATAAGGAAATAAATGTAGGTAATGATGTAGTTGAAGAGTTAAAAAATAATAATGAAATAGGGTGGGAATTTGTTAGTGAAAAAGAAGCAGATTTAGGATTAGTAGATGGAACTTATTATGCAATGATTCAAATACCAGAAGATTTTTCACAAGATTTAACTAGCATTGTATCTGGGAATATTAAAAAACCAGAAATAATATATAAAGTTCAAACAAAATCTAACCCTGTGGCAGTTAAAATAGCAGGTGCAGCCAAAACTAGCTTAATAGACCAAGTTACTTCAAATTTTATAAAGACAGTAAATGAAACAATATTCTCAGTGGCAAATGATATTGGAGAAAAAGCTGATGAAAATAAAGATAAAATAATAAAGTTAAAAGATTCTATAATTCTTTTAGATGAAAATATGGATTTAGTATTAAGTGCTTTAGATGGAACTAATAATCTTTCAATTAATATTAATGATTTTTTATTAGAGATTGAAAATATTGTACCTGACTTAACTAGTGGTTTAGAAGCAGCTGTTAATATAAATAATGAGACAGCAATTTCAGCTGATAATTCAAGAAATATACTAAATAATACTATTGATAATCTTGGATTTAATTTAGAAAGTATAAAAGATACTAATGAAAGAATACAAATGCAATTAGAGACATTACAAAATAGTTCAGATAATAATTTAGTAAGTGATATTAAGTCAACATTAAATGATATAAACAAAACTATAAAAACTATGAATGAATCAGTAACCTCTACAATAAGTTTCTTAGAGAAGGTAAATAGCATTATTCAAAATGCGGAGGTTTCAAATTTAATAGCTTCATTACAAAACTTACAAAGCAAATTAGAAAGTGTACAAGATAAAATACAAACACTTCAAAATGATATTAGTTCAACTAGCAATGATTTATCAATGACATTGAGTAGTTTAAGTGAGAGCTTTGCAGATATAAACAATAATATAATTTCAGTAATACAAAAGTATAACTCAAATATTAAAGAAGAATTAAATAATATGTTTAATAATTTAATAGCTACAATTGATGATGCTAATTATTTAATAAATCAATCAAAAGGGTTAGCAAGTGAAATTGATGAATTTATTAATATAGCAAGTGAAGGTAGTGAATTAACAGCAGAAATGACTAAAAAACTATCTGAAAGCTTAAATGAATTTAAAGAGCCTATAGATTTATTAAGCGAAAAGCTTAAGCTTGTTGATAATAATGACTTAATCAATATAGTTTCAATACTGCAAAGTAATCCAAGCTTTATGGGAGAATTTATATCAGAACCTTTTGATATAGTAGATGAAGCTATATATGAAATTCCAAACTATGGATCAGCAATGGCACCTGTTTATACAGTATTGTCATTATGGGTAGGTGGATTAATGTTAACAGCTATATTGAAAACTGAGGTTACAGATTTTGAAGGTAGCGAAAAGCTTACTTTAAGGCAAAAGTATTTTGGAAAAATGATTACTTTTGTAGTTTTAGCACTTATTCAAGGGTTAGTAGTATCAGTAGGAAATAAATTAATATTGAATATTTATACAGTAAATACAACGCTAATGATATTATTTGCTTTAGCAACTTCCTTTACATTTTCAATTATTATATATACATTAGTAGCTATTTTTGGAAATGTAGGAAAGGCATTATCAATAATATTTATGATAGTTCAGTTAGCTGGAAGTGGAGGAAGTTATCCTATTCAAGTTGATCCATTGATTTTTAGAATACTTCAACCATTCTTCCCATTTACTTACAGCTTAGGTGGTTTTAGAGAAGCAATTGCGGGTCCTTTAGCATCAAGTGTAATTATTGATTTTGTGGTATTAGGTGCAATATCTATATTATTCATATTATTTGGATATTATTTAAAAGCGCCATTACACCCAATTGTTAGTAAGTTTGAAAGCAAGTTTAAGGAATCTGGAATAGCAGAAGCGGAAGAGTAGGTGAGGTATATGAAGAAGACATTTAAGGTTTTTCAAAATGATATAAAAAAATTAATAAAAAGCCCTGTAGCTATTATTATTGTAGCAGGACTTTGTATACTACCATCTTTATATGCATGGATTAATATTAAAGCATGTTGGGATCCATATTCTAATACTGGAAATCTTCCTATAGTTGTTGTAAATAATGATGAAGGAAAAGATTTTAATGGGCAATACATTAATGTAGGAGATGAGGTAGTTAATAATTTAAAAGAAAATGATTCAATTGGATGGGTATTTAAAGATGAATGGCAAGCTAATGATGGATTAAATAGGGGAGAGTATTATGCATTAATAGAGATACCTAATAATTTTACAGAAGGATTAGTAAGCTTAACTACAACATCACCAAGAAAGCCAGAAATAATATATAAGGCAAATCAAAAAGCAAATGCCATAGCTACTAAAATAACGGATACAGCAACAGAGAGCGTTGTAAGGGAAATAAAAACAAATTTTGTTGACACAGTAAATGAAACAGCCATAAAAACAATAAATCAATTAGCTGATAAATTAGAAATAAACAAACCACAACTATTAAGTTTGAAAGAAACTATGGTTTCAGCAACAGAGGATTTAGATAAGGTTTCTGAGTATATGAATAATACAACAGGGCAATCAAAAGAGTTTCAAGATTATTTAAAGAAAATGCAGAATGATTTGCCTAAAATAACAGACTCAATAAATAATCTTCAAAATATTATTCAGGTCAGCAATAATGTAACAGAATATACTAGTGAAATGGTGAATTCACTATCAAACAATATTGAGGATGATATTATAAAGGTACAAGATATTAACAATGATATTCAAAGCTTAATAATTAAAATTAAAGAAGCTATAAAAAATAATGATAATGAAGCTATATTACAATATTTAAATAAAATTAGTAACTTAAATAATGAAGCTATAGACTTTTTAGAGAAAGATATTAAGTTATTACAAAATATTTATGATTTTACTAATAGTGATATAGTTTTATCACAAATTAATTTATTAACAAGTATAAAAGATACATTAACAAGTAGCCAACAACTTATAGAAAACTTAACTACAGCAATACAAAGTGGTGAAACAAGTGAAAATATTAATATTATTTTAGATAGTTTATCAGAAGCGGCAAATAATATATCAAATGACTTAACTAAAGCTTCTAATTTCTATTATTCATCTGTGGTTACAGTATTTAATAATCTTCAAAAATCTTTAAGTATTAAGCTAGATAGTGTTGATAATATTTTAGAAAGTACAAAGGTAATAGTTCCAGAGCTTAAAGCATTATCAAATTTTATGATTAGTACTAATAGTCTATCTGTTAAGGAAATAAATGAACTAAATAGTAAGGTTATTTCCTTAAATGATAAATTAAAAAGTTTAAATGAAAAAACTCAAGATTTTACTAATGAGACTATAGATGAAATGATTTCATTTGTGGTTAATAATCCAGATGACATAGCATCGTTTATTTCTTCACCAATAGATTTAAAGGAAGAGGAAGTTTATGAAAGTGGAATATTTGGTGTTGGTCTTACACCATTTTATTCAGTATTAGCTATTTGGATTGGAATATTATTAGCTTGTTGTTTATTGTCTGTAAGCTGTGAAGAAGAGTTGAAAAAAGAGCTTAAATTAAATACTTTTCATGAGCATTTTGGAAAACTATTATTATTCTTAGTTATTTCGCTAATACAATCATTTATTATAGTTTTAGGAGATGTTTATATACTTGGTGTAAAACCAGATAATCTTATGATATTATTTTTATTTACAATAGTAACTTCAATTACATTTACAGTTATTATATTTACTCTAGTTTCTATGTTTAGTAATGTAGGTAAAGCTATAGCAGTAATAATGATGGTATTTCAAATAGCAGGCTCAGGGGGAATATATCCTATACAGACAAATCCAGAGATATTTGGAGTTTTACAACCTTTATGGCCATTTACTTATGCCATAAATGGTTTTAGAGAAGGTATATCAGGAGCATTAGAATCACATGTTAAATCATATATATTGTCATTGATAGCATTTATAGGTGTATTTTTAGTGTTATCAATAGTAAAGAAGCCATTTTCTAAATTATCAAGTAAGATGGATCATAAATTTAGAGAAAGTGGAATGTAGTTTTATATGAATTATTATTTATACTTGCGAGTAATTTAATTATTAAAAGGATAAGTAATATTGGATTATTTATAGTTAATATAAAAACTAAAAGAGAACATATCTATAAAATGAACTCTTTTAGTTTTTTGTTTTATCATATTAAAATATTATAGTATCTATCTGTATCTACAAGTACTCTTGGATTATTCTTAAAATAATTAATAATTATTTCAGGCATTTCAATTAAAATTTCCTTAACAACCTTACAATTTTCATAGAATTCATATCCACCAGCACCACTTGATCTATAGTTATTCATAACTAAAGTTAAAGTTTGATCATCTGATAATTCATCACCATTAAACTTAATAGAAGTAACTCTATCTCCAACTTCCTTATTTAAATCAAAAGTATAATTAATATTTGTAAAATAATCATAATTATAATGCTCAACTTTAGGTTTTAAAAACCTTTCAGATATGGTTACATGACCATTATTATTTTCAAAGTAACTAGCAGCTCTTTCTAAAGCTAATTTTAATATTTCTTTATTAACTTCAAGAACAGCTAAAGTATTTGGATATGGATAAGTAGATAAAATATCTCTGACAGTAACATTTTCACTAAAACCTTTTATCACATTTGCAAAGGCAGTGCATGATATATCAGCATTACTACTTTCAAGTTGGATTTGATTTATAAAGTTAGCTAAATTTGAACCATTTAAAGCCATATCTAAATGAGTTGTAGGTTGAAGTTCAGTATCTAAAACACCAACTGGAGTATCTAACCATTGTTGAACTTTATTTTCTAATGGTAAGAATTTATCGTACATTTCTTTATTAGGATTTAAATCTATACTTTCTAATGATGAGTTAATGTTCATTGAACCATTATCATCTATAGTAAGCTTTAATTCTAAGAATTTACTACCGTTGTGTGGAGTTTGAGCTATATGAGTTCCATGAAGGTTCATATTAGCAATAGGTAAATGCTGATGTCCAGTAAGAAGTATGTCAAAATCAAATTTTTTACATATCTTATAAGCTATATTTTCTTTTGTAGTGCTTAATTGCTTGTGTGACTCTAAATCATATTCAAATCCACCATGATATATACCTATAATTACATCACATTGCTCTTTTACAGTAGCATAATGTTTTTTTATTGAATCAAAAGTATCAATAATATCTATATTTTCTATGTTTTCAGAGCGTTCCCATCTAGTAATAAAATCAGTAGTAAAGCCAATTACTCCAACTTTTAATACATTTTTCATTGTTTTTATTTTGTATGGAAGGATTGGTAACTCATTAGTTTTATCTATAACATTAGCACAAAGACAATTAGCATTTAGGTTATCTAAGTATTTTTTTAAGTATTCTTTTCCATAATTAAAGTCGTGATTACCCAAAGTGATAAAGTCATATCCACCAGTGTTCATAATAGTTGCAATTGGATGTATATCAAATTCTGAATTACTTAAGTAATTTGTAAATGGGGAACCTTGAATAGTATCTCCACCATCAATTATTAATGTATTTCCATCCTTATTGAAGTGATTAATTATATTAAGTAAACCAATATTTTTTTCATTTCTTTCTACATAGTCTGTTGGATAAACATATCCATGAAGGTCGGATGTAAAATAAATTTTTAATTCTTTCATTATTAGTACCTCTTCGTTAGTTAAATTTATATAAATAATATTGATTATATCATATTTATTTTTAAATAAGTTAAATTTGATTATAACAATGATTAATCGTCAAAATATTTAAGGTGGTTAACAATTAAAAAGGGGGAACATTATGAAAAAAAACTTTAGATATTGTATATTGTGGTATATTTGCAACAATAACAGCAATACTTTCACAAATTGCAATACCGTTACCAGGGGGGAGTACCATTAACATTACAAACATTTGCTGTTTCTTTAGCCGGAATTCTTTTAGGTAGTAAAAAAGGATTTATATCAATATTAGCTTATGTATTAATGGGAGCAATTGGATTGCCAGTATTTTCAGGATTTTCAGGATTTTCAGCAAGAATTGGTGCAATAGTAGGGCCAACAGGTGGCTTTATTTTATCTTTTCCAATTATGAGTTTTATTATAGGATTAGTTTGTGAAAGAACCAATAACAAAATTTTAATTTTTTTAGGGATGCTATTAGCTTCAATTCCTAATTATTTAGTTGGAGCTATTCAATTCTCATTAGTAACAAGTACAAGTATATATAATGCTTTTTTAGTAAGCGTATTACCATTTATTTTTGTAGGCATAATTAAAGCAGTATTAGCAACTATAATTGGTTCCAGGTTAAGAAATCATAAGTCAATAAAAGGATTTATTAGTTATGATAAAGCTTAGACCGCATCATTTGAGTTAAAAGAAAAAACATATGAATATGACTCTTTATTAAGATATATAAAGAGTCATATTACTAAGGAAATTATGGATGACATATGTGGAAATTGTGAATGGTATAGTATGAGTAAATGTAAGAAAAGAATGTTTGTAGAAATATAAAATAGAGGTTTTTTAAGATATATTTGTAAAAAATATTACAAAAGCGGCAAAATATATAATAGTGTAATTAATACATATTTGATTTTCAGAAATATTATAGATTGATAAACTATGATAAAAATAAAAAATAAACAAAATGGTGTGAGAGTTAGGGGAGAAAAACAATGAAGATTATTAGTGTATGCAATCACAAAGGGGGATGTGCTAAAACTACAACAGTAGTAAATATAGCAGCTGAGTTAGTTAATTCAGGGTATAGAGTTTTGATAATAGACAATGATTACCAAGCCAATTTAACAACTAGTGTAGGATTTAAACCAGATAATGAGTCACTAGTTAACTGTCTTAGAGGAAAGAAATCTTTAAGAAAAACAATAAAGAAATATGCAACCTTAGATGGGTTAGATATTATTCCTAATAATTCAGAAGTTAGTAATTGTGACTTAGCTTTAATAAAAATGAAAAATTGCAAAAGACTATTAAGTAATTTGATAGAAGAAGAAAATTTAAAGGATGACTATGATTTTATATTAATAGATTGTCCACCAAATCAATCAATTACTACTATTAATGCATTAGTTGCTAGTGATAGTATAATAATACCAATGGAACCTTCTTTATTTAATATGCAAGGGCTTAAAATTTTATCAAAGACATTAAAGTTAATTCAAAAAACATTTAATAAGAAGTTAAAGGTTGAAGGAATATTATTAACAAGAGTAGATTCAAGAACAAAGCTTAGCGAATCTTTTAGAAAAGAGATAAAAGAGCTTTATCCATATAAAGTTTTTGATACAGAAATTCATCAAAGTAGTATAATAGTGAAAAGTCAAATTAATGGATTACCAGTATCTATGTATGATCCAAGATGTAAAAGCACAAAGGAATATAGAAGTATAACTAATGAGATTTTAAATAAGAGGAATACTTGTAGTATATTTAGAATAAATAGTAAAAGCATCATTAATAAAGAAGTAGTTAAAGTAGGATGAAGGTAAAGAAATTTTATGTAATATAAATATATTTGAGTAAAGATATGATAATTTAGAAAGACAAAAATAATAAGTTTATTTTTGTCCTTTTTTTTATTAAAGAAATCTTAAAAATAGAAAATAGAAAAAATTAATATTGATATAATGAAAAAACAAAAAGAATATTATTATGAATAGATTTATAATAAAACTAATTAAAAATAGAAATTAAAATTGCTGTCCATATATTGTACAGCAGAATGGAGAGGAATTATGAAAAATTTACAATGTGAAATAGTAGTGGTAGCGGCAGGACCAGCAGGATTATCTGCAGCAGTTCAAGCGGCAGAAAATGGCGCTAAGGTAATAGTTTGTGAAAAAGCTGCAAGTGTTGGTGGTGCAGCTAATATGGGAATGGGACCATTAGGAATAGAAACTAAATATCAAAAACAACAAATGGATTCTATTACAGTAGAAAAGGCATTTAATATGTTTATGGAATATACTCATTATCAAGTAGATGCAAGATTAGTAAAAAGATATTTTGCACAATCAGCAGATACTATTGAATGGCTAGAAGATATGGGAGTTGAATTTGAAGGTGCCTTTAAATATTTCCCTCAATCAGAAGCAACTTGGCATATTGTAAAAACTGATCAAGAGATTGGACCAAGAGCAGCATCATTTATGAATAAAGCTTTATATAAAAGGGCATTAGAATTAGGAGTTAAATTTTTAATGGAAACTCCAGCTAAAAGAATAATTATGAAAGATGGCAAAGTAAATGGTGTATTGGCTATTAACAAAGATGGAAATGAATTTGAAATATCATGTAAAGCAGCGATTATTTGCACTGGAGGAGCTGGTTCAAATAAGGAATTAATAAAATCTGAAACTGGAATGGAACATGGAAGAGATTTATTTAGTTTTGCTATCCCTGGTTTAGTTGGGGATGGGATGAAGATGGCATGGGAAGCAGGTGCTGCTAAATCTACTATTCGTATAGAATCAGCAGCAAGTGTTGAAGGAATGGAAAATCTTCCACAAGCAGTACCTAATGTTTTTAGTCAACCTAATCTTTTAGTTAATAAGCATGGTAAACGTATTATGAATGAAGAGTATATGCAAAATGCAACATATCTTTCTAATGTTGTATCCAATCAAAAAGAAAGGACAGGCTATAGCATAGTAGATTCTTCAATTGTAAAATATTATGTAAAAAATGGAGTAGATAATGTTAGCTTAGTACGTACTAATCCTGATGTATCTGAATTTTGGGATGGTATAAAAAGTGCAGTTGCATATGGAAGTAAGGATGTAGTTGCTGCAGATACTATAGAAGAGTTAGCAGAAAAAATAGGGATAGATAAGGACAATCTTCTTGAGACGGTTGAATATTATAATTATCTTTGTGAAAGTGGAGATGTAGAGTTCTATAAGGATAGAAAATATATGAGAGAAATAAGAAAAGCACCTTATTTTTGTGCAAAGATAAGACCGGGTGGATACGGAACTGTTGGTGGAATTAAAATCAATGACAACTGCGAAGCTATTGATAATGATTTTGAGCCAGTACCAGGTTTATACAGTGCTGGTGCAGATTCATGTGCTATATATGAAGATAGCTATATGTTCCTTTTACCAGGAAACTCTATGGGCTATGCCGTTAATACAGGAAGGATTGCAGCTATCAGTGCAACTGAATATATACAAAAATAGACAAAAAAGATAAGTATATAATATTAAGTCGTAATTTAATTACTTAAAAAATATAATAAAGTAAAAAAATGTGTGATATAATAAAATTTAAAGGATTATGGTATATATTTTAAATGGTATAAAAAAGTCTTATTTACTTATGATGTTTAGAACAATATTTTTATGTTCTAAAAGGGGATAGTGGGAGGATAAAATGATTAAATTTCAATTTTTAACAGATAAAAGGATAGAGCGTAATAAAGAGTCAAATATAGTTGTTCTTTTTATTTTAGAGGGGGAAATTAAATTAAAATTAGAGGATGAAAGCTATGTATTAAAACAAGATGATTTTATTACAATAAATCCAGACAGAAATTATTCATATATTTCAAGTGGAGATGTGTTAATTGGAAAATTAATTATAGATAGAACAGAGCTTAAAAAGATTCTTAAAAATAGTAATGCCATTTTTGGGTGCAATTCAACTGCTGGTGATGGGGAAAAGTATGATGAAATTAGGACTGTTTTAAAGAAAATTTGTAATTATCACTATTCAAATCAGAATAAAAGTCAATTATTTTTAATTTCTATTTATTATGATTTTCTAAATAGCTTAGCTACAAACTTTTTGCTAACAGAAGAAGATGAAAATTACTCTAATATGGTTCATAAAAATGAAGAGAGGAAACAAAAAATAGAGGACTATATTAATGAAAATTATGATAAAGAAATTAGTTTAAATGATTTATCAGAAAAACTTTATTTATCAAATGCATACTTATCAAAGTATATAAAAAAGCAATTTGGAATGAGTTTTTTAGAATGTGTAAATAAAGTAAGGTTAGAATATGCAATAGAAGCATTAATTTATTCAGATAAGCCAGTAGTAAGAATTGCAGTAGAGTGTGGATTTTCAAGTTCTGCAGCATTTAATAAGGCTTTTAAAGAAAAATATAATATTACACCTTCTTTATATAGGGTAAGTTGGAAAGGTGATAAAAATAAAGAAGAAATTAAAGAGGGTAATAAGGAAGAGTTAGATAAAAAGTTAATGATGTATTATCAGGATAATATGTTAGAAAATACAGATTATTCACAGGCTTTACAAAGAAAAGTAAAGGTTTATGATAGTAGTAATAATACAGAAAAAATAAATAATAAATTTATATTAATTAATGCTGGAACAGCAGCAGATTTATTACATTCAGATATGCAAGAACATATTTTATGCTTAAAAGAAAAGTTAGGAATAAAATATGTACGTTTTTGGGACTTATACTCTTCTGAAATGTTTTTAAATGAACATTCTGAGGGGAAAAAATATAATTTTACAAAGTTAGATCGTATACTGGATTTTCTTATTAATAATGGAATGATACCATATATTGAATTAGGTGTTAAAACAAAAAAATTAATAAAAAAATATAAAGTTTTACTTTATCAAAAAAGTGAAGAAAATATATTTAAAAGCAAAAAAAGCTTAGAATATTTTATTTATATGTTAATTAAGCATTTGATAAATAGATATGGAATTGAAGAAATAAGAAAATGGTATTTTGAATATTGGAGAATAGAAAAAGATAGTGATAGTAATTTAATGGCAGATATTATTGATATACAGGAATATTTGGAATGCTTTGATATTGTTGCAGGAGAAATTAGAAAATATGTACCTGATATAAAAATAGGTGGCTATGGAATATCATTACGTTATGGAGAAGAAAATGTTAGAGAAAGTTTAAAGCAATGGAAAAGAAGCAAAGAGAAACCAAGTTTTATAAGCTTATATTGCTATCCATATCCAGGTGAAAAAGGAAGTAATGGCAAAAAACCAGAATTGTCCATGGATCAAAACTACGTAAAAAATTATATGAATAAAGCGGTAAAGATGATAAAAGAATCAGGAATCCAAGTTAATGATATTCATATATCTGAATGGAGTTTTACTGTATCTAATAGAAACAATCTTAATGATAGTTGTGTAAAAGGCGCATATCTTACTAAAAATATATTAGATATTGTGGATGTAGAAGGTATTAATTTGGTAGGGTATTGGATTGGGTCAGATTTGTTTGCAGACTTTTATGATTCAAGTGAGTTTTTAAATGGAAGTGGAGGTCTACTTACAAAGAATGGAATAGAAAAGCCATCATATTATGCATTTAAATTTATGAAACGATTAGATGGAAATATAGTAAAAAAGGGTGAAAATTATATCGTAGTATCACAAGGGATTTGCAATTATAAGATAGTATGTCATAATTTTAAAAACTTCAATTATCAGTATTGTTTAAAGGATGAGGATCAATTAGAGATAGAAAAAATTGATGAGTTATTAGAAGATAATAAAAATATGAAGATGGATTTTGAATTTGAAGTTCCTAGAGGCGGAAGATATTTAGTTAGGATTCACTCAGTAAGTAAAAAACATGGAAGTATTCAAGATGAATGGATTAATATGGGTAAGCCAGAAGAGATGATGCAAGAAGATATTAATTATTTATCTAGAATAACTATTCCACATATTAGTGTAAAGTATGTAGAATCTAGAAATAATAAATTGAATTTTTCAATATGTCTTGAAGCTAATGAGATTAATTATATAGAGATAACTTATTTATATTAAAGAAAATAGGACAAAATAAATGTATTAATTTTTGTCCTATTTTCTTTTTTATAGTTACAAACCTTTATTTAAGGTTAAAAAATATATTTGATTACAATATTTTAGGTAAAGAGCCAAAGGTAAATATAAATTAAAATAATATTATAGCAAATATGAATTTTAAAGGAGAAATGAAATATGAAGATTTTAGCAATATCAATGGGAAGACACAATCATAATTGTGATATATTAGCAAAACATACATTAATTGCAGCAAAGGAAGCTGGAGCAGAAGTGAAATTTGTAAATACAATGGATATGCAAATTGGACATTGTAAAGGATGTGGAGCATGTTCAGTATTAAGAGATAAAGGGAAACAAATTAAATGCATACTTAAGGATGATTATTTAAAATTAGAAAATGATATCCTTGATGCAGATGGAATAGTTGTTGTTGCACCAGTTTATTCTATAGCACCAGTAGGGCAATTAAAGAATTTTATTGATAGATTTGGAGCGGCACATGATTTAGCAGCTGCAACAGAAGAGCAAAAGAAGAGAATTAAAGAAGGTGCTGAAGAATTACTTGATGAAAGGTTATTTAGGGATAGATATGTAGCTTATATATCAGTAGGTGGAGCACATACTCCAAACTGGGTATCAATGGGATTACCTAATTTCCATATGTTTGGTATGTCAGTAGCTATGAACGTAGTAGGTCAATTAGATGCATATGATATGGGACATAGAACTAATCCAGTATTGGACAAGCCATTCCTTGATAAAGTTTCGGATTTAGGAAAGCATTTAGTAAATTCAGTAGGTAAAAAGAGAGAAGAAATAGAGTGGTGGGGAGATAAAGGTGTATGTCCAGTATGCCATAATAAAATTATTTCTATTGAAGATACTACAGACGTTGAATGTCCTCTTTGTGGAATTAAAGGTGAGCTTTCTATTGAAGATGGAAAGATTAAGGTTGAATTTTCAAAGAAAGAACAAGAAAGAGCTCGTAATACTATGAATGGTTTATATGAACATTATTATGAATTAAAAGATATGATGAAAGTTATAATTCCAAAGTTACAAACTTATAAGGAAGAAATCCCAAAGTTAATGGAACCTTATAAAAACTTTGAATCAACTTATTAAAATTATAGGTGGCTACAGAAAGAAGGGACAAGTAATGGTTAGTATAGTTATCGATGGGAAAAAGCTACAAGTATCAGAAAGTGAAAATGTATTAGAATGCGCATTGAAAAATGAAATATATATTCCCCATTTGTGCCATCATCCTGATTTAGAGGACATAGGTTCTTGCAGATTATGTTTGGTAGAAGTTGAAGGACAAGAGGAAGTGGTGACATCTTGTACCTTAAAACCCTATGAAGGTATGGTAATTAATACGAAAAGTGAAAGAATAAATAAATTGAGAAATCTTTCTTTAGAACTTATATTAGCAGGACATCCAGAAGAATGTACTACATGCCCTAAATATGGTAATTGTGAATTGCAAACAGTAATTCAATATATAGGTGCAAATAATTCAAGAATGAAGATTCGTAATAAGGGATTTGAACCAGAGAAAGAAAATCCGTTATTAGTTCATGATATGAATAGATGTATATTATGTGGTAGATGTGTAAGAGCATGTAATGAATTAAGAGGAGTAGGAGTTTTACAGTACAAGAAGAAAGGAATGGAGACTTGCATTTCTACATTACATGATAAGCTTTTAAAAGATGAAGATTGCCGTTTTTGTACAGCTTGTGCTGAAGTATGTCCTACTGGAGCAATTCGTGATAAGAAACAGTTAAGTGAAATATCAAGTAATCGTGAAGAAGCATTAGTACCTTGTCGTAATGCATGCCCAGCCCATACGGATATACCAAGATATATAAGATTTGTTAAAGAAGGAAAATATGATGAAGCGGCAGCTGTAATTCGTGAAAAAGTTCCATTTCCAAAGGTATTAGGACATATCTGCAATCATGAATGTGAAATGCAATGTAAGCGATTAGAAGTAAATGAAGCTATGTCTATTAGAAATATAAAGAGATATGCAGCAGAACATGATACAGGAAGGTATTGGAGAAAAAGAGGAAAACAATTACCTGATACAGATAAAAGAGTATGTGTTGTAGGGGCAGGCCCAGCAGGACTTACTGCAGCTTATTATCTTAGAAAGCAAGGTCATAGCGTAACACTTAAAGAAGCATTGCCAACAGTTGGAGGAATGATGTCTTATGGAATTCCTGAGTATAGGCTTCCTAGAAATGTTATTGCAGAAGAAGCGATGGTAATTGCAGATACTGGAGTAGTAATAGAAGTAAATGAAAGAGTTGAAAATCCTGTTCAATTAAAAAATGATTATGATGCTGTATTAATGGCAATTGGAACTCATAAGGGTGTTAAGCTTCCTATAGCAGGAAATGATTTAGAAGGAACGTTATTAAATATTGATTTTCTTAGAAATGCTAGTATGGGAAAAGAAACTGGAATGGGTAAAAAAGTTGTTGTATTAGGTGGAGGAAATGTTGCATTTGACTGTGCAAGAACAGCTAAAAGATTAGGTGCATCAGAAATTCATTTAGCTTGTTTAGAAGCAAGAGATGTTATGACTGCAGATGAAGAAGAAATTGTACAAGCACAGGAAGAAGGGATTTTTGTACATCCAGCAAAGACTTTTGAAAGTATAAATGGATCAGATAAAGTTACAGGGGTAACATTTATGAATGTTAAGTCATTTACTTTTGATGAGAATAGACGTGCAATAATTGAAAAAGAAGAAAATTCACAAATGACTATAGAAGCGGATACAGTAATTTTTGCTGTAGGACAAAGAAGTGATATTAATGAAGAAGTAGGATTAGAGCTTGGAAGGACTAATAGTATTTTAGTTAATGAGAAAACTCTTATGACTGGAGTTGAAGGAATATTTGCAGCGGGAGATACGATATATGGTACTAAATCTGTAATTCAAGCTATTGAATCAGGAAGACAAGCAGCTAGTGAAATTGATAAATATTTAGGTGGAGATGGAGATATTTCTGAAAAGTTTGCTCCCGAGGAAGAAGTAGCTAATTATATTGGAGTTATAGGCGGGTTTGGTTATGAGAAAAGAGTAGAAACTAGAATTGAAAAGTCAGAAGAGCGTCAAGATAATTTTGGTTTAATTGATCATGGAATATGTTCTTCTGATATTCAAAAGGAAGCCTCTAGATGTTTACAATGTGATTTAAGATGCAAAATAACAAGGCCTAGATTATGGTCAGACTATGTTGAGAAACAGGGGGTGAAGTAATAAATGAATACTATTGAGATACTAAATAAGATTCAATTAGTAAATGTATTTGAAAAGGTTACTGACTCTAAATATATTTCTATTCCAGAGAAAATAGAAAAAGTTGTAGTAGGTTTATATAATAGTGATTTAAAACATTCATTATTAGAAATTCTTGAAATAGATACAGAGTTATTTATAGAAGGAATTAAGTTTTTAAGAGATACATCTTATGCAAGTGAAATGCAAATATATCTTCCAGAAAAAAATAATAGATTAAGTGATAATGTGATAAATGAGCTTAAAGAAAATGGAATAGTAATAAAAAGTGGTTTAATTAATAGGAGGGAAAATAGAAATAATCTTTTATGTCATTTTGAACATGTGGTAAAAATAGCTATCTTACTTAGAGGGGATGATATAAATTTTTCTTATGTAAGTATAAATGCAGAAGGTTTAAGAAAAGTAGCTTATGGAACAAAAATTTCAGAACTTTTAGAAGAGAATATTAATAATATAAAATTCCTTGAAGTAGGAAATAGATATTTTGATCAATCTATAGTTGAAAAAAATATAGAGCAGGTATCAATAACTAATGGAACAATAAATACTTTCAATGAAAATAGCTGCATTATACATGAAGCAAATAAAGAAATATTAGAATATCGTGAAAAATCATGCGGAAAATGTTTATTCTGTAGAGAAGGTTTAATTCAATTAAATACTATGATGGATGAGATTAGTATTGGAAAAGGAAAGTTAACTTATATACCTCTTATGCAGGAAATTGGAGAAGCTATGAATATTTCAGGAAATTGTTCTTTAGGAGATGAAGTTGCAGAATCAGTATTATCATCTTTACAAATTAGAGAGGTAGATTATTTAGATCATATTAAAAAGAAAAAGTGTAGTTCTGGAGTTTGTATATCTAACGAAAATATTTATATTGATCCAAAGTTATGTATAGGATGTGAAGAATGTATATCTTCTTGCAGCTTAGGATGTATAGATGGAAGAAAAGGATATATTCATATGTTATATGATTTAGATTGTACTAAATGCGGTAAATGTATATCTAAATGTAAAGCTGGAGCTATTAAGAAAATAACAGGAAAGGTTCCAAGACTTCCAGACAGACTTACTAAATGTAAAATGTTTAAATAACTAAAGGTGGCAAAAGCCACCTTTTAAAATACAAAAAAATGGTTAAGAGGTAAGAGGAGAATTATGAAAAATAAATCATTAAATAAAATAAAAATTTCAGTATTTACTATTGCATTTATATTGGGACTAAATATTGCGGGAGTTGCTCCAATTTTAGGAGTACTCAATGAACAATTTACTCAGGGGACAAGCGGAATACAGTTATTACAAACTATAAGTCAAGTTTTAGTAATGGTAGGGGCTATGGCAATAGGCTGGATGACAACAAAATTGTCTAAGAAAAAGCTTATATTAATAGGGTTTATAATTTTGGTAGTTTGCGGATGTTTGCCTTTCTTTTTTGGACAGTATGGAGTTATATTTTTTTCTCGTCTTTTAATGGGATTTGGATTTGGTATTGTATCACCATTAAATACAGCAATAATAGCAGAATATGTTGAATATGACAAACGTCCAGCCTATTTAGGACTTCATGTTACAGGAATGGGAATTGGAGCATTTGTAGTAAACTTGTTTGGTGGATTTCTTGGATCATTTGGATACCAGTATTATTTTTTAATTCATTTGGAAATATTGATTGCAATATTTATTATAATAAGAGCTTTACCGGAAGGAAATTTAGATAAAAATTTAAGTGATAAAAATATGAAATTAAATAGCAAAGTATATAAAATATCTGTTATTGCATTTTTTGATTCTTTATTTATCACTGTGTTTACTACTAATATAGGTATATATTTGGCAGATTTGTTTAAAGCAGGAAGTGGAATTGCTGGAATAGCAAATGGAGTAAATGCAATATTTGCATTGTTATCTGGAATGTTATTTGCTAAAGTTACAGGAATATTAAAAAAACATACGCTTCCAGCGTCAGTCTTTATTGGAGCAGCAGCATATATAGTGTTGATAGTTTTCAAAAATAATATGATAGGAATATTTGTTGGATGTGCTTTTGCTGGAATTGCGTTAAGTTCATTTATGGCAATGGCAACATTATTATTATCTAGTTTTGTAAAAACAGATGCTGTAGCAAAGGCAAGTGGAATTTTTAATGTATTTAATGGATGTGGATGTCTTTTATCACCAATTGTAGTTAATTATATTAGTAAATTAGCTTTAGGATCAGATAGCGTAATTAATATTTATATGGTTAGTATAGTTGGAATGTTACTACTTGGCTGCATAACATATGTTTTTGTACTTAGAAATGAAGAAAATCACGCTCAGCAGGAAAAAAGATAAAAATTATACATGAATAATTGTCATTTTGTAAAAATATTCACTTGAAGGCTAAAAAAGATTAAATAAATATGTGATTTGTTTAAATAGAGAAAATAAAACGATTACTATAAAAGTTAAAATAAATATAAAGAAAGGCCATTAATTGGGAGATAGGAGGGTAAAAATGTTTGCAAAAAATATGTTTAATCCAGAAGGATTTAAAAACACAATAAAAGATGGAGAAGTAATTGGGTTTCAATTTGATTTTAAAATTCAATATTATAGAGGAGTTAGTTTATCCATCATAAGAAATATTGAAGTTGAAGTTGATGGTATATCTTATCCAAGAGAGAATATTAGATTTTCAATAGAGGGTGAAACTTTCACATTAGAAGAAATGAGAACTGTAATTGATTATCGTTGGAAATTTGGACAATGGGCAACAATAACAGTACTTAAGGAGGGTGGATTAACACCAGGTAAACATCATATTAAATCAACACAAACTATAGCACCATCATACATGCCTATGATTCTTGTAAATTCAGGTGAGTATGACTTTGAATGTGAATAAGAGGGGGAGCAGAATATGAGTAACAAGATTAAAAGAAGTGTATCTTTATATAGTTATCAAGAAGAATATTATCTTGGAAAAATGAGTTTAGAAGATTGTATTCGTGCAGCAGCAGAGGCAGGAGCAACAGGGATAGAATTATTAGGTGAGCAAATGATAGATGAGTTTCCTAATATTACAGATGAATTTAAAGAGCAATGGTTTGGATGGATGAAAAAGTATGGTGTAGAACCAACTTGTTATGATGCATTCCTAGAAAATCATATTTATGATAACCGTACTCTTACTTTAAAAGAGCAAATTAAAATGATGGAAAGAGATATTAAGATTGCTGGTTCTCTTGGATTTAAGACATTAAGAACTTTAGTATCAACTCCAATGGATGTTATAGAAGGAAGTCTTGAATGTGCAGCAAAAGAGGATGTAAAGATTTGTATTGAAGTTCATTCACCATTTTCATTAAATTCAGGATGGGCAGATGGATACATGGAAATGATTAAAAGAACAGGAACAAAACATTTTGGATTTATGCCAGACTTTGGAATATTCTGCAAGAGTATACCTGATGTTTTAGTTGAACAAGCTTTACGTAATGGTGCTAATCCAGAGTGTGTAAAAGTTGTTCAAGATGCATTTAATGAACGTGTAGCAAAGGGATTTACAAAAATAAAATATGATAAAAATCTTGGAAGGGCACATCATGCATATATGGTTGCAAATGGTATGCCAGAGCTTATGAAAAAGATAGAAGAAATGAATGGCAATAAGGTTGATAAAACATTTGCAGCTGATAGTTTTGGTTTCACATGGTGTGATCCACAAGACATTATAGATAACATTGAATATATTTATCATACACATGCTAAATGTTATAACACAAATGAAAATTATAAAGAGACATCTATTCCTATTAATGAAGTTGTAGAGGCTTATAAAAAGGCTGGATATGATGGTTATTTAAGCACAGAATATGAAGGAAATAGAATGATAAATGACTTCTATGAAGTTGATAGTGTTGAACAAGTAAGACGTCATCAAGAAGCTTTAAGAAGAGCAATAGAAGATTAAATAATAAAAGTAGGAGATATTTAGGAGGGGTTAAAATGAGAAAAGTAAGAATTGGTATAGTAGGATGTGGAGGCATAGCAAATCAAAAACATTTACCATCATTAAAAGCATGTTCTGACAAGAATGAAGTAGTTGCATTTTGTGACATTATTGAAGAGAGAGCAGTTAAGGCTGCAAAGGAATATGGAACAGAAGGGGCTAAAGTTTATACAGATTATATAGAAATGATGAAAAATGAAGAAATTGAAGTTATTCATGTATGTACTCCAAATGTTGCACACTGTCCAATTGCAGTAGCAGCATTTGAAGCTGGAAAACACGTATTATGTGAAAAACCAATGGCTCATAACACTGAGGATGCTCAAAAGATGATTGAGGCATGGAAAAAATCAGGTAAGAAGTTCACTATTGGATATCAAAATAGATTCCGTGATGATACACAAACACTTCATGCATCTTGTGCTGAGGGAGAATTAGGTGAAATTTACTTTGCAAAGGCTCATGCTTTAAGAAGGCGTGCAGTACCTACTTGGGGGGTATTCCCTAACAAAGAATTACAAGGTGGTGGTCCATTAATAGATATTGGAACACACGCATTAGACTTAACTTTATGGATGATGAATAACTATAAGCCAGTGTCAGTAACTGGACAAGTATTCTATAAGTTGGGAGGTCAAGAAGATGGACCTGCAGGAAATGTATTTGGACCATGGAATCCAAAGACTTTCGAAGTTGAGGATTCAGCATTTGGATTAATAAAGATGGAAAATGGAGCAACTATTTATTTAGAATCATCATGGGCATTAAATGTATTAAAATCTATGGAAGCATCTACAACACTTTGTGGAACAAAAGCAGGAGCTGAAATTCATCACGGTGGAAGCTATCCAAAGGATGAATTAATTTACAATACTGTTGAGCATAATCAATTAATGGAAAAGGTTATTTCACCTGCAGGAGTAGTTGATTTCTTTGAAGGTGGAGCTTCAGCAGAAGGGATTCGTGAAGCTGAGCAATGGTTAGATGCAATAATTAATGATACAGAACCAGTTGTAAAACCTGAGCAAGCATTTGTTGTTACTCAAATTCTTGAAGCTATTTATAAGTCAGCAGAAACAGGTAAAGAAGTATTATTAAATGAGTAATTATGAATAGGTGGTAGCAAATATGAAATTAGGATTAGTAAGTGCAATTTTAGATAATTGCAGCTATGAAGAAATGATTGATATTGTTGCTGAGAATGGGTTGGAATGTGTAGAAGTAGCATGTTGGCCTGTTGGAAAAGCAGAAAGAAGATATGCAGGAGTTAGCCATATTAATGTAGATGAATTAGATGAAGAAAGATGCAAGTATATAACTAAGTATGCAGAAGGTAGGGGAGTTAAAATTTCCTCTCTTGCATACTATCCTAATACTATGGATCCAGATGTAAGAAAGCGTACATTGTATGTAGAACATCTATACAAATTAATAGATGCATCTGCAAAACTAGGTGTAAATATGGTTACTACATTTATAGGACGTGACCCTAAAAAAACTGTAGATGAAAATCTTGAGTTAGTAAGAGAGGTTTGGATTCCAATTATAAGACATGCAGAATCAGCAGGAGTCAAAATTGGTATTGAAAATTGTCCTATGTTATTTACTGATGATGAATGGCCTGGAGGGCAAAATTTGATGACTACTCCTTCAAACTGGAGAAAGGTTTTTGAAATTTTAGATAGTCCAAATATAGGAATAAATTATGATCCATCTCACTTTATATGGCAACAAATAGATTATATTAAGCCAATTTATGAGTTTAAGGATAAGATATTCCATGTTCATTATAAAGATATTAAGGTATATAAAGACAAGCTGGATGATGTAGGAATAATGGCAACTCCACTGAAATATATGTCACCAAAACTGCCAGGGTTAGGGGAGGTTAATTGGGGAAAATATGTTTCTGCATTAACTGATATAGGGTATAACGGGTATACTTGTATAGAAATTGAAGATAAAGCGTTTGAAGGAGATCTTGAAAAAGTTAAGAACTCTATTAAATTAAGTACGAATTATCTTCGTCAATTTGTAATATAATTTTAGTTTAATGTAGGGAAAATCAAAAAAAATTTATTTATAATTTATAATAAAATTAAGATTTAACAGAAATATACTGATACTACAAAATAAGCTTTTTAAGAAAAGTTAAGCTTCTCTCATTAAGTTAATGAAAAAATTCAATGTTAATTAAAAATATTAAATTTTTGATTTTCCTTTTATTATAGATCAACACTATAGTAATTTAAATTAAGTTATGATGGAGTACGAGTTACTATTGTTTAATTATGAAAAGTTAAAATAAATAATTAAATGGGGAGAGAATTTATGAATAGTGTTTCAACTAGTAAAATAGTTAAAAAGAATGATATTTCTAATGCACAGATTGGTATTTATGGTTTAGGTAATTTTGCATCACAACTTTCTTGGACAATGGTTAGCTCTTATCTTATATTATTTTATACAGATGTATTTGGTTTAGCAACAGGAGCAGTAGCAATATTGATGCTTGTTGCAAAAATTTGGGATGGAATTAATGATATTATGATGGGAGCAATTATGGAAAGAACTCATACAAGATGGGGACGATTTAGACCATATATTGCTGGAGGAGCTATATTTTTAGTTATATTCACTGTGTTAACGTTTACTGTGCCTAACTTTCGAGGCACAGGAAAGCTTATATATGCTTATATAACTTATATAGGCCTTGGAATGTCATATACAGTAACTAATGTTCCATATACAGCATTACCTATTGTTATGACAGATAATCCAAAGAAGATAAATCGTCTATATACTGCACAAATGCTTGGTATGACAATAGGTATGATAGTATTAAATCTTTGTACATTACCATTAGTTAATTATTTGGGTAATGGACAACAATCAGCTGGTTATCAAAAAACTGCTACAATTTTTGCTTTAGTTGCATTACCAATGTTCCTTTTAGTTGCAGGTTTTTGTAAAGAAAATATAACAGTGAAAAAAGAAAATCAACCGGCACTAAAGGAAACTGTCAAGGCTATTGCGAAGAATAAAAATTTAATTATGGTACTTTTATATACTATTATTTCAATGATGGGTATGTTTGGAAGAATTGGAGTTGCGGTTTACTTTTATTTATATTGTGTACAAGATTTCCGTTTTGTTACAATATTTATGATGATGCAAATGATAGTTGGTACAATTGTAATGCCTTTTGCACCTAAGGTTATGGAGAAAATTGGTAAGAAAAACACTTGTATAGTTGCAATGATATTACAAACAATTGGAATGGCAATGATGTTCTTTGGTCCATATACAAATATTCCATATTTATTTGTATGTCATATTGTTTATGGTTTAGGATATATTGCGGGGCCATGTGGAAGTGCAATGATTGTAGATTCTATTGATGATTATGATGTAAAGAATAATGTAAGAAGTGACGGTACTGCTTTTGCAATGAATGGACTTGGAACAAAGATAGCATCAGCAATTGGAAGTGCATTGGGAATAGCAGTAATAGGTTGGTTTGGATATCAAGCAGGACAAGATATAACAGCAAGTACTCAAAATGGTATCAATATCGCTTCAAATTTAATACCAATGGTTTGTTATGTTTTAGCTATAATTCCTTTGTTCTTCTATAATCTTTCTGATGATTATATGGATAAGGTTAGAAGATCATTAGAAGAGAGAAATTCAGCAAGAAATTAAATAGTTTATATTGCTAGAATTATAATATAGTAGTAGGACGAAAATTATATATTGATTTTTGTCCTACTTTTTTCTTTAAAAAAGGATGTAGTTAATATGTCAAATTGTAATTAGAAATATGATAAATATAAAAAAGAAGTTTTTATTCAATTTAGTAAAATATAAGTATAGATTGATATATTAAGGGAGGAGAGTTTATGAAAGTTAAATTTGGAATTATAGGATATGGGTTTATGGGACATGTACATTGTGACCATTTAATGAATATGGATGATTATGAGGTAGTTGCAATATGTGATATTGATGAAGAAAAGATGGCAGATGCACCATTTGGAGTAATTAAATATAAAAACATGGAAGATTTACTTGATAATAAAGATATTAATGCTGTAATTATATCAGTATCAAATCATGTACATTTAGAAGCTGTAACAAAATCAGCTAAAGCTGGAAAGCATATTCTTTGTGAAAAACCAGCAGCTATGTCTGTAGCAGAATTTGATGAGATGATGAAAATAGTTGATGAGTGTGGTGTAAAATTTACTGTTCATCAACAAAGAAGATGGGATAGAGATTTTAGAACTTCAAAGGAAGTATATGATGAAAATAAATTAGGAGATGTATACACTATTCAATCAAAGTTATATGGCTTTAATGGAAATATGCATGATTGGCATGTGTATAAGAAATTTGGTGGTGGAATGCTTTATGACTGGGGAGTTCATTTAATAGATCAAATGTTATGGATGGTTGATAGTAAGATAAAAACTATATTTGCAGATTTAAGAAATGTTATTAATCAAGAAGTAGATGATTACTTTAAGATTCTTATTCGTTTTGAAAATGGAATAGTAGGAGAAATTGAATTAGGAACTTATTTTTTAGAAGATAAGTCAAAATGGTTTGAAAGACATTGGTTTATTGGGGGAAATAAAGGTAGTATGTATATAGATGGATTTAGTCCAGAAGGGAAAGTAATTCGTACAACAAAACTTTTGACAAATGTTCCAGGAAAAACTACAATGACTGCTGCTGGTCCTACTAGATCTTTTGGACCACCACCAGAAGGAAGAATTGTAACTGAAGATTTACCAAAGGTAGATGTAAATCATTTAATGTATTTCGATAATTTCAAAAAGGCAATCAATAATGAGGAAGATTTTATTGTAAAACCAGCAGAGGTAAGAAGAGTTTTAAGATTTATGGAAGCTGTTAGGGAATCAGCTTCAACAGGAAAATCTGTAGATTTTGAATAATTTTAAATAAATAATATAAAATAAAGGATGAAATTAAAATATGGGTAAGGTTTTAGGACTTTCATTTGGAAGGAAAATGAAAAATACAGATATAATGATAAAAACAGCATTAATGGAATGTGAAAAAGAGGGACATGAAGTTCAATTTATTAGAGTTGATGACTTAGATATTAAAATTTGTACAGGCTGTATTTCGTGTGTTGTTGGAATGGTTTCAGGAAGGGGAAAAGGTGGGTGCCCTGTGAAAGATGATTTTCATATATTAGATGAAGCATTAATGGAATGTGATGCAGTGATTGTAGGCTCTCCAACTTATGTTCTTTCACCTACAGGTAGATTTAAAACAGTATGTGATAGGATTGGACCATCCCATGATATTACATTTAGAAAAGCAACTTATGAAGAAGGTTTAGCAGATGGTAAGGATAAATCTTTGCTTCCTGATGAAAGAACATTTAAAAAGCGTGTAGGTGCATTAGTATCTGTAGGCGGAGCAATGACAGGTAATTGGTTATCATTTATGTTACCAACGATGTATGAGTTTACTATGTCAATGGGAATTGATGTTATAGACATGCATCAATATCATGGGGCTATGGCATATGAGCATGTAATAGGCAATGAGGCTGAAATGGATAGAATGAGAAGCCTGGGACAGAACATAGCAAATGCTCTTAGTGCTGAAGATGAGGAAGAACGTGTTAAATGGCGAGGAGATTATAATGGAGTATGTCCGGTATGTCATTGTAATATGATAAATGTTTCTGAAAATGGTATTTCAGTAGAGTGTCCTGTATGTGGAATAGAAGGAAAAGCTTTTATAGAAGGTAATAAAATAAAAATAGATTTTCCTAAAGAAAATCAAGAACGGTCTAGGTTATTTTGGAGAGGTAAATTAGAACATTCAACAGAAATTAAAACACAAGCTATAGGACCAGGGCAAATTAAGAATTTAAATGAATTATTAGAGAAATATAAAGAATATCCAAGAAAACTAAAGGATTAATATAAATGAGTTTATATTAGAAATAAGGCTTTAATAGGCAAAACTAGTCTGGTGAAGCCTTAAATTATTTTAAGATAAATAGTATAATTATAAATTATCAATATTAAAATAGTAGCTGGCAAAATAGGAGAACGTAACTGTATAGATAATTATACATCTGATAAAAATATATTATATCTATTTGATAAAGGGTATTATAAATATTCTTTGTATGATGATATGAGTAAAAACAATATTAGACTTGTAACATGTCAGCCGAGCAACGCTGTGACCGAAGAGTATTCAAGTAGGTATAAGGGAATAGATAATTTATATGATTATATACTTATTGTATACATTTTATTATTAATAGAAAAAAGATTCAATTTGGATATGACATTGTTTAATGTTTTAAGAATTATAAGAGGAAATTTACTAAAAACATATGTATTAAAGAATATTTTTCTAAGGCGATAGTGTTAATAATAAAAAAATATCTTTTAAATTACTTAAAATGTACCCTATAGAGTAGACATGATAAAAAAGAGTCTACCCTATAGGGTTTTTCTATTTATAATAGAGTTATAAGGTTAGGAGTGAATATAAATGAGTAAGAAATTATTTTCAAATAAAGATATAGAATTACTGTCTAAAAATAAATATGTTAAAAAGGTCAGTGAAAAAGGAATTACATATACTGATGAATTTAAAAAATGGTCTTATGTCAATATTTTGGACACAAAAAGTCAAACTTTTTTATGCTATACTTCTAGCTAATAATTCACATTGATCTGGAATCATGTAATTAATAGAAGAGTGTAGCCTTTTTCTGTTATACCAACCTTCAATATATTTAAATATAGCTATATTAGCTTCTTCGAAGGTATGGTATGTATTTCTATATATTTCTTCTTTCTTTATTGATGAATGAAAAGATTCTATACAAGCATTGTCATATGGACAACCCTTCTTATTAAATGATTGTATAATATTAAACTCTTTACATAGCTATTTTAAATTATTACTAGTGTATTGAGAACCTAAGTCTGTATGAAATATTATCTCTTTATTTTTATCAGGATTTTGACTGTAATGGGCATTTTTCAAAGCTTTAATAACTAAGTTATTAGTCATTCTTTTACCGAAAGCGTAGCCAATTATTTTTTTAGAATGTAGATCAAGAACTGAAGCTAAATAGCACCAACCATCTCTGATAGTATGAATATATGTAATATCTCCAACCCATTTTTCATTAATAGAAGTAGTTATGAAATCTCTTTTTAAAACGTTTTCCAAACCTTCTACCACTTTTTTATTTGAATGAGCCTTGTATTTTTTTACAGTTATTGAACAAAGGCCAAGTTCGGTCATTTTTCTTTGAACTCTCTTTATTGAGACATTAAAGCCTTCTGTACCAAGTATATAATGAATCCTAGGGGCACCATATATACCTTTATTGGCTTTATATATCCTTATAATCGCTGCTTTTAGTTCCTCATTTTTTATTTCTCTTTCAGATTTAGTTTTATCAAAAGATTTATAATATGTACTTCTAGCTACGCCTAGAACGGTGCACATAGTCTTAATATCATGGTTGTTTTTATTATTATATATAAATACTATTATTTGATCTAATTTCTTGTTGCAAATATGGCCATAGCTTTTTTTAATATTTCATTTTCCTCTTTAATCCTTGCTATTTCTCTTTTTAGCTCTTTAACTTCTTTCAGTGTCATAACTTCATTTTCATTTATTTTTATTTCTTTTTATTTCTTTTACATCTTTTATCCAACCGTTAATTGTTGATTTTGCAATGCCATATTCGCTACTTAGCTCTGCTAAGCTCATTCCTGACTTAAATAGGTCTACTATCATATCTTTATATTCTTGATCGTATCTTCTGCCCTTTCCCATAATGGATACATCCTTTCTTAACTAAATAATATTTTACTTAGTTCGACTTAGTGTGTCCACTACTTTATACTAACACCAGGTTATAGAACACGATTATCTAAGTTATCACAATCCAATTCGGACGAAGCTCAGAAATATTCATCTACAATATTTATTATTGTTAGTAGTGTATTGTTTGTCTTAGGAATATTATTTAAAGTTATAGCATTTAAATATGAGCTAGTAGTTACAAATATTTTGATATTAGGTGGACTAACAAGCATATTTATTTTTACAGAGAAACACTTGATGAATAATAAAAAGAATAAAATATTAAAATAAAAATAAATTTAAATTTTACTATTATATTTAGATGAACAAAGTTTATAATAACGTGATTTAAAAGTAAATTGGACAAATTGTTTGTCCAATTTTGTAGGTTCTATTATCAACACTGATTTAAAACAGAGTCTATTATAAAAATAATAAATATTTCAATAAAATCTTATTTCAATTTATAAGCTAGAAATTCTCCAACTTGTCCTATTTTTTCAAAGGTTAATAATTTACAAACCTTTTCTGAAAGTCTTCCAAATTTTCTATATAATAAGTTAAAAGCAAGATAAGGCATAACCTGTTGCTTACTTTTAGGTATTCTCTTAAATATATTTTTTAAACTATAAATTTCATTATAAATATTAATATATCCATTATATAATTCTTCCGCAGTCATATTTTTAGGTTTAAAAACTACATTTGCTGTATTATATTTTGATAGATCAAAGTCAATAATTCTATTTGAGAGTAACATTTCATCATATAATTTAGTACCTGGATAAGGTGTTAAGATATGAGAAGTAACAGTTTCGATTTTATTATCAACTATCCACTTCAATGTATCATTAAAGGTGTCTTTAGTATCACCATCTAATCCAAAAACAAAGCTAGCATTAATCATAATACCTCTTTTATGAATTTCATCTACTAATTTCTCAAATTGAGTAACATTATTTTGTTTTTTATGAACATTATTTAAAGACTCATTATTTATGCTTTCAAAGCCGATAAATAAACTTTTACATCCTGTTTTAGCCATTAAGTCTAAAAGCTCAGGCATGTTAGCAATGTTAGCAGTTACGGCTGCATTCCATTTTAGTTTTAATGGTTCAATGGCTATTAAAAATTTTTTAGTCCATTCTGGATTTCCAATAAAATTATCATCTACAAACATAATATGCTTTTTACCAATTGTCTTTATATCTTTAATAACATCTTCTATAGGCCTGTTAACATAAAAATTACTATAAGAATTACAGCTATTATAACAGAAATCGCATTTAAATGGACACCCTCTACTTGTACTAACTATATTACTATATAAATAATCCCTTTTATTTATTAAATTATAAGCTGGTGAAACTATTTTGTTTCCAGTAATTTTAGTATTGCAATAATATATTTTTTTAACCTTTTATTTTCTAAATCTTTTATTATGTCAGGCCAAGTTGTTTCAGCCATTCCTACACTAATTACATCAAAATAATCTAAATAGGCTTCAGGAACAGCAGTAATATGTATTCCACCTACAACTACAGGGATATTCTTTGCACGATATATTTTCGCAATTTCAATAGCCCTTGGAAGAACATCAACTGTAACAGTAATTCCAACAATATCTACAGTTTCTTCAAAGTTTATATCTCTGATATTTTCATTTTCAAGAATTATAGTATGATCATTTTTAAATAGGCTGGCTATTGTAAGTAATCCTAAAGAAGGAGACATTCTGATTTTTAGTTCAGTGTCCATAGGACGTTTGTTCATTTTAAGTTGTATTAACTTAATAATCATGAAGATTCACTCCTTTTATGTGGAATAAAATAATTTATAGAAAAATACTACCATATTATTTACTGAAAAACAATAAATAATTATTAAAATACAATATATATTAAGGTGACAAGTATATCTATAGTGAAATTAAATTATTTTGCTAAATAAAATACTATATGAAATTTTTTGATTATGTAGATATATATAATAGAGTTTTCAAATATGATTTGTAAAAATATTACATAAGTGGTAAAATATATAGTATAATTAATATAAATTTGATTTTAAGAAATATTATAGATTAATAAACTATGATAAGAAGAATAAAAAATAAACAAAATGGTATAAGAGTTAGGGGAGAAAAATAATGAAGATTATTAGTGTATGCAATCACAAAGGGGGATGTGCTAAAACTACAACAGTAGTAAATATAGCAGCTGAGTTAGTTAATTCAGGTTATAAAGTTTTGATAATAGATAATGATTATCAAGCTAATTTAACAACTAGTGTAGGATTTAAGCCTGATCAAGAGTCGCTAGTTAACTGTCTTAGAGGAAAGAAATCTTTAAGAAAAACAATAAAGAAGTGTACAATATTAGATGGGTTAGATATTATTCCGAATAATTCAGAGGTTGGAAATTGTGATTTAGCTTTAATAAAAATGAAAAATTGTAAAAGATTATTAAGTAATTTAATAGAAGAAGAAAATTTAAAGGATGATTATGATTTTATATTAATAGATTGTCCACCAAGTCAATCTATAACTACTATTAATGCACTAGTTGCTAGTGATAGTATAATAATACCAATGGAGCCTTCTTTATTTAATATGCAAGGTCTTAAAAATATATCAAAGACAATAAAGTTAATTCAAAAAACATTTAATAAGAAGTTAAAGGTTGAAGGAATATTATTAACAAGAGTAGATTCAAGAACAAAGCTTAGTGAATCTTTTAGAAAAGAGATAAAAGATGTTTATCCATATAAAATTTTTGATACAGAAATTCATCAAAGTAGTATAATAGTAAAAAGTCAAATTAATAGATTACCAGTATCTATGTATGATCCAAGATGCAAAAGCACAAAGGAGTATAGAAGTGTAACTAATGAGATTTTAAATATAGGTATTACTAAGAGGGTTAATAATGTATCAATTATAAGAAGTAAAAAGGGTATTAATAGTGAGGTATTTAAAGTAGGATAGATAAAAGTTTATTAATATTGCCTTTATTTGTGATATAATTAACGTATTATTAAAAATGGGGTAGTACTAATGAAAATAAAAATAATTTGTTTAGAAGATGAAAAGAATGTTAAATTTGATAATATTTTATCTAAGTTTGAGATAGTAGGCAATAATGGTTTTAAGAAGAGGGCTAAATATTATAATATTGAAAAAAGTAAAGTTGAAGTTTATTATTTAATGGAAAAAGAAGATCTTAATAAATATAATTTAAATAATAATTCAGATATGATTTTAGTATTAGCAAAATCTTTAAATGAGAAGAATATAGAAAGAGTTAAAAAAATAAGAAATGATTATAATATAATAGTTATAACTGGTGAAGTTAATATATTAAATAAAAATGTAAAAGCAGAATTTAATAAGTTAAATAATGTAGTAATAATAAATAAATTAAAGAAAGAAAATACAATAGATATAAACTTATTAGTAGCAATGTTAAAGCATAAGGAAATATTTTTAAATTTAAATAAGCAAAAAAATACTATTTTAATTGATAGCAATGAAAGTATAGGTAAAATAGCTTTATCTATATTAGAGCAATTTAATTATATAGAAAATAGTAAGGAATATAATTTATATCTATATTCTAAAGAGGAAGTTGGGATTCAAGAGTTAGCTTATTTAGAAGATCCAATAAAGGAATATATCTATAATGATGCTATTTTTAGAATTAATACAGTAATTAATAAAAATATAAATAATAAGAGTTACTTTCTTGTAGCTACAGCTAAATAATATTAATTTATTATTAGAAGCCTAGTTAGAATGAACTAGTCCTTATAAAGTATAAGGAGAAAGTTTATTCTAATTAGGCTTTTTTTGTTAATAAAAAAACTGGATTGTTAAAATAATAACTTAAATAACTTAAATAATTATTTAAAAATTTAAATAAATTGTAGAAAGTAGTCGATGCTTGTACAATTATTTTTGTCAGAGAGATTAAATATAAATATTAATGTTAAAAAATATACAAGGAGAGAATTATATGTTAGAAATTATAAAAAAGACATTAACGGACAATGCAATTTTAGGTGCTATATTTTCATCAGTAGCAATAATACTTTTAGGATTTTATTTAAGAAAGAAGGAAATTTTAAATTCAAATGCATCTAAAATATTAACAAAAGTTGTTCTTACAGTTTCATTACCAGCATTAGCATTTACTTCATTTATGAAGGATATAAACGGAGAACAATTAAAGCAAGGTATGAGTATATTAGTTTGGGGATTTGCAATTTATATTGTATTAATACCAATAACTAAAATAATGTATGCAAAAGTAAAAGGCGATAAACAAGATGTTTATAGAATTCTTACTATATTTGGCTCAACTACATTCTTTGGTACACCAATAGTTACTGCAGTATATGGAGCAGTAGGTACTATGTACTCAAATATATTTAACATAGCTTATAGAGTGTTTTTATATTCATATGCCTTTGTAAAAATGTCAGGAACAAAAATGGACAAAGAGAATTTAAAAAAGAATATGAAAGAAATTTTCTTAAATCCAATTATATTAGCTACATTCTTAGGATTATTTATTTGGTTATTCCAAGAACATCTTCCTCAAATAGCTGTGGAATCAGCAGATGGAGCTGTAAATTATGCATTTTTAAGAATAGATCAAACTTTACCATGGTTTTATAAACCACTTACATATTTAAGTAGTTTAGCATCACCACTTGCATGGATTTCAATTGGAGCTACATTAGCAGAAGTACCATTTAAGAAAGCAGTAGCACAAAAAGATGCTTGGGGATATAGCTTAATTAAAGTATTCTGTGTACCGGCAATAAACTTTGTTTTATTATTAGCTGTTAGTAAGTTAGGAATATTACCAGTTTCTTTTGAAGGAATGGCAACAACAGTAATAATGATGGCAGCACCAACAGCTACAGTTGCAGCAGCTTATGCAATTAGTTATGATAGAGAGTCATTATTTACATCAAATTGTTCACTATTATCAACAGTAGTAGCAGTAGTAGCAATGCCAATTCTTATAGTTATATTAGAAATTATAAGAAATATAGGATTATTTGCATAAAACTAGTTAGAAAAATCTTAGAATTTAAAATAAAGAAAATAGGACAAGCCATTCTATAAAAAGAGTGGTTATTGTCCTAAATCATATTATTTAGATTAAAGTAAAAGGAGATAAAAATTATGATAAAGTTAGTTTGTTATGGTGTTAGAGAAACAGAAGTTAAATACTTTGAAGAAATAAATAAAAAATTTGGTTATGATATTAAATTAGTAACGTTAGGGCTTAATCATGAAAATGTAAAAGAAGCAATTGGAGCAGAAGCTGTAATGGTTAGAGGTAACTGTAAAGCTGATAGACAAAACTTAGAGTTATTAAAATCTAATGGTTTAAAATATCTTTTAACTAGAACTGTAGGATTTGACCATGTTGATTTAGAGGCAGTTAAGGATTTAGATTTAAAATGTGCTAGAGTTCCAGGATATTCTCCAAATGCAATAAGTGAATTAGCAGTTTCTTTAGCAATGATGTTATTAAGACATACAGCTTACACTGTAAATAGAACAAGAGAAAAGAATTTCGTAGTTGATCCATTTATGTTTAGTAAAGAAGTAAGAAATTGTACAGTAGCTGTTTTAGGAGCTGGTAAAATTGGATTAACTACAGCTAAGCTATTTAAAGGATTAGGGGCAAGAGTAATAGCTTATGATGTATTCCAAAGTGAAGCAGCTAAAGAAATAGTTGAATTTATGGAATTAGATGAAGTATTAGCACAAGCTGATATAATATCAGTACATATGCCATACATTAAAGATGTAAATTATCATATGATAAATGATGAATTTATTTCAAAAATGAAAGATGGAGCTATATTAGTTAATACTGCTAGAGGTGAAATTCAAGATATTGAAGCTATAGTGAAAGCTATCGAAAGTGGAAAGTTAAGCGGTTTTGGAACAGATGTTTTAGAAGGTGAATCTGCAACATTCTTTAAAGATTTAAGAGAAAAAGAATTAGAAAATGATTTACATCAAAAATTAATAGATCTTTATCCAAGAGTATTAGTAACTCCTCATATGGGTTCTTATACAGATGAAGCATTAACAAATATGATAGAGTTCTCTTATGAAAATTTAAGAGATTTTTTAAATGAAGGTACTTGTAAAAATAGCATAGCATAATTAATATTATATTGGGGTGTTTTTTAACACCTCTTTTTTATATATGGGAATTATTTGAAAAATAAAAATGGTATTGGAGATATATATGAAAGTTAAGTTTAAAAGTACTATAATTTTAGGGGCTGTAACAATTACATTTATTCCATTAGTTTTATCTTATATTATTTTTGTAAGTTCAAAGATAGCAGATACACATCAAGAGATTAAAAATACTTTGAAAGAAATAGGTAATATTATAAGTAAAAATGAATTAGTTAAAGAGAAACTTTACAATAGAGATAATGATAAAAGTATTCAAGAATATTCAAAAATATTTATAGAGAACTTTAATGATGTTGATATTATTGTAGTTGGAGATATGACTGGAGAAAAATACTCTCATTTAGATGAAAAACAAATAGGTCAGATATATGTAAATGACGATAATATGGATGTTATAAATAAGGGTATAAGATATTATTCTACAATGGAAGGATCTATGGGGATTACATTAAGATGGTTTGAACCAATATTCTATAATAATCAGCAAGTAGGCTTTGTTATGGTAGGTAAATATGAAAAAGATATTGATATAATTACATCTAAAACTAAGCTTACTTATAGTTTATTATTTATTTTTTCTATATCATTATCAATAATAGGGGCTAAAATATTAGCAGATAAAACTAAAAAATCAATATTGAATATGGAGCCAGTAGAAATTGCTGCTTTATATAGAGAAAAAAATATAATTATAGATAGCGTAAATGATGGAATTATATCTTTAAATAAAAATAAGAAAATTGTAGAGATAAATAAAGCTTGCTATAAATTATTTGATGATTTTAAAGTAGAGGATATTTTAGAAAAGATTAATGTTTATATAGATAATAAAGAAGAAGTTGAAATGAAGGAATTTGTTATAAAAGGCAAAAAAATATTCATAACAATTAAAAATATTAAGTTAGGTGATAATTGCCTTAGAACAATAATTACTTTAGTTGATAAAAATCCTATTAATAAAATAGCAAAAGAAATAACTGGAGTAGATGAAATAATTAAAAATTTAAGAGCAAATGTTCATGAGTTTAAGAATAGTCTTTATGTAATTTTAGGACTACTTGAAATAAATGCTTATGATGATGCTAAAAAATATATTTTAAAAATACAAAAGTTGCAAGAAAATGCTATAAATAAGTTTGCTAGTATTGAAGATAAATATGTTAGGGGATTATTAGTAAGCAGAGAATTAGTGGCTAAAGAAAGAAAAATAGATTTTTTATTAACGGAGGAATCTTTTTTAGAAGAAAATCATGGAATTATAGACTCAAATGATATAGTAACTATCCTTGGAAATTTAATTGAAAATGCATTTGAAGCATGCTCTTTATGTGAAAATATAAAAAAAAGAGTTGAAGTATCATTATATGAAGATGAATATGTTATAGAAATTCAAGTTCGAGATAATGGAAAAAATATTGATAAAAAAATAAGAGATACATTGTTTGTTGAGGGAATATCATCAAAGGGTGAAGGAAGAGGAACAGGCTTATATTTAGTTAAAAATAGGATTGAAATTTATAATGGAAGTATAGATATTGAAGAATTTGGAGATGAAAAAATATTTGTTGTAACTATTTTAAAGGGAGAAGAGAGATAATGAATGTATTAATAGTTGAAGATGATCCAATGGTAGCTTTAATTAATAAGAGATATTTAGAACAAATTACAGGGGTAAAAACATTTGGTCCAGTAATGTATGAAAAAGAGATAATTTCAAATTTAGAAGAAAATAAAATTGATTTAATATTAATGGATGTATTTTTACCAGAAAAAAGTGGGATAGATATATTAAAATCTATTAGAGAAAAAAATATTTTTACAGATGTAATAATGATAACTGCAGCAAATAGTGCAGATGAAATTAAAAAGGCATTTGCATATGGAGTAGTAGATTATTTAGTAAAACCTTTTGAGTTTGAAAGATTTAAAGATTCTATTAATAAATATAAAATAAAAAAGAATTTATTACTTAATGATGAAATATTAACTCAAAATGATATAGATAATTTACTTATGAATAATTCTTTAGAAAATCAGGTTAAGCTTCCTAAAGGTTTAAATGAAAAAACATTAAATAGGGTAATTAAATTTTTAAATGAAAACTCTCACGAGATTTGGACATTAAGAGAAATTGCATATGAAATAAAAATTAGTAATGTAACTATTAAAAAGTATATGGATTATTTGGAGAGTATAGGAAAAGTTGATTCAGAAATGACTTTTGGAAATGTGGGAAGACCAGAATACAAGTATTTTGTAAAAAATGGGGATAAAAATAGTGGAATTAAAGGATAAATATGGTATAATATAGTTAAAGTGTATAAGGGGGCTATATTATGAAGTATGAAAAATATAAATATTTAGGATTTTTAGGATTACTATCATTAATAGGACTTAAAGGTTTTGTAACACATAATTATTTATGGTTTATTTTATTTATAAATTACTTATGGTTTACTTTCTTTTATGATAATAGTATCGTATATAAATTACAATTTAATAAGAAGTAAAATTTTACGTTTATTATTAAAATAGATATATATATAAACAACAATTATTAATTAATATCAATAATTGTTGTTTTTAATTTTTAGAAGTATTTTAATTTTTAGAAGTATTTTAATATATAAATATTAAAAATTAAAATAAAATTATAATAATATTAACTTAGTGAAGTTAAAGTTTAGAAAGCTGATTTAACATATACTAATATAATGCAAAAGCAATTAAGATGAGCCAATGGTGAATTAGCTAAAATGTTTAAGTTGATTGGAAAATGATAAAATATATGGTAAAATATGAGAGGGGTGAGAGATACTATGAAGAAAAAATATATGACAATAACAATAATTGCAGCAATTATTATTGCTAGTACCATAGGATTTTGTTTTTTAAAGAAGAATATAAAAGATAAAACAGTTAATAAAGCAGAATATTATAAAATAGCGTCTGTAGAAAAAGTATATATTAATGGTGTTCTTATACCAAGGGAAAGTGAAAGTATTTATATAGATTCTACAAAGGGAGAAATAAGTGAAGTACATGTTACAAATGGACAAGTTATAAATGCTGGGGATAATTTATTTACTTATAATAATTCTACAATAGAAGCACAAATAGAAGAAATCAGTGAGCAAATAACATCTAATGAAAATAGTAAAGTTTCTATAAATAATAAGATTACTAATGCAAAAAATAATTTGACAGAAAAAGAGGATCAACTAAAAAAACTACAAAATCAATTAGAAGAGTTTAATTTTCAAGACCAAATAGAAGCTGATAATATTACTATGAACATCCAACAAACTACTGCTGAAGTTTCTGCATATAAAGAGCAAATTTCAGCATATGAAGAGCAAATAGATAGTGTTAACATAACATTAAAGTCATTATATAACAAAAAAGAGAAATTAGCAGGAGAGCAAAGTTTTGTTGTAACTGCACCTATAGGTGGAACTATTGTATTATCATCAAATGAGAAGGATTATACACAACCATATATAATTATTGAAAGTGAAGAATTAATAGTAAAAGGTGTTGTTAGTGAGAAAGACTACAGCAAAATTAAGGTTGATGATAACATAAGTGTTAATATTATTCCTACTAATGAAACAATAGAGGGAAAAATATTAGAAATATATGATAGACCTGTAAGTAATACGGAATTAAGTTTAGCTCAGGCTACTCAAAGCACTAATACTAATGTTTCTTATTATAATGTTTTGATTACTTTAAATTCTCAGGAGAATTTAATTAACGGCTTTCACTCACAAGGAAAAGTTACTTTAGGTGACGATACTATAAAGGTATTTAAAACATCAATAATAAATGAAGAAGGAAAAAGTTATGTTTTTGTTGATAAGGATGGTGTTTTAGAGAAAGTAGAGATTTCAATTCAACAAGAAGATGGTGAATACGTAATAGTTGAATCAGGACTTAATGCTAATGATGTAGTTATGAAAAATCCTACTTCAGAAACGAAGGCGGGGGTTAAGGTTGAGTAGTTTAATTGAATTAAATAATGTAAATAAATATTATAACTTAAAAACTGATTCTTTACATGTATTAAAGTCTATAAATTTTAAAATTGAAGAGGGTGATTTTCTTATTATTATGGGAAAGTCAGGTAGTGGAAAAACAACTTTATTAAATTTATTAGGTTTACTTGATAGTTTTGATGATGGTGAATATTTATTAAAAGGACAAAATGTTATTGGTTTAAATGAAGCAGAAAGATCAACGCTTAGAAATCTTAAAATGGGATTTATTTTTCAACAATTTCATTTAATTGATTCTTTAACAATAGGACAAAATATTGAGTTGCCATTACTTTATAAGGGTGGTGTTCCTAAAAAGGAAAGAGACATGCTAGTTAATAAATATTTAGATTTAGTAGGTTTAAAAAGTAAGAAAAATAGAATGCCATCAGAATTATCTGGTGGTCAGCAACAACGCATTGCAATAGCTAGAGCAATGATTAACAATCCTTCAGTTATTTTTGCAGATGAGCCTACAGGTGCATTAGATAGTGAAACTGGAATTGAAATAATGGGAATTTTAAAGAAGTTAAATGAAGAAAAGAAAACAATAATAATGGTAACTCATGATAGGGATTTAGCTAAGTATGCTAATAAAATTATTATGATAAAAGATGGAGTAGCTAGTGAGGTGAATAATAATGTCACTAATTAACTTATTAAAGACATCCATATCTAGTATAAAATCTCATAAGTTAAGGGTATTTCTTACTTCTATAGGTATTATTATAGGAATAAGTTCAGTTGTAACTATTTTATCTATAGGAAATGGATTAAAGGCTGAAGTTTTAAGTTCTTTTGAAGAAGCTGAATCTAATAAGTATACTTTATATTATGATTCAGGAAATACAGGAATGATGGTTACTGAAGAGTATTTTCAGGAAAGTGATATAGAGGATTTATCTAAAATAGAAGGAGTTAGTAAAGTTGAAATTCCACAAGGGATTGGAGCAGGATTTACATTTTCAGCAGCAGCAATAACATATTTTGATAAAGAAGCTTATGGTTTTATAGATAGTTTTAATAATAAGCAGTTAGATGTAATAGAAGGTAGAAGCTATGAGGCTAAAGAAGAGGATAATAAGGTTATAATTTTATCATATACAGAAGCAGAGTATTTATTTAATGATATTGAAAATGCTATAGGAAAAGGTGTAACTATAGCTAATGAAATATATGAAGTAATAGGTGTAATGCCGGAAGTAACAGGGTTTTCAATAATGCCAGCATCAAGTTATATTTCTAAAAGTTTTATGACTTCTATTCAAGATAATTCATATATAACACAATTAGATGTATATTTAGAATCTAATGTAGATAAAGAAAAAATAATAGATGAAATGAATACAGTATTAAAAAATATACATTCAGATTTAGAAGGAGAATATAAATTTCAAGATTCACAAGCTATAACAAAGGCTTATGAACAAATTATAGGTAGTGTAACAGGATTTATTACATTAGTAACAGGAATATCTCTATTTGTAGGAGGGATAGGTGTTATGAATATAATGTATGTATCTGTATCAGAAAGAAAAAGAGAAATTGGAATTAGAAGAGCTATAGGAGCCAAGCCAATAAGTATTTTATTACAATTTTTATTTGAGGCTATTATAGTTACTGGAATGGGGGGAGTTATTGGGATATTATGTGGATATTTATTTAGTAAATTAGTAAGTAATTTCTTGCCTTTTCCAGCAATAATGTCAGTAGGAAGCTTTATAGGTGCAACATTAACATCTGTTATAGTTGGAATTATATTTGGTATTATTCCAGCATATAAGGCTTCTAAATTAGATCCAATAAAGGCTATATATAATTGATATAAAAATAAGGAAGCTATTTTTCTAGCTTCCTTATTTTGTGTTTATTAAGCATCTAAATTATTTTCTTTACTTTCAAATCCAAATAATTCTTTCTTTTTATATATAAAGTATGCAAGTAAACCAGGTAATATTAATCCTACTAATGTTGAAATTAAAATAGATATGCTTAAGCCATTCATTATTAAAGAATAGATAATATTTATTATTTCTACAGTGAAAAAAGTATAAACTCCAATTTGCTTTTTTAATAAAATTAAAATTATTCCAAGTAATAAAATTAGGGTTAAAATAATACTAACAATTAATTCAGTAGATGTAAGTTGTACTCCACCCATTTGAGACATTAAAGAGTTAATTTCATCCAAAGTTACAAGACTGATAATGCTACCGATAAGTCCAAATCCTAATAATACTAGATAAATTATTGATATTGTTAATATTCCCCCGCCAAGCTTTTTATTTTCCATATAACTTTTCCCCCTCACTTTAAATAAGATATTATAGAAAATAATAACATAAAAATGGATTAAATACAATTAATAGGGAAATGAAGTAGTTTATTTCTAAATAATTAATGTATAATTTCACTAATACAGAAAGTTGTATAAATAAAATAATACTATTAAAATAATATTTGAAGTTTATTTTTTACAAGGAGAGAAAGAAATGATTTATGAGAAGATAAAAATAAGTGATATATGTAATAATTTAAGAGAAAGTAAAGCTATTATAAGTGCATATATTCCAGATAATAGTGAAGAAATTAATATTAGTAAAAAAAGAGCAACTATAGTAATTTGCCCTGGTGGTGGATATGGATTTACGTCAGATAGAGAAGCAGAACCTATAGCATTAAAGTTTATGGCACAAGGATTTAATGCAATTGTACTTAGATATAGTGTTGCACCAGCAAGATACCCTAATGCATTGTTAGAGTTAGCAGAAACAGTTAATTATGTTCGTAAAAAAGAAAGTCACTGGAATGTAGATAAAGAAAAGGTTATTGTATGTGGATTTTCAGCAGGGGGACATTTAGCTGGAAGTTTAGGGGTGCTTTGGAATAATGAATTTATAGAAAAAGATTTAGGAGTAAATAAAGAAAATATAAAACCTAATGGTATGATATTATGTTATCCAGTTATAACTGCTGGAGATTTTGCTCACAAGGGGTCTTTTGATAATTTGCTTGGGGAAGAGGAAAGTGAAAAAAATAGATATAAGTTATCATTAGAAAACTTAGTATCTAAAGATACACCTAAAACATTTTTATGGCATACATTTACTGATACTACAGTCCCAGTTGAAAATTCATTATTATTTTCAAATTCATTAGCTAAAAATAAAGTTCCTTTTGAACTTCATGTATATCCAAATGGAGGGCATGGAATGGCACTTTGTGAAGATAGTACTGCGATGAATGGGAAGAAGGAACATATAGATGAGCATCTGGCTACTTGGTTTAATTTAGCATGTAAGTGGATAAATAAAATTTAATATATATTATAAGTTATAGAAAAAAGTATAAAATATATTTAGAAGTATTTATTCAATATAATTATTAGTGATATGTAGGTGATTTTATAGTGAAGGATTATATTTGTGAGTTATGTAAACGCGAAGGAATTATGAAAATTACTGAGCATCATCTAGTACCCAAAGAAGTGGGTGGAGGAAAATTGCCTGTGGCATTATTATGTCAAGATTGCCATAAGCAAATTCATGCTTTATACACTAATAAAGAGCTTGCAATGAGATTAAATACAATAGCAGCTTTAGAAAAGGATGAAAGGGTCTCAAGATATTTGAAATATATTAGAAATCAGCCTCCAACTAAAAATATAACTATAAAAAAGTCACGGGCATTAAGAAAAAAAGGGTAAAATAAAGGTTATAAGTGATAAAGTCATATTTAGTAGCTTTCAAGGGCAACAATAACTAATTTATTGAATATAATTTTAGTAAAGATAAAATTAATAATTTAAAGTTGTCTTTTTTATAAATTATAGGAGAGAGTTAAAATGAAAGTTATTAAAGAATCAGAGTTTATTAATGAAATAAATGAAGGCTTAGTTTTAGTTGATTTTTATGCAGAATGGTGTAGGCCATGTAAAATGCTTTCACCAATATTAGAGCAAATAAATGAAGAAGATGAAAATGTAAAAATTATTAAAGTAAATATTGATGATTCAAGGTTTTTAGCAAATTATTATCAAATACAATCAATACCTACATTAATATTATTAAAAAATGGTCAGTTTTTGCATAGAATTACTGGATTTAGTCCTAAAAAAACAATACAAGATTTAATAGAAAAAGGAAAATAGGAAAATATAAAAAATATTTTTTTAATATCTAAAATGGCATCTTAAATTAAAATTTGAGGTGTCTTTTTTTAGTTTGATATAAATATAAATTGGTGCAAATCATTAAAATTAGCAAGATACTTATATAAATTAACAATTTAAATGAGGAAAATAATAGAAATGTATATTAAAATAGAAATATGGTGTAAAGGTATACAAATATTGAGTTTTATATCAATAGATATTAATTAAATAGGGGAGGTATCATTATGATAAAAAATAAATCAATGAATAGGAAAATAGCTCTTATTATAGCAACAGCAGTAACAGTTGGACAAATTCCAGTATCAGCATTAGCTGAAAATAACACTACCATGATATTGGAAAATAGTGGTATAGAAAATGTGGAAAAGGCATCAGAAGATTATGCTTATAATCAAGAGTATGATGATTTTTCAAGTACATCTTGGACAAACTTAATAGGAGATGGAACTATTAATAAGAACATGGATAATGATGTACCAGGTACAGAAGGAAAGAAAGGATATCTAGAAATTTCTAGAGATACTACTGCTGATAATAAATTAGTGTTTTTAGAAAATCAAAGTCCAAGCGTAAAGGATTTTGAAGCTGAAGTAAGATTTCAACTTAATCCAGAGGAAGGAAATGCAGCTGGAAGATTTGGACTTGTATTTAGAGGAAAAGATGCTAATACTTATGGATTTGTTGGATATAATGGGGGAGAAACTGCAAAAGGAAAATGGCTTATTGAAACTGCAACAAAGTGGAAAGATGATATTGAAGGACCAACAATTGAAGCTGGTCAATGGGTAACAATGAAGGTTAAGGTTCAAAGAAATAATATAACTTTAACAGTTAATGATAATGAAATATTTAATGGTACTGTTAATATGGGTGATTTCCCTCAGGAAGCTGGTAAGTTTGGATATAGAACTTGGTTTGATAATAAGAGTATAAATGTTGACTATTTAAAAGTTAAGTCTCTTGATAATGAGGTTGTAACTGATATAAAAGAAGTAGAAGAGATAAATATATCAACATTATTAAAAGCTAAGCCAGAATTACCATATAAAGTTAATGTAACATATTCTGATGGCACAACAGGTGAAGAAGTTGTAATTTGGGATTATATTGATCCATCTAAATATGCAGAAGTAGGTAGTTTTGTTGTTGAAGGAACCATTAAAGGAGCAGCTGAAGGAACTCCAAAGGCTAAAGCTAATGTTACAGTTAGAGAAAAGATAGAGTATTCAACAGATTTTGAAACTACTGAAACTAGTGGTGATTGGAAAACTTTATCTGGTGGTGGAGCAGTAACACTTGAAGATGGAGTAGTTAAAATTGGCATGAATGCAAAATCAATAGCTGCAGATATGGCATCTCCAGATGTTAAGAATTTTATATATGAAACAGAATTTACAACAAGTAGTAATGACGGAAGAATTGGTTTGGCGTTTAGAGTAAAAGATGATAAAAACTGGGGAGCTGTTTGTTATGATGCAGGGGCATGGGTATGGAAAGCAAGTACAAATGGTTCTGATGACTATGGATCTTTTTCAGGATCAAAGAAATTAGAAGCAAATAAAACTTATAAAATGAAACTTGAAGTTGAAGATAATAAGGCTACGTTATCTATAGATGGAGAAGTTTTAGGTAGTGCGACCTCAGACAAATTCCCAACAACAGCTGGTAAGATAGGTTTAGCCGGGTGGTTTGGAAATAAGACAGTTACTTTAGATAATGTTAAAGTTAATGAAATTACTCCTGAAACAGATGCAGATTTACCAGAAGTAGTAGAGAAAACTATCGAATCTGATATAATGACAGTTAAGTTAGATAATACTTTCCCAAGAGTTATAGAGTATAATTGGAAAGCTGACGACTCAACTTTAATTGGACAAGAAACAAGATCTAATAAAGTTAATCTTAATGGTAAAAACTATACTCCAAAAGTTGATTGTGCTGTAGAAGGTAATAAAGCTACTTATACAATGTCTATTGATGAAATTGGAGTTACATTAACAGCTGTTATGTCTGTTGAAGGCAATAAAATAAGATTAGAAATAACTAATATTGAAGAAACTGGTGACTTTAAAGTTAAGAAAGTATCATTACCAAATCAAAGCTTTGCAGAGGTAAGAAGTGATAATGGTGGGGCTATTGCAGCTGTATTATCAACAGGAGCTTGGCATGAAATTTCTGATGAAATAAGTACTGTTGAAGATTTAGATCCATCAAGTAAAGCTAAGACTTATGCATTTATTAATGATAATGATTTTGCTGTATCACTAAATAATAATGTTATAGAATATTCTAGTAGAATACTTTTAAATACTGAAAATAAAAATGGATATAAGAGTACAAGCATTGGAACAGGAGCTTGGACATATAGAGAAGTTTTAGATTCTGAATCAGATGTAGATTTTTATAGTCATGAAGAAAACTTATGGGCAGAAGCATATATAACTAAAGATATGAATGAAGATAAAGAAATAAACTGGCAAGATGCTGCAATTGAGTATAGAAATAGAACTGAAGCACCATTAGGAGCAGAGGATTTAAAAAATAGTCTTTCATATATTGCATTTAATATAGGTTATACTCAAAGTCCATTCTTAAGAACTTTAGATACAGTTAAAAAGCTATATAATTATACAGATGGATTTGGACAAATGGTACTTGAAAAAGGATATCAATCTGAAGGGCATGATGACTCAATTCCTGACTACGGCGGACATATTGGTATAAGACAAGGTGGAGTTGAAGATTTCAACACTTTAATAGAAGAAGGTGCTAAATATAATGCTAAGTTTGGTGTTCATATAAATGCTACAGAATATCAATTAGATGCATTCCAATATCCTGACAATGGTTCAGTAAATACTAATGCTCCAGGATGGAACTGGTTAGACCAAGCTTATTATGTTGATCAAAGAGCAGATTTAACTACAGGTGAATTATTCAGAAGATTAGATATGTTAAAAGCAGACTTACCTAATTTAGGTTGGGTATACGTTGACGTTTATACAGGTAATGGATGGAATGCTCATCAACTTGGTGAAAAATTAAATGATTTAGGATATCAAGTTGCAACAGAGTTCCATAGTCCTCTTGAAGAACATGTAACTTGGACTCACTGGGGAGCAGACCCTGCATATCCAAATAAGGGTGGTACAAGTGAAATATTAAGATTTATTAGAAATAGTACTAAGGATGGATTCTTATCAGATCCAATCTTAAAAGGTAATAAACATTTATTATCAAATGGATGGGGTAATAATCATGCAATTGAAGGTGTAAATGGTATAGAAAGATTCTATAATCAAGTATTACCTACTAAATATATGCAACACTTTGAAATAATGTCTAGAACTGATGACGAAGTTAAATTTACTGATAACTTAGTAGGGGTTAGAGAAGGTGCTAATATTAATTACTACAAAAATGATAAATTAGTAGCTACTACTCCAGAAAGTTCATATAACACTATTGGTGAAGGAAAGACTAAGTTATTCTTAGAATGGAACTTTGATGAAGAAGAAGATACAAAAATTTATCATTGGAATCCACTTGGAACATCTTCTGAATGGGATTTACCTGATGGATGGGAAAACTTATCTACAGTTGAAGTATATGAGTTAACTGACCTTGGAAGAGAGCATGTTAAATCAGTTCCAGTTGTAAATGGTAAAGTTAAATTAGATGTTGAAGAAAGTACTCCATATCTTATAACAAAAGGTGAAGTAGCAGAAGAAAGAATTGATGATTGGGGATATGGATCACAAATAAAGGATCCAGGGTTTGATTCTCAAGAGTGGAAAACTTGGGCAAAGGATTCTGAAGATGGAAATACAGAGCATATTTCTTTTGTAAATGAAGAGGCAAGCAGAAGAGATGGTAATGATGTTGTATCAATATCTAATAAGCAAGGTAGTATATCACAAAGTATTGAAGGTTTAGAATCAGGTAAGACTTATTCTATATCTGCATGGGTTAAAAATGATGGTAATAGAAAAGTTACTTTAGGTGTAAAGTGTGGAGAAGAAGAGTTAACTAATGTAATTACTAGAGCTGCATTTGCTAGATCTGGTGAAGGACACAAATATTTAGAGGATACTTTCCAAAGAATGGAGATTGAAGTTACAGTACCAGAAGGTGTAACTACTGCAGATATTTATCTTAATGCAGAAGCTGGAGAGGGTGATGTAATAGTAGATGACTTCAGAATTTGGGAACATCCAGGTAATACTAATAGAGATGGATATGTATTCTATGAAGATTTCGAAAATGTAGATGAAGGTATTACACCATTCTTCTTAGCACCAGGAAGAGGTACTTCAAATAGATCTCACTTAGCAGAAAAAGATTTACTTGGAAGACAAAAAATGACTTGGGTACTTGATGGAAGATTTTCATTAAAGACTAATCAACAAGCTGGTGAAACAGGTCAAATGTTAGTAACAGATGATTCAACATTTAAGTTAGAACCTAATAAAACTTATGAATTAGGATTCTTATATTCACTTAAAGATGCTACGCCAGGTTACACAGTAAATATTAAATCAAGAAGTCAAGGAACTTTAGTAAGTATACCTCTTGAAGCTACAGGTGTTGAAGAAGGACAATATACTAAGACAAGTTCTAAGAGCAAAACATTCACGACTGGAAATAATGATGATTATTATATTTCAATTGATAAGGGAAATGGATATGCTGATTTAATATTAGATGATATTTATGTTGTTGAAATTGATGAAAGTATTGAAAGTCCAGTAATTGATAAGGTAACATTAGGATCATCTATTACAGAAATAGCTGTAAATGAAAGTATTGATTTATCTTTATTATCAATAAAAGCTTTAATGAATAATGGAGCTCCTGCTAATATTGGTGATGGAAAAATAGAGTATGTTATAGGAGATAATGAAGTTGCTAAGATTGAAGATGGTAAGTTAGTTGGATTAAAGGATGCAAATACTACATTAGCAGTTAAGGTAACACTTGATAATAATGTAATTACATCTAATACTATAAATATTAAAGTTGGAGTAGGTTCTGAAGATGGAGGAGAAGTCACACCACCAGTTGAAAATGTATTTAAGCAACATTTAGAAACTGCTATAGAAGTAGCTAATAAGATTACGGATGAAGAGCTTTCAAATGTTGTGCCTGCAGTTGCAGAAGAATTTAAAGCTGCATTAGCTGAAGCAAAAGCTTTACTAGAAAGCGGAAAATATACTCAAGATCAAGTAGATAAAGCATTTGAGAGATTAAGCACTGTAATGCAAATGTTATCTTTTGAAAGTGGAAATAAAGAACAATTACAACAATTAGTAGATAAAATTAACAAATTAGATGCTAATGAATATATAGATAGCACTTGGGCTAAATTACAAGTTGCTTTAGATAAGGCAAATGAAGTTATAGCTGATGAAAATGCATTAAAAGTAGATGTTGCTAAGAGCTATGATCAATTAATAAGATCATTCTTAGAATTAAGATTAAAACCAAACAAAGATAAGTTACAAGATTTAATAAATAAAGCAGAAAGTTTAGATTCAAGTAAATACACTAAAAAATCTTGGAAGGTTTTAGAAGATAAATTAGCTAAAGCTAAAACTGTAATGGAAAATGGAGAGGCTACAGCTGAAGATGTTTCTAATTCAGAAAAAGAATTAATGGAAGCGATGGATGGATTAGTTATAGCTGATTCAGGTAACAATAATGGTGACAACAACAATAATAATAGCGGAACTAACAATAATGGTAACTCTAATAACAATAATAGTGGAAATTCTAATAATGGAAATAAAGGAAATTCTAATTTACCAAAGACAGGAGGAACTTCATCAGTTGCAGTGGGATTATTTGGTACAATAATTGCAACTATTGGTTCTGTAATGTTTAAGAAAAAGAAATAAGTTTTAATAATTGAAAATAAAGTGTATCAGAATTATATTTTGATACACTTTATTTTATATTTATCTACCAATTTCCTGATGAGCCACCACCATTAGATGAGCCACCACAAAATCCACCCAATCCGCCACTAGAGCCACCGCCCAATCCGCCACCACCACGTCTTCCACCATTAAAGAAATTATTCCAAAATAGTAATTGTAATAGTGTTGACATAATACGGCCTCTATTAAAAATTAGATCTAAAAATATTAAAACTAAAAATCCAATTCCAACAAAGCCTAAATCTTTATTAGTAGATGTGGTTGATTGTGTTTGAGATGGCAGTTCAATATTTAATGACTTATCTAATGTAACTCCATATTCTTCAGCAATATAATCACAAAGTTTACTATAGCTATTTAAAAGACCTTCTCCATAGTTTCTTTGTGCAAAGCTTGGTTTAGCTAAAGACTCCATAACTCTATTACTTAAAGCATCAGGAATAGTACCTTCAATGCCACGTCCTACTTCAACTCTATATTGCCTATCATTAATGGCTAATAATATAAGAAGACCATTGTCTTTATCACTTTTGCCTATTCCCCAACCTCTAAAAAGTTTATTAGCATAATCCTCAATAGGAATATTATTAGTGGAATCAATTACTACAATTACAGCTTGAGCGCCTGTTTTATCTTCTAGCTCTTTGCCTATTGAAACAATTTTTTCCTTATAATCATTATTAATTGTGTTAGTATAATCATTAATGTATTTTAGATTAGTTGGAGTTGGATAATTACTTCTAGCATTAGGTATGTAATATACACTGCATAATAGTAATAATAATAAAGTAAAAACTTTAAGTTTACTTTTAAAAATTTTCATAATAATTAACTTGTGAAGTTAACTTCAGGTACTTGTTGTGCACCTTCAGTAGCCTTATAAAAAGGTTTTTCCTGAAAACCAAATAATGATGCAATTATTTTGGTAGGAAAACTTTTAACTTTTGTATTATATGTTGTAACAGCAGTGTTATAGTCTTGTCTTGCTATAGCAATTCTATTTTCAGTACCTTCTAGTTGTATAGAAAGGTCTTGAAAGTTTTGATTTGATTTTAAGTCAGGATAATTTTCAACAACTAATAATAACCTTGAAAGAGCACTACTTAATTCGCTATCTGCATTAGCCTGTTCAGTAATGTTATTAGCACCGGCTAATTTACTTCTTGCATTAGCAATTTCAGTAAATATATCTTTTTCTTGAGAGGCATATCCTTTTACTGTATTCACTAAGTTTGGAATTAAATCAGAACGTCTTTGAAGTTGTGTGTCAATATTTGACTCAGCAACATTGACATTTTGTTCTAAGTTAACTAGATTGTTATAGCTTGATATCATAGGAAGTGCAATTATTATTAGTATAATAATAACTACTATTAAAGATTTAATCCATGTTTTCATATCTTCATCTCCTTTCTAGTATTTAGTATGCGTATAAATTAAATTAATATATGTTTTATCTGGCTTTAAACTTTTAAATTATAGAAAAATGGCTTAAAGGCTATATTTATTGCTAATTATAATTTATATTTAATATATAATTAGAGGCATTTAGGAGTAAGACGTAGAAAATGAAAAATATATTAAAAGAGTTAAAAGAATTAACGTACCAGAAAAAGATATATTTAATAAAAGAAAAACTTAATTTAATAGATAAAATTATAAAGGGTAAAATATTTGAAGAGTATCTAGAATTTTTATTTGAGGGAAACGGATATATAGCAACTATAAATGGTGGGTCACATGATGGTGGGGCAGATATAATATTATCTAGACCAGATAATCCTAATAAGATAGTTTGGATAATACAAGCTAAGAATACTATGAGACCTTTAGGTAATCCTGATATTATTGAAGAATTATTAAAATTTGAAAAAGAAAGTGGTAAAAAATATAACTGCAAATACTTTATGATAATTTCTTTAAATGGATATGTAGAAAATGCAAATATGTTTAATAAGACAAGCATGTCATTAGAAGATTTTCATTATGTAGAAGAATTGATAAATAATTATACTGAAAAAAGTAAGATTGGAATATTATTGCCTGATTTAAAGCCTCATAATAGATATACCTATAAGGAAATTAAAGCTATTTTAGAAAACAATAATAGAGTAGCAGTTCCTAATGCAACAGGAACTGGAAAAAGTTTTATTATACTTCAACTGTTATTTGATTATAGAGAGAAAAAATCTATTGTTTTAGCACCTACTAATGAAATATTAGATAGATTAAAATTAATAGCACCTTGGAGTATTACTAATTGTAAATTTTATACTTATAGTAAATTTTCTTCTTTATATTCAAAAGGAAAATTAGAAAACTTAGATGTTGATTTAGTTGTTTTAGATGAATTGCATAGAGTTGGAGCATTAACTTGGGGAAAAGCTGTTAAATATGTATTGCATGAAAATAATGATGCTAAGATTGTAGGGCTTTCAGCAACTCCAATTAGATTCTTAGATAATAATAGGGATATGATTAATGAGGTGTTTTATGGAAATTCAACTACTCCAATAAGTCTTTCTGAAGCAATAGTTAGAAAAATTTTGCCTATGCCTATTTATGTTTCTGCAATGTATGATTTAGATAAAGAAATTGATAAAAAGCTTAAGTTAATGAAGAAGTTGAACATATCATTGGCAGATAAGAGAAAATATATAGAAGAACTTAATATATATAAAAGCAAATGGGAAAAGGAAAGTAGAGTTGAAAGTATAATAAAAAAGCATTTACCTAATAGCAAAAAATTAAAGTTTATAGTTTTTTGTGAAAATAACAAACATTTGCGAGAAATGAAAGATGAAGTTATTCAATGGTTTAAAAGTGTATTAAATGAAGATTTTAAAGTAAAGCATTTTATTATAACTTCAACGAATACAAAAAATAAAGAAAATCTATCAGCTTTTGAATGTGAAAATAGTGAAAATGAAGTTAAGCTACTTTTTGCTATAAGTAAACTTAATGAGGGTATACACGTTAACAATATAACAGGAATAGTTATGCTTAGAAATACTAAATCTCCAAGTGTATATTATCAACAGCTAGGGCGTTGTCTTACAGCAGATGCAATAGATAAAAATCCAATTGTATTTGACTTTGTAGACAACATAGATAATTTAGAACTTGTTAATTTCAGAAAAAAGCTAGAAGAAGCAAGTGAAAGAAATAACCTTTATAGAAGACAAATAGGGTTATATGATGAAGAAATACGTCTTTCGTTATATGAAGAACATGAAGATGTTATTTTACAGTTAAAAAATATAGAAAGAAAAATTACTTATAATTGGGATGAGTCCTTTGAAAGTCTATTAAAGTTTAAAGAGATTAATGGTCATTTAAATGTTCCTAAAGATGATGAGTATTCAAGATTATATAGTTGGGTTAGCCTTCAAAGAACTCTTTATAATAAGAATATATTAAACGAGGAATTTATTAATAAGCTTGATTCTATAGGATTTATTTGGAATATTAATATTTATAGGTATAAAGAAAATTATAGGAAATATGAAAAGTTAATTATTGATTCTTATGAAAAAGAAATAAGTTATTATAAGATTTTAAATGAGAAATATTATATTCCTATATATAAACAAGAGTCCTTAATATCAGAATATGAAGATGGGTGTATTTTGCCAGAAAAAGAATTCATTATGAGATGGTGGGACAAGCAGTTAAAAGATTTTCAAAATAATAAATTAGATAATGAAAGAAGATCAATAATAATCAATGAATTTAGAGAAATATCTAGGTTTGAAGAAAATAAGTGGATGGTTAGCTTATATAAAATAATTAACTTTTATAATAAGGTTAAAGAAAATTATGAAATAGATTGTTACTTAAATAGAATTGCTCCAGATAAGAGAAGATTTATAAGTTTTGTAACTTCCATATATCATAGTAAAAGAATAATAGAAAACAGTATAGAAAAAAATTTACCTAATTCATGGAAAGATAGAGAAATTAAATTTGATAATGAAGAATATAGATGTAGAGCTTTTATAATATCTTTATTATTAGAAAATAATTTTATTTTTAACATAGAGGAATGTATAGATGATATAAATTATATTTATTTTGAAGATATGATGAATTAAAAAAGCATTAAACAATGTTTTAATTAATAAGTATTATAGTAGGAATATATTATTTATAAATAATATTGAAAATATTTGCTAAATGGGGAGAGCGGTTATGGATAGTGATAGGGTTTTATTAAATGGTGTTACTATACCTAGTATAGGATTTGGGACTTATAAATTAGGAGATGAAAGTGAAACTATAGATGTTATTAAATGTGCATTAAAGACAGGATATAGGTTTATAGATACAGCATCTTTTTATGGAAATGAAGAGGGGATAGGTAAGGGAATTAAAGAAAGTGGGGTTAAAAGAGAAGATATATTTTTATCAACAAAGGTTTGGAATGATAGTCATGGATATAATAAAGCAATAAAATCCTTTGAGGAGTCCATGAGGAAATTAGATATTGATTATTTAGATTTACTATTAGTACATTGGCCAACAGAATTGAATAGTGAAACTTGGAGAGCATTTGAGGATCTTTACGAATTAGGTAAGATTAGAGCTATTGGAGTAAGCAATTTTAAAATAGGTCATTTAGAAGCATTGAAAAAAACAGCAAGAATAATGCCTATGGTTAATGAAATTGAAGTACATCCATGTTTTTCTCAAAAGGAATTAGTTGATTATTGCAATAATTACAAAATACAGGTTATAGGATGGAGCCCAATTATGAAGGGACAGTTATTAGAGGTTCCTTTAATGATGGATTTAGCTGAAAAATATAACAAGAGTATTGCTCAAATAGCTTTGAGATGGCACATACAAAAAGATATTATTCCTATTCCAAAGTCATCTCACTGCGGAAGAATGACTGATAATATTGATGTTTTTAATTTTCAGTTATCAGAAGAAGATATAAGAAGAATTGATAAGTTAGATAGAAATGAAAATGTATCAGATACTCCTTCAAATACAACATATGATGATTTTAAATAGTAAGCTACAGTATTTTGAAATACTTATATTAGAAAGAATGAAATATGATTTTTAAAGGATTACTTAAAAATAAAAGTATCACTTCTCAACATAATAGCATTTATTGATAGTATGGAGAGGTGTATTGGGAGATGATTAATATTATGGAAATAACTAATTTTGTAACTGAAAATTTTCTTTCATCATTTGCAGGTACATTGTTAGCTGTAGAGTTAATAGTATTTACAACAAAGGGTTTACCGCTAATAAAAAAAATACCTACAAAACTGTATACCTTTATTTTAGCAGTGATACATCTTATTATAGTACAAGTTACAAATGGAAAAGTTGATATAACAGTAGAATTTGTTTATATATTACTTATAAATTCATTAATAGTAGAAGTGATTTTATGTGGTGGATATGATACTTTGATGGGGAAATTTAAGAATATAAAATATGCTTTAAATCAAACTGGGGAGGATATCAGTAAGATCAATAATGAAATTAGTGGTAATACTAGTATTGCTACTAAAAGTATAGATTCAAATAATTCAGCTGAAGTTGCGAAAAACAATAATGTAGTAAATAAATAGTATATTACCACTAATTGTTAATGATTAGTGGTATATTTTTACTATATGATAAATCATAGTTGTATATTTAAAAAATTTAAATTCAAAAAACTGAAATTTAAATGAATTTAATATGTAAAAGTAAGTATTATGTTAGAATTGAATATATATAACTTATTGGAGGAAAATATGAATTACAAAATTTTAGTGGTAGAAGATGACAATCAAATACAAGAATTAATAGTGGAGTTTCTATCTTCACAAGATTACATAGTAGATACAGCAAATGATGGAGTAGAAGGATATGAAAAATTTAAATCAGGAAAATATGATTTAGTAATTTTAGATGTAATGATGCCAAAACTTGATGGACATTCATTATGTAAAATGATAAGAAATATAGATAAAGAAGTTTCAGTAATATTTTTAACAGCATTAGGTGATGAAGAAAATGAAATAAAAGGTTTTGATTTAAGAGCAGATGATTATATTAGTAAGCCATTTTCATTTAACATATTAATTAAAAGAGTAGAAGCTGTTTTAAGAAGAAAGAATAAGGAAATATTTGAAGATGAAGTTTTAAAGTTTGAGGGACTAAAGCTTGAGCTACAAACATTTAAATCTTATGTTGATGAAGAGGAAATAGAATTAACTTTGAAGGAGTTTAATATATTAAAGTTAATGATAAGTAGTTATCCAACAGTAGTTTCTAGAGAAAAGTTAATTGAAAAAATATGGGGTTATGATTACTTTGGAGACACTAGAGTTATAGATGCACATATGAAAAATATAAGAAAGAAAATAAAGAAGGATTATATTAAAACTATTAAAGGTGTAGGATATGTTCTTGAAAAATAGATGGAAAAATCTAAGTATAAAGAAAAAACTATTTATATGGAGTAGTTTAATAATAATATTGGCTTTTACACTTTTATACATATGTATATATTTCTTTATGCCAAGGATCTATGAGATTTATAAGATTAAGAGTGTCAAATCAGGAATAGAAGAATTAAAACGAGAGTTAGGTTCTGATGAAGATATAGATGTAGATGAATTATTAGATAAATTTTCTTATAATAATAACATAGATATTATTATAGTAAGTAAGGATAATAATAATTTAATTGATAGTATAATATATTCATCATTTAGAGAAGGGGCAGACTCACCTAATAATATACCATTTTTATATAATAATAAGTATGAAGACTTTCAAAGGTTTGGAAAGTATTATTTGCAATTTAATATAAATGGAAGTTTAAATAAAACACAATTTGTATATCAATTAATTAATAAAAATGGAAGTCTAAATATAGATGAAGCTGTTTATATAAAAAGCTTAAATAAAGTATATAGTATGATAGTACATTTCCCTATAAGTCCAGAAAATGAAGCTACAGATAGTATTATTTTATTTTTCCCATTTGCTATTATAGCTATTATAATTATTTCTTTTACAATTTCTAGTTTTTATGCCCTTTTAGTAAGTAGACCATTAATTAAGATAAATGAAGTTGCTAAGAAGATGGCAAATTTAGATTTTGATAATGTTATTGAAATAAATGATAAAGATGAAATAGGGGAATTAAGCAATAGTTTAAATTTAATGAATAAGAATTTAAAAGAGTCTTTTCATAAGTTAGAAAGTATGAATTCACAGCTTACAGAAGAAATAGAAATGGAAAGAAAATTGGAGAAGGAAAGAAGAGAATTTATTGCAACAATTTCTCATGAATTAAAATCACCTATTACTATAATTAATGGACAGTTAGAGGGAATGATTTATAATATTGGAAAGTATAAAGATAGGGATAAATATTTAAAAGAATCTTATGATGTTATACAAAAGATGAGCGAGTTAGTACAGGAAATATTACATTTAAGTGAAAGAGAAAATGGAGAATTTAAATATAATTTTACAAACGTAAATATAAGTAAGATTGCTAATTGTGTAGTTAGAGAGTTAAAATATTTTATTGATGAAAAAAGTTTAAAGCTAGAAACTAACATTAATGAAGAGATTTTTATAATTGCAGATGAAAAGTTAATAAAAAAAGTAATTACTAATATAGTTAAAAATGCAATTACTTATTCTCCGGTTGATGAGAAAATTATTATAAAGCTGACTAGTAAGGAATTAACTGTTGAAAATACAGGCATAACAATTCCAGATGATCAAATAAGCAGTATATTTAATGCTTTCTATAGAGTTGATAAATCTAGAAATAGAAAAACAGGAGGAACTGGATTAGGACTTTATATAGTAAGGACTATATTAGATAAGCATAAAAATATTAGCTATAATATTACATCTAAAGATAACTCAGTTGTATTTAAAATAATGTTTAATGACTAAATTCTTAGCTTCAAATGAAGGTTTAACTTTATCTGAAGCTAAGAATTAAATTTTTTATTTAACTGGTATTAAGTTACCACCATATAATTTCATTTCTTTGAATTTAATTTTAAAAGCTTTTTGGTATGCTTTTATAGCTTCTAAGTCACGTCTTGTACCTATACAAATTGAAGAGCCTGAAAGGTTTCCACGTGCTGTTCTTCCAGCTCTGTGTAAATATTCATCAGGATTTTCTGGGAAATCCATGCTTATAATATGAGTTACTTCTGGGATATCTAAACCTCTAGCAGATACGTCAGAAGAAACTAAAACATTAAACTTACCATTTCTAAAAGCTTCTATTGATCTTTGTCTTTGCTCTTTTGAAGCATTTCCGAAAATAGCTGTAGATTTAACTTTATGATAATCTAACTTTTCATTAATATTTTGAAGTTCTGTGCTATTGTTAATAAATACTATAGCTTTTTCAGGACTTTCAGCGGCTAATAGTTTTCTTAAAGTTTCAAATCTATCTCTAAATTCACAAGTAATAAACATATGAGAAATATTTGGGTTTAGAACTGATTTAGACTCTGATTTTACTATATGAACTTCTTTAACTAATGATTTAGAGATTTCTAATGCTGTATTATTTATACTTGCAGAGAAGAACATAAGCTGTCTATCTCTCATAGTAGATTTTATTATATCTTTTATTATTGTAGATTTATTTTTAGCTAATAAGCTATCAGCTTCATCCATAACTATAGTTTTTATAGTGTGAGCAGATATTTTTTTCTTTTTAATTAAATCAAGAACTCTTCCTGCTGAACCTACTATTATATGTGGTTTTACTTCTTTAAGTTTTTTGATTTGTTTTTCAATATTAGATTCACCCATTATAGTAAGTGAAGTTACATTCATATTTGAGTTTTTTGAAAGTAGCTTTATTTGTGCATCAATTTGCATAACTAATTCATGGGTTGGAGCAAGTATAATAGCTTGCATTTCTTTTTTTTCTATATTTATTTTTTGAAAAATAGGACATATGTAAGCTAAAGTTTTTCCGCTACCAGTATGTGATTCTGCAATAATGTCTAAGTTTTCTAATGCTTTTGGAATAGTTAGGCTTTGCACTTCTGTTGGAGAAGTTATTCCTTGAAGTTTTAAACCTTCTATTATATTTGAATTTAAATTAAGTTCATTAAATGACATATTCGTTATTTTCTCCTCGGTATTTTTTAGTATCTATATTAGTATACACTAAAAATAATTTTAGTATAGAAATTTATACATATAAATTTAAATTTATTGGCTTTGTTTTAATAAACTGTTGAAATTTGATTAACCTCTATAAATATGGTTATAATATATAATATAACTACTATTTAGGAGGTTTTTTATGCCAAGAGTTAATAATGTTATTCAACAAGTTTCACAATTAAATACATATGAGCAAGAGAAGGTATTTGATTTTTTAAAGACTGTATTGATGTCAAATGGAATAACTAACTCTATAAATGAAGAAATCGCTGAAAATAGATTTAACAAGGGGAAGTGCTGTCCTTTTTGCAATCATGATAAAATATCTAAGTATGGAAAATATCATGGTAAGAATGGCGTTAAACAAAGGTATAAATGCCAAAATCCAGAGTGCAAAAAAACTTTCAATGATTTTTCTAAATCCCCAGTTTCAAGTAGTAAAAAGGGATTAGATAAATGGCTACTATATGCTCAATGTATGATAAATGGTAACACTATTAGGCAATGTGCCGAAATTGTTGAGATTAATATTGCAACAGCTTTCTTTTGGAGACATAAAATTATAGACGCTATTAGAAAATTTATTGGCTACGGCTCTCTTGAGGGTGTTATTGAACTCGATGAGACATACTTTGCCCTTAGCTATAAAGGGAATCATAGCAAAAGCTCTAATTTTACTATGCCAAGGGAATCAAGAAAGCGTGGTAAAGAAATAAATACAAGAGGTATATCAAAGGAATTTGCCTGTGTATTATGTGGTGTAGATAGATTAGGAAATATATATACTGGTTTAATATGTGATGGCAGACCTAACTGTACTGATATAAATAGGGCTTTATCAGAGGTTGTTGAAGAAAATTCTATTTTATGTACTGATAAACATAGGAGTTATATCCCATTTGCGGCTCAACATAATTTTGAATTACATCAAATTAGGGGCGGGAGAAAAACTGTGGATATTTATAATATTCAAAGAGTCAATGCTTTTCATAGTAGCTTAAAAAGATGGATAAGAAAGTTTAATGGTGTTTCAACCAAGTTCCTAACAAACTACCTATTTTGGTATAAATGGACCCAATTATTTAAAACAGAAATGGAAAGGAATAAACCTAAAAAGTTCTTTATTCATGCTAATTCAACACATTCTGTATCTTTAATAAAGGATTTTAAGATTAGAAGACCAATATATGTATAAAGGTAAAATTTGTTTTAATTTTACTATTTTTAGTGTACAATAAATATAATGATTGATGAACAATTGTTTAATATTGCGAAGCAAAAGGATAGGAGCATAGCTCCTATTTTTTATTTTATCTATAAAGTATATTGTGATTTTGCTAGAAGTGAATCGGAGTGCTTTACAGTAAATATAGTTTATGGTATTATTAAATACATTAAAATATGAAAGGAGTTGTAGTTATGAAAAATTTATATATAATGCTTAATAAATTAAAAAAAATATACATTACTCCTGGGTATATTATAAATTAGATAGCATATGCTTAATATACAAATCCCCTGGAATATCGACTTATATTCTAGGGGATTTTTTATAATGTTATAGCTCTGCGCTATTTAATATTAATAGTTAACATAGAGAGTATAAATAATGAAAAAATTTAAAAATATCTTCGTTTGAAAATAACTACTTAATAAAGATGCAAAAATTATAAACAAATATTTAAAGCTTATTATATGAAAAATAGGAGGAAATAAAATGATTATGAATGGTGGAATAGCGTCAATAAGATTAAGAAGATAGCGCACGAGTTGTGGCTATCGTTAAACAAATTTAATATAATGTCATAAAAATAGTGAATTAAGGAGATTATGAATGAAAGCTAAAAGTAATAATTATAGAGGAAAAGTTGATATTAGTGTATCGCAAAATTTTATTACTAGTAAAAATACTATATATAAATTAATAAAAAAAACAAATATATCCAAAAATGATTTTGTTATTGAAATTGGACCAGGAAAAGGTCATATAACAGAAGCTTTATGTGAAAAAAGTTATTGGGTTACAGCTATAGAACTAGATAGAAGTTTATATGGAAATTTAATAAATAAATTTAAAAGTAAAAATAATGTTACTCTTATTAATAAAGATTTTTTAAATTGGAAATTACCTAAAAAAAGAGAATATAAGGTATTTTCTAATATTCCTTTTTATATAACAACAAAGATTATTAAGAAATTATTATTAGAAGAGTTAAATTCACCAACTGATATGTGGCTAGTTATGGAGAAAGGTTCCGCAAAAAGATTTATGGGAATACCTAGAGAGAGTAAATTATCATTACTTTTAAAAACTAAATTTGATATTAAGATAGTGCACTATTTTAATAGAGAAGACTTCCATCCCATGCCTAGTGTAGATTGCGTCTTAGTATATTTTAAAAGAAAATATAAATATGATATATCTAAAGATGAATGGAATGAATATACAAGTTTTATATCTAAGTCTATTAATAACTTAAGAGATGTATTTACAAAAAATCAAATTCATGCAGTAATTAAATACCTAGGTATAAATCTTAATAATATTAGTGAAGTTTCTTATAATGATTGGATACAGTTATTTAGATATAAACAAAAGATAGATTAGTAATAGTAGATTTAAATTAGGAGGTGTTAAAATGATTATGAATGGTGGAATAGCGTCAATAAGATTAAGAGGATAAGTCACGGGTTGTGGCTATTATCTTAATTTAATAAAGAGTCATAATCCCGTGATATTTAAAGTTAATATTTAAATATAAAATTACAGGAGATTATGAAGATGATAAAAAAAGGAATAATTGTAGGAATTAATATAAATAATAAAAATAATTTTGATGAATCTATGGAAGAATTAAAAAATTTATGCTTAGCTTGCAAAATAGAAACTGTTGGTCAAATTAAGCAGAATTCAAAGAAAGTTAACTCTACTTTTTATATGGGTAGTGGGAAGATAGATGAATTAAAAAATTTAGTAGAAGAAAACAATGCAGATATAGTTATATTTAATAATGAATTATCAGCGTCACAAGTTAAAAATATTGAAGAAGAAATAAATTGTAATGTCATAGATAGAACTGCGTTAATATTAGATATCTTTGCAAATAGAGCAAAAACAAGAGAATCTAAATTACAAGTAGAGGTTGCGAAGCTCCAATATGAATTACCAAGATTAGTTGGTTCAAATGAAGATTTAGGTCGTCAAAGTGGTGGAGTAGGGACTAAAAACAGAGGCGCAGGAGAAACAAAATTAGAATTAGACCGTAGAAGAATAGAAGATAAAATTGCTAATTTAAATAAAGAGCTTGAAGTATTAAAAAATCAAAGAGAAGTACAAAAAAGTAAAAGGAAAAAATCTAATATTCCTAATGTAGCTTTAGTAGGATATACAAATGCTGGTAAGTCATCTGTTATGAATGCTTTAGTAGAGAAGTTTATAAATGATGAAGATAAAAAAGTATTTGAAAAAAATATGCTATTTGCAACTTTAGAAACTTATGTTAGAAATATAAAATTAGATAATAATAAATCTTTTTTATTATCAGATACAGTGGGATTTGTTGGGGATTTACCTCATAGTTTAGTAAAAGCTTTTAGGTCTACTCTAGAAGAAGTTTGTGATGCGGACTTATTACTTCATGTGATTGATATATCTAATCCTAATTATGAAAATCATATAAATGTAACAAATGAAACATTAAATCAAATAGGGGCGGATAATATTCCTGTGATTTATGTATATAATAAAGTTGATTTAATGGAATTAGATACATTCAATATAGAAGGGATGCTGGTTTCAGCTAAAAAATATATAGGTATAGAAGAATTATTGGAATCTATATGTAAAAATATATTTATGGATTATATAAAATGTAAGGTTATGGTTCCTTATAAAGATGGTAAAATGACATCTTATATAATTGATAGTTCAACTGTTCTAGAAACTGAATATACTAATGAAGGAACTTTATTTAGTATAGAATGTAGTAAAGAGGATTATGTTAAATACCAGTCATATATAATCTAGAGTGATTCTAGGTATCTATATAAACAATGCATAAATGAAAGAGGATGTCGCATACCAATTGAAAATTGTTCATGTGATAGCCTCTTTTATATTTGATAAGTAATTAGAAATGATTTTATTGTATGTGTTTATTGCAACAATAAAGTAAATAACTACAAATGATGCTAAAGACATTAAAATAGGATAAATAAATACTTCCAAAACCAATTAAGCTAGAGATAAATATACTTGTAAGAATGACTTTGTCTTTGTACGACTACGATGGGGAAAATGTGTATTAAAGAAATAACAAAAATACTTTAAATGAAATGTGTAAATTAAGTTAATGCTATAATATAATAAAGTGAACAATATTAATATATTGCGATTCAAATAGGATGTCCAAATGGACATCCTATTATGTTATGCTAATTTCAACACTATTTTAAAACAAAGCCAATTTATTAGTAAACTGATAAATTTAATATAGTATATTAATTTAAAAAAGGTGAAAAACAAAAGTAGAATAAAAAATGGAGATAAAAAGATGAATAAAATGTTAATAGCGTGTTTAAATTTTATTAAAAAAATTTTTTATTTAAGCATAGAAAAAACGTTTTAATAATTAGAAAAATGATGATTAATAGTAAAAAAAGAAGAAAAACAGCATAAAACTAAAACTTGAATTTTAGTACCAAAATGATAATATATATTTATTCGAAAGTAAGTAAAGGTCAAAGGAGTAGAAAAATGAAGGGTGCATTTGAAATTTTTAAAAAAGATTTAAAAAATATATTTACAAATTATGGAGCTCTTATTGTTGTAGTAGCATTATGTATATTACCTTCTTTATATGCTTGGTTTAATATCAAAGCATCCTGGGATCCATATGCAGAGTCAGCAACAAGTGGAATAAAAATTGGTGTAGTTAATAAGGATTTGGGAGCAACTTTAAATGGAGAAGATATAAATTTAGGAGATACTGTTGTTGATGAATTGAAAGATAACAAACAGATGGGGTGGCAGTTTGTTAGTGAAGAAGAAGCAAATAAAATGGTTGAAGAGGGAAAATACTATGCCATGATCACAATACCAGAAAATTTTTCTAAGAATTTAACATCTATTGTAACAGATGATATAGAAAAAGGTGAAATAATTTATACAGTTAATGAGAAGATAAACGCTATTGCACCTAAGCTTACTGATAAAGGGGCTACTGCAGTTCAAGAAAAGATAAGCAAAGCGATAGTTAGTACTGTAAGTGATACAATATTTGGATTAGCAAATGATGTAGGAATAGAGCTTGAAAATCAAATTCCTAAAATAACTACAATTTATAATGCATTATTAGATGTTCAAGGGAACTTTGGAAATATTAATGATACTGTTAATCTAGCTGATCAAGGAGCAGGGCAGCTTAAAACATTAGTTTCAGGAATTCAAGAAGATATTCCTATGATAAAAGAAACAGTTGAAAATGCTCAAAATTTAAGTGGAGAAGTAAAGGAGTTTTTAAGTACTTCAAAAAGTAGTTTAAATAATATAGCTCCAATAATTAAAAATGATATAAAGATATTAAATGATATATCTAATGACGTATCAAAATACACAAGTGCATTGATAGATGCAATAAATGCTGGTTCAGAAAATGTACCGGCTATGATAGAAAGTTTACTTAACAAATTAAATACCATAAATAAGGTTAATGATTCATTAATTAATATTCTTGAAACTATGAATAAATTTAGTCCAGGTAAACTTGATAATATAATAAGTAAACTACAAACAATTAGTAGTAAAATTGATTCAGCTATTACTGCGTTAAATACTGTTAAAGATGGTATAGCTAATGGAGAACAGCCAAATTTATCATTATTAAATAACATATTAGCCTTTTCAAATGACATTAGCAATATAAGTAATGATATTTATAATAATTTTGATTCAGAGATATTAGGAAAAATAAATACTATTTTTGATAGTGCATATACTGTAGCAGATAATGCTATGTCTATATTAAGTGAAGCAGAAGAAAAATTACCGCAAGTTAGTGAATTATTAACTACTGTATATCAAGGAGCAGATAAAGGTATAGAAGGAATAGATTTTGTAAAAGAGAAGCTTCCAGAAGCCGAAAATATGATTAATGAATTAATAAGCAAGGTTGAAGGAATAAAGGAAAACACTGACTTACAAGATATAGTAAATCTATTAAAGAGTGATGTTCAAAAGAGAAGTGATTTCCTTACAAATCCAGTTGAAATAGTAACAAACACATTATTCTCAATGGGTAATTATGGGACAGGAATGACTCCGTTTTATACTGTATTATCATTATGGGTAGGATTATTATTACTAGCTTCAATGTTAACAGTAGAGGCACATGGGGATTATTCAGCTACATCACAATATTTCGGAAAATTATTATTATTTTTAAGTATATCAATAGTGCAAGCATTAATAGTATCTATAGGAGACTTATATGTCTTGAAAATTTATTGTGTAAATCCACTATTATTTGTATTGGGTAGTGTATTTACAAGTATTATATTTACATTTATTGTTTATTCATTATGCTCTGTATTTGGAAACGTAGGTAAGGTTTTAGGAATTGTATTATTAGTAATACAAATAGGTGGTTCAGGAGGAACTTTCCCAATTCAATTAACACCAAAGTTCTTCCAAGTAATAAACCCATTTTTACCATTTACTTATGCAATTTCATTTGCAAGAGAAGCTATAGGTGGAGTTGTTCAGAGTGTTTTAATTAAGGATATTATTGTACTTTCAATATATGCAGTAATATTTATGATTATTTCAGTATTCCTTAAGAAACCAATTAATAAACTTTCACAAGGATTTTCAGAAAGTATTAAAAAGAGTGGAATAGGAGAATAGATTAATTTTTGAATAAAATGAAATCAAGTACTAAAATATTTTAATATTCTTTAAATTATTATGTAATAAAAATTTAATTATTTTGTAAATTGACTAAACTAGTTAATATGTATATAATTTTTATAACAGTGAGGTGGAGGATATGAGTATTAAAAATAATAAAAAAATAATTTTTGGAGCATTATCAGCAGTTGTAGCATCAGTTGCCGCAGGTGTTTTAGTAAAAAATAATATAGATAAAAAAACTAAGAATGTTAATGAAGAGAATAGAAATAATAAAAAAGAAAAGAAAAGTAAGAATGTATATTATACAGTGCATTTAAATGATATTTATAGTTCATATGATGATAAGACCTTATCAGAAGAAGACATGATAGAAGAAATAAAAAAAGAAACTTCTTTATAGAATAAAAACAGTATTTACTATTAATGTAAATGCTGTTTTGTTTTATTGAAAAAAATTTTAAATTAAAGTAATAATATAAATGTTTTTCAATATATATTTTACTGTAAAGGTAAGGAGGTACAGTGTTAGAAAATAAATACTTTATTACCGTGAAAAACTGTGCTATAATTACCAATGTTATATTTGAAATATGGAGGATTCGACATGAAACACATAAAAACAATCAACAAAACAAACATCAAAAATAGCTTATGCAAACCAGGATGCAAGGAATGTGCAAACTCATGCCAATCAGCTTGCAAAACTTCTTGCACAGTTGCTAACTTAGAGTGTGAAAACTAATTAAAGACAAGCAGTAACTTTAGACAAGTTGCTGCTTAACTTTATTAGTTAGTAGAAGTTGATTTATCAAATTGACATTAGGATTAAACAAGATATTGTTTCAAGATATAGGGGAAAAATATTACTAGGAGGAAAGTGAAATGGCTTTAATACACAAATTTAAACAAGGAGATAATTTCTTTGTTTTAGACGTTAATACAGGGGCTGTACATATTGTAGATGAATTAGTTTATGATTTAGTAGATGATAATAAACTAAGAGATAAAGAAGAGCTTATAAAAGAATTTGGATCTAAATATGGTGAAGAAACTATATCAGAAGCTTATGAGGAATTATTAGAGCTTATTGATGAAGATATACTATATTCAAGAGATCAATATGAAGATATAGCACATTCATCAATGGATGACAGAGATTATATTAAGGCAGTATGTTTAAATATAATTCATGGATGTAATTTAAGATGTAAATATTGTTTTGCAGATGAAGGTGAATACAATGGACATAAGGGTGTAATGTCTGTTGAAACTGCTAAAAAGGCAATAGATTATGTAGTTAAGAGAAGTGGTCCAAGAAGAAACATTGAAATTGATTTATTTGGTGGAGAGCCAACAATGATTATGGACAAGGTTAAAGAAATAATAGCTTATGCTAGAGAAAATGAAAAGGCTTGGAAGAAGAACATTAGATTTACTATGACTACTAATGCAACTCTTTTAACTGAAGAGATGATGGATTTTATGGATAAAGAAATGGGTAACATAATCCTTTCATTAGATGGTAGAAAAGAAGTTAATGATAATGTAAGAATTAAAGTAGATGGAAGTGGTTCTTATGATGATATACTTCCAAACATTAAGAGAATGATTGAAAAGAGAGATAAATCTAAGCATTACTATGTAAGAGGAACATTTACAGGAGCTAACACTGATTTCTATGAAGATGTTAAAGCAATGGTAAATGAAGGATTTAGAGAAATTTCAATTGAACCAGTAGTTTTAGAAAAAGGACATTTCTTAGAACTTAAGGAAGAACACTTACCAGAAATATTTGAAAACTATGATAAATTATATAATGAAATGGCTAGAAGAAAGAAAGAAGGAGATGAATTCAACTTCTATCACTTTAACATTGATTTAAATGGTGGTCCATGTGTTTATAAGAGAATTTCAGGATGTGGTGCAGGATTTGAATATGTTGCAATAACTCCACAAGGAGAAGTTTACCCATGTCACCAATTTGTAGGTAAAGAAGAATTTAAACTAGGAAGCATTTATGATGATACATATGATGCTGAATTAGGTAAGAAATTTAAAAAGGCTCATATCTATAATAAGCCAAAATGTAGAGAATGTTGGGCGAGATTCTACTGTAGCGGTGGATGTCAATCAAATAACTTTGCATTTAATGGAGATATGAATATTCCTTATGAAATAGGATGTAAAATGCAAAAGAAGAGAATTGAATGTGCAATAGCGCTTAAAGCTGAATAGTTAAATAAAAGATAAGGATAAGCAGAGTTGCTTATCCTTATTATTTATTTGTCATGATATAATAAATAAGTGAGGTGATATTTATGAAGGATTTTATTTTTAATAATGGATTAAAATTAATATATAAGAAAAGTAACTCTGAACTTACTTCTATAGCAATATCTTTAAATGCAGGGGCAGGCCGTGATGAGGATATTTTAGGAGTTGCACATGCTACAGAACATATGGTATACAAGGGAACTAAAAGCAGAAATGAAAAGCAAATTAATGAAGAACTAAGTAATATTTTTGGATTTCAAAATGCTATGACAAATTATCCTTATGTTGTTTATTATGGAACTCTTTTAAGTGAGGATTTAGAAGCTGGTATAGAGTTGTTTTCAGATATTCTAATTAATCCAAGCTTTAGTGAAGATGGATTTAAAGAAGAGATAGATGTAATAATTGAGGAACTTAAAGAGTGGGATGAAGAGTTAGAGCAATATTGCGAGGACAAGCTATTTTTAAATTCTATGGAAAATAGAAGAATTAAATATCCTATTATAGGTACTGAAGAGAGTTTAAGTTTAATAAAGTTAAATGATATAAAGGTATTTTATAGTAAGCATTATTGTGCTAATAATGCTGCCATTACTATAATATCCTCATTAGAATTTGAAGAGGTTAAGAAAATAGTAGAAAAGCATTTTAGTCTTTGGAAGTCACAAGAAAATATGGAAAATAAAGAAAAATGCGTTGATTATAAAAAAGATATATTTATAGATAAAAAGCAAGATATAAATAGTGCTAAGGTTCAATTAGTATTCCCAATACATGAATTAAGTCATTTAGAAATTAAAGCGTTAAGAATCTTTAATCAATATTTTGGTGAAGGAGTAAACTCAGTTTTATTTGATAATTTAAGAACAAAACAAGGTTTAGTTTATGATGTCTTAACTAGAGTAGCTAATGAAGAATATATAAAGATTTATAAAATTACTTATAGTACATGTCATGAAAATGTAGATAAGTCTATAAATATAATAAAAGAACTTATTAATGACGTAGATAATTTAAGAAATAAACTAAGTAAAGAAGATATAAAAAGGCTTAGTAAAAGCTTTAAGCTTAAGAGGTTATTTGGAGAAGAACAAAGTGTAAGATTAGCTATGCAACTTGCAACTTATGAAACTATGTTTGGAGAATACAGCCTATATTTAGATGAAAGTAGTGATTTAGATAAACTATCAATAGATTTTATTATTGATACGGCAATTAAAGTTTTAAGGAATATGATTGTAGAAGTAATTACAAAATAGATATTCACTATGTTAATGTGCAATAAATTTAAGATGTAGTAGATTTGTGTGAAAAGCATATCTGCTACATCTTTTTCTTTATAATATAATAAATTGGCATAATGCCACTTGCATGCAATTAACGACCAGTTAAGGGTAAATTGTGGAAAATAACTTTAGCCTAGAGTATTATTATATTAAGAAATCTAATAAATAAATTTTATTAAGAAAAATTCTAAAGTTAAAGCACGTGCAATTTTTATTGAAGGTTTAGGAGGAAGTTATGAAGGTATCAATTCATGAAATAGAGGATGAAAAAGTTGAATTTGTAGATTTATATATTAAGGAAAAGACAAGTTCTATAAATACACTTATTGATTATATTGAAAATGAAAAATATAAATCTATTAAGTTAGCTTGCTATAAAAAGGAACAAATTTTTAAAATTACAAGTGATCAAATATATTATGTTGAAACAAGTAAAGATAAACTATTAATTCATACAAAATCCGATGTTTATGAATATAAGAATAGACTTTATGAGTTAGAGAAGATATTACCATGGAAGTTTATAAGGATATCCAAATCAACAATTTTGAATTTAGAGAAAGTATTAGTATATACTCCTAAGCTTAATGGATTAATGGAAGTTAAATTAAAAAATTCAGATATAACTTATATTTCAAGAAAGTATTTAAAAGAGGTAAGAAATCGTATAGTGGAGGGTAGAGAGTGATGAAGGAGAATTTAATAAAAGGTGCTAATATAGGGTTTACATTATTCATAAGTTCAATATTAACTTTAAGATTTACAAATGATTATGATGGTATGATGAAGATATTTAAGTATATTTTACCAGTGTTAATTGGATATGTGTTTATAGGTATAGTATTTCATTGGCTTAGAAATATTCCAAGAAAAAATAATGCTGGAAGTTCTGGTGTTGCTATATATTATTGGGTATTTATTATTATGATTATTGTACCTGTTTTAGCTATGTTTATAGATGATTATATTAGATATATGATAATGGCTAATATGCTTGTAATTGTTGCATTATGGCTGGGGGAATATATTCACATTAGCAAAATAGCAAAAGAGCTTAATGGTGGAATAGCTAGTAAACACAAAACGTTAATAGTAGATTTAGATTCAAAACCTAAAACTAAAGAAGAGTTCTTTAGGATAATAGAGAGCAAATGTATATCAAGGGGAGATTCACTTGAGTACGTAGAAAGAAACATTCCAGCTATTATAAAGATAAATGGAGAATTATATAAGGCTGAAATAGGTTATTATTATGCAATTTCAGGAAATGCAGTTTACACATTAAAGTTAACTGAGCTTTAAAATATAATGAGAGTGGAGATGAATTTTATGATAGGAAAATTTCTAAAAAATATGACCAAAATAAGTATAAATATACCTTATAATGATGGGCTTGTATATCCTACTGAAGCTATTAGTAAGATTGCTATAGCTGAGTATTGTACTAAAGAAAAATTTGAATATGAATTTATTGGTAAGAATGAAGATAATAATATTATAGTGAAAATTGATGGGAAAGCTTATGAGGTAATACGTGGATTAGCAGGTAGGGGTGGATACGGAATTATCTGTAGAGCAGTATAAATATAATATGGAGCATTCTATTAAGAAAGCTCCATATTTTTTATAAATTAAAAAATATCTTATGTAATATTTACAAAAAGTATGATATAGGGTTTTATTAATATATGACATTTATATATTAAGGAGAAAAATATGAGTAAAAAGGTACCTTTGTTAGAGGAAGTATTAAAATATAAAAAAGAAGAAAATATTATCCTTTCAATGCCAGGAAATAAAAGTGGTATTGGATTTTTAAGAGATGATATAGGAAAAGAATTTGTAAATAATATGGGGTTCTTAGATATTACTGAAGTAGATCCATTAGATAATCTTCATTGTCCGGAAGGTGTCATAAAAGAAGCACAAGAATTATTGGCAAAAACTTATGATGTTAAAAAAGCATATTTTGTTGTTAATGGTAGTACTGCTGGTAATTTAGCTTCTATTTTTGATGCTTTTAATGAAGGTGATGAAGTCTTAGTAGAAAGAAACTGCCATAAATCAGTTTATAATGGACTTATTTTTAGAAAATTAAAAGTTAAATATATTGAACCTGTAATTCATGAAGATAAGGGAATATTCTTACCTCCTACAGAAAAAGAAATATATAAGGCGTTAGGTGAAAGTAAAAATGTAAAGGGAATAATATTAACTTATCCAAATTATTTTGGAATTGGTTATGATATATTTAATACATTAATAGAATTAAAGAAAAAAGGGTTAAAAATAATTATAGATGGAGCGCATGGAGCACATTATGGAATAACAGAAAAACTACCTAAATCTATAGTTAAATATGCAGACTATATAGTTTTAAGTGCACATAAGACATTACCTAGTTTAACTCAAGGTTCTTACCTTTTAGTTAATAATGATAATAATGTTGATTTTTATTTGAAAGCATTTATGACTACATCACCATCATACTTAATAATGTCATCATTAGATTATTCAAGATATTATTTAGATAATTATGGAAAAAGAGATTATGATAAATTAATTAATTTATCAAATAAGTGGAGTGATAAAATAAATAAATTAAATAAAGTAAGTGTTTTAAATGAAAAAGATTTACCTAATGGATACAATTTAGATTTAAGCAGATATATATTGATATTACCAAAGGGATATAGTGGACATAAATTATTAGATTACTTAAGAAAAACTAATATACAATGTGAAATGAGCTTTGCAGGTGGAGTAGTTTTAATTTTATCACCATTTAATTTAGAAAAAGACTTTGAAAAAATATATGATTCACTTAAAAAATTAGATTTATCATCGATAGCAGATATACAATATCAAAATTATTATAGTGTAATTCCTAATAAGGTATTAGAACCATACGAAGTATTTAATATGGATTTTGAATATGTAGATATTTATGAAAGTGTAGGTAGAATTTCTAAAGAAGCATTAATTCCATATCCACCTGGAGTTCCGTTAATTTGTGCCGGTGAAGTTATATCTAAAGAAGCAATTGATATCATAAGCGGATATATTAGAAATAAAAAAACGATAATAGGTCTAGAAGGAGAATTAATTAAGGTAATAAAAATAGAATATGGTAATTAATTCAAATGAATATATATAGATAAATTTAAGTTACACCAAAATTTTCGTTAAAACTTGGTTTATTTTGCCGTAATTTTATGTATAATGTAGTATATGATTCTAATTTATAAGTAAATAGAAAGCAAGGTGGTTAATATTAATAAGTTAAAGATATTAAGTCTATTGATAGTTTCAGGAATGCTAATAACTCCTTCTAGCATAGCAAGAGCAGAAGAAATTTATAATGTATCAGAAAGTGACTTAATTAAGTTATTAGAAAAATATAAGAATGAAGAAGTTGTATTAGAAGACGGATTAGTTTTAACTGTTGGTGAAGCTATAAACTTACCTATAAATGAAGGTTGGACTATTTACAACGAAAATGTAGCAGAGATAGTTGATGGAGAATTAGTAGGAAAATCTGTGGGAAGCACATTTGTATCTCAAGAAATAGACGATACAGTATATATTTTAGAGGTATGTATAACAGAAAATGAAGTATCTACAGTTTCTTATTCAAGAGGCATAACTAAAAATGTTGATAGAGATTATTATAAAGTATTCATTGATCCAGGTCATGGAGGATATGATAATGGAGCAGTTCAAAATGGGGTACTTGAAGATGAAATAAACTTACAAATATCTCAAAAGATAGAAGCTAAGTTAAAAGCAAAAGGTGTACAAGTTAAAATGAGTAGATATGATGATACATATTTATCATTAACGGATAGAACAATAATGTCAAATAATTGGGGATCTGATATATTTGTTTCTATACATCAAAACTCTGCAACAAGTTCTAGTGCTAATGGAATAGAAACTTATTATTATTCAACAAGACAAGATAGTAAGGAATTAGCTAGTGAAATACAGGAAGATTTAATACAATCCACTAATGCTGTTAATAGAGGAGTTAAGACTGCTAATTATGCAGTAATTAGAACATCAAGTATGTCTTCAAGTTTAGTTGAGTGTGGATTTATATCAAATCCAACAGAAGCTAAAAATTTAAGTTCTAGCAGCTATCAAGATAAAGTTGCAGAGGGTATTGTTAATGGAATAATGGAGTACTTAGAATCAAATGTTATATTAAATAATTCTGGAGGCAATGCTAACAATAATAGTGGAAGTGGTGGAAGTACTACAACAACACAAAGTGGAACAATAAAAGTAAATGGTGCATTAAATGTAAGAAGCGGAGCAGGAACAAGCTATTCAGTAATAGGTTCATTAAGTAATGGAGCAAAAGTAGAAATAGTAGAAACAAGTGGAAGTTGGTACAAAATAAAATACGGAAGTGGCTACGGTTACGTAAGTAAAGATTATGTAACAGTATCATCAAGCAGTAATAGTGGAAGCACTGACAGTGGAAATAGTAATAATGGAAGCAGTAACAACGGAAGCAGTAGCTCTACAACAACACAAAGTGGAACAATAAAAGTAAATGGTGCATTAAATGTAAGAAGCGGAGCAGGAACAAGCTATTCA
>URGW01000012.1 GCA_900547475.1 uncultured Clostridium sp. | reverse complement strand
TACACAAAAAGGAGGATTCAAATTCGAATCCTCCTTTTCTTATCGGCTAGTATCAAAATTTATTTTGATACAGCCCCCTTAGTATCTTATAACTACTTTTATATATTTACAATTTCAGTAAAAACCTCATTTACTTATGATACTGTTCTCCGTATCAGCAGTAAGTGAGGTTTTTTATCTATTATACAAACTGAAATTTGTAGTGTAAAAATGGCTTTAAACTATTCTTTAATATTTGCCGGAAATTTTCCATAAATCTTAACATAACTATATTCCTTAAAGTTCATGTAATCCGCTTTATTCCTTAAATTGTGACTGATTTAATACATATTTATGTAGTCATGTATTGATACATCAGCTAAAGATTCAATTATACTTGTCCAACTATTTTTTACTTGATTCTTATAATATTCAGAATGCTCTTTATTGAATAAAGCTTCAATCTTGAACAATTTCATATTTGTTCTAAAAACAATATTCAAATTATATCCTTTATCTTTATTTGTGACAGAAATGCAATGTGGTGTTGTCTCGGCTCTTGTCGGTGTCTTCCATTCATATAAAACTTCACTTATGCATTTCATCAAACCAGGCATAAACTGATCTAATTCTGCCTTATTCTTTGGAGCATTAGTACTTTTGTTACCCCAATAGAAAAAATTTTCTTTTGATGCTTGCTTAATAATAATATTGTTCTCTTCATCTAAACTTGCAACTAATAACCATATTTTAAAATTGATTTCTTTTTTCTTTAATAAATAAACTCATCCCAATTATTTATACAATAGTCGATTATAGTTTCTTCTAAAATTTCTTTATTGATAATATTGGAAATATTAAGTATATTTCACCAACCTTACTGTAAACTATTATTAATTCTTTTACTTCTACACAGCCTTTCAGTTTATTCCAATTTTCTTCTATTGTTTTAACTCTTTGTTTCTAAAATTGGGATCAAGTATTGCAATATCAGGAAAACTACAGATGCCATAATTAATTAAATTTCATCAATATATTCTTCCTTATTAATTGATTTATACTCCTCGTCAAATTCTAATTTTCCTATTAATATATAATAACTAATTTACATAATTTTAATTTTGCTTATTTTTATTAGTTAATTTATATATAATTTCATATTTTCAAAAACCATTTAGTGTACACTTATTTCAAATAATTTGATAACATTAGTTTTCTTCAACCACTTGAAATTGGCTCCATGAAAAAATACCATTATAAATAATAGTTCCCCAAGCAGCCATTATAAAAATTAATAGCCATTTACTTATACTATTACTTTTTGTAAAAATTGTAATAAAATTTATTATATCATGTCCATAAAATACACCTAATATAATTGGACTACTTACAAGTGTTGAGTTTATCATATCTGTTTTCTTAGTTACTTCAAGCCTTGTATTACAATTGTTGCATTTTAATTTATTAGATTTTATTTTAAAAGTATTTTCTATAATTTTATATTTTAACTTTAATCCACATTTTGGACAAATACTCATATCGCACCCCCTTATGTAAATAACCTAATGAATATAATATTATAGTATCGCTATTCATCAATATTCCAAACCGCTTTTCATTAATACTAAATTTATTGCCTATAAATATTTACATACATCACTTCAATAGCATCATTTTTTATTTATCCACCAATTTTTCTTATCTCTTTAATAATAAAACAAGTACAAAGTATAGTAGTAAAAACAATTATAATAGCAACTACAATTCCCACTTTCTCTTGTTTAAAACCTAATAGGCTAAATAAACTTATAAAAAAGAAATCATTACAATTTCATATGAGGCTCTATTTTTCAGAACTATTTTATAATCCTTTTTAAAACTTTTTTATAAGTAAACATAATAGTTAATAATTCCAACAAATAATAAAGCAAACATAAAAGTTGCACAACTTACACAAATTATTCCAGGAATAAATATAACTATACTATTTCTTTTAGGGTGATAACTCTTTTTAATTTCATAAACCTTATACACCATATAACATGCAATTACCATTGGAATAGCTCCAAAGCTAAGTAATATAAATGCTTGCTCATATAGTTGAATAGGAAGCATTGCCTCTTTATTAATAATAATATCCGAACGTGATAATACTACAATACTTAAATTTTATCCCAATATGCCATACAATGAGGATTTTCATTAATTGTTAGTATAAATCCATTCCCAATATTTTCACTTAACAACATATTATATAATTCAACGGCTCTATTCACATCAATATATTTCTCTAAATCTTCTTTAGATAAAATTCTATTAAATGCACTTTTCCATGATTCTGTTTGTATATAAGCTAATGTATTAGCATCACCAACATCTACTTTTCGTATATTAATAACATTACCCATAATCTTCCTCCTCTTGCATCTCACCCTATTTCCTTTAAAATATAATTACACTTTAATTTATAAATATATTATACTGTATGCTTTGTGGTCAATAATCTATATATCTCCATTTTTATTAAAAGACTTTCTTAAGTTAAAATCTCCATATACAATTATTTTTTTCTGGAAACTATTATATATCTGTGTTCAATACTTTCTACATATCCCTTAGAATTTATATCTTCATTTAATTTACATAGTTCCTCAAAGCAATTCTCTACAGAGAAATTTGGAAATTCCCATTCAATAATTTTAGCAAAATAAACAATTGCCCCAATATCTCTAAAACGTAAATAAGGAAAATATTCATTAGCATATAAAACTTCAAATAAGTTATTTTCTAAATTTTTTAGGTTATTATCTAAAGTATTATTTGAATATAATGGCTTAAAGTCTTTTATTAATGCCTTAGATAATATTTCATTATTCTTTCCACCGACTTGTTGAGTAATGAAAATTCCGTTAGTCTTCAATATTCTCCTTACTTCATTAATATCAAAAGACTCATGTCTATTGATAATTATATCAAAAGTATTATCTTCAAATGGTAATTGAGAATCATTAAAAACCTGCCTCACTTCAATTCCAAGTGGTTCTAAATTTTGTTTGCATAATTCAACATTAGGCTCCCACATTTCTGTAACAGATGTGTTATTATAAGGATGATTAAGTGATAATAAAAACTCTCCGCCACCAGTACCCATATCTAATAATTTATAATCTTGTCTTAAATATTTCTTTATTATATCTTCATAGTTCCAAGGTAGCTCTTCATCATCCCATCTATTTTCTAAATAAGCGAAATCCCACCCTTTAAATGTAGCTTCTTCTTCTTTTTTCCATGCTTCTTTTAACTTACTATAATTCATAACTGCCCCTCTTTTCATATATTTTTTAATTAATAGAAAATTGGTGCAGTTTACTGATAGTATATATAAATTTATTCTTGGTACAATCTACTATCAGCTATTATAACTGCACCAAGTAGTTAATTCGTTCTTTTCCCACCTTGAGATTTCACCCACTTTCAAATTCAAAATTTAACTATGTTTATTAAAGTATGTTACTATTTAGATACTTATCTATTTATCTATTTATCTATTTCTCTATTACTTATATAATAATTAAAAATATTATTATTACATATAACTTTACTATATTGATTTATTGTAATTATTAATTACAAATAGTGCATCATCATAATTGTTTTTATTGACATAAATATAATATTCATAAGAATACTTTAGATTTTCCCCCATACTACCTATTCTTCCGCGAGTACTGTCAAATCCAGATGATGTACTTCTATTAACTATTTTAAAATCATATTGTATTCCTTTCACTGATAAAATCTCCTTAATTTTATTAAATTCATCTATAGAAAATCCATTATAAACTTCTTTTCTATTCCAAATAAATATCATAAGAAACTTCCCCCTTTTTATTTTCAAATACTAAACATTGCTTGTTCTTAATTTATTCTGTTTTAAAGTGTAATAATATAAAAATTTCACCAAAAAATATATAATTCATTAAACTATATCTTCTATAAGCACATATCTCTTAAAATCTTAAAATAAACTTCAGTTTCATTTGCACAAAGCAATTTCTTTATTTTTTCTTTTTTATTTAATTTATCTAATGTATTCATATAAGTTTCAATTAATTTATACCCTATAAAATAGCCTGTTCTTGAAATACCACATATATGTTTTCTTGGAGATATAAAATGAAAATATTTATTCTCATCATTTTTGGAAATACTCTTAAACATTTCATTGAAAAGATATTTTTCATTTTTCTTGCACCAACTTAAATCTTCCTTACTCATAAGTAATCCTAAATCATCCCTTTTATCTAATTGATTAGTTATATATGCAGCCCTTCCTTCTTCAATTAAGTGCCACATCCAAGTACTTTTATCTTTTATTTCCGAAGAACAAATATGAACAAACTCATGAATCATTGTATTATAGATAATATCTTTGGGATTAATACTATATTGCTTTAAATAATTATATAGAATTTCATCATTTTTCATTTTTATATTATCAGGATTTACAAACCATTCCATTCCATAATATATATTATCTCCATAAGTACATATTCCATCATTAAATCCACCATAAAACATTATTATGTCTAAATTTTTATTATAATTTGAGAGTTCACTTAAAAATGAAAGTTTATCCTTAATATTATTTTTATCAATTATTATATTAGATGCTACTTTATCAATTTCATTTAAAATATTAGGATACTTAATCATTGAATTATATAGACTTAAAGAAAAATCTTTGAATCCATCTTTAACTCCATTGCCTTTACATAAGCATTCAAAAACTCCTTATTATTTATACAAAACTTTAATAACTCATCATTACTTAAAATATTCTTCATATTTTTTAAATTTATTAATTCTTTTTCTAAGTTTATTATTCTAACATTCATAACCTACCCCCATAAATATTAATTTATATTTATTTTTTCTTTAAACAAAATATTTAATATATTTAACCCGTCACTATTCATTCCTTCATATGCATCCCAACGCCTTGTATATTTTATTGGAGCCATTGTTATAATAAACTGCCACACAGAAGATATAAACATAAATTTAAGTATATAGTTACTTAAATATAGAATTGAATATCTTTTTATCAGAATATCCTCCTAGTCTAATTTTCACCTCATGATTTGTAAAGATAATAGCAAAAAGGGCATGTCCACTTTCATGAAAAATTAGCATAAAATATAAAAATAAAAAAATTAGTATTGCTGTAAAAATAAATTGTATCAAAATTTCAACTCCTCCAATCAAAATAAGAATATATATTATTCCATAAAAATGGTATAAAATTTATTTAAATCAATCGTACCTTCCACAATTTTATACTTACTACTACTCACAACTAAATAATCATTATCAAACAAAGTAATTTCTGAACCATCATTTCCCTTGATATCGACTTTATAAGAATAGTTTTTCGGTAATTCACCATCATATTTTTTTAAAGTATATATCGATAACTTTGATATAAAGTCATCTATAAGATACTGATTCTTTGTACCTGACTCAATTTTTTTATCATTCACAGTAATTGATTCATAATTACTTTGAACTAAATTAACTACTTTAGAAGCATCAATCTTTTTAGGTGTAACTCCCCATAAAACTAAACCACAAAGAACAGAGATACAAATAATACATACTGTTATTTTATTTTTTCAAAGTATATTCCCCCTTTAAACTAATTCACCATAAATTACAATTACAACTTAGTTTCTACTCTTAATTATACCATAATATTCTATATATATAATTATTTTCAATATATACATGTATGATTTTTATTGTCATTCTTCTCATTATCATCTCCCATTTTTCCTACCCTAACACAAAAAGAGCCCCATACAAAATCATTACAATTTCATATGAGACTCTATTTTTCAGAACTTTTTTATAATTCTTTTCGGAACTATTTTATAAAGTTCGATACTTTTTTATAAGTAAACAATTATAAATATATTATTTAGCGTGCTCTTCTACAGCAACAGCAACTGCAACTGTCATACCAACCATTGGGTTGTTACCAGCACCGATTAATCCCATCATTTCTACGTGAGCAGGAACTGATGAAGAACCAGCGAATTGAGCATCTGAGTGCATTCTTCCCATAGTATCTGTCATACCGTAAGAAGCTGGACCTGCAGCCATGTTATCTGGGTGAAGAGTTCTTCCAGTACCACCACCTGATGCAACTGAGAAGTATTTCTTACCTAATTCAATACATTCTTTTTTGTATGTTCCAGCAACTGGGTGTTGGAATCTTGTTGGATTAGTTGAGTTACCAGTGATTGATACGTCAACACCTTCGTGATGCATTATAGCAACACCTTCTCTAACGTCGTTTGATCCATAGCAGTTAACCTTAGCTCTTGGTCCGTTAGAGTAAGCTTTTGAATTAACTATTTCTAATTTACCAGTGAAGAAATCAAATTTAGTTTCAACATAAGTAAATCCGTTAATTCTTGAAATTATCTTAGCAGCATCTTTTCCAAGACCGTTTAAGATAACTCTTAATGGTTCTTTTCTTACTTTGTTAGCTTTTTCAGCTATTTTAATAGCACCTTCAGCAGCAGCGAAAGATTCGTGACCTGCTAAGAATGCGAAACATTTAGTTTCTTCTCTTAAAAGCATAGCTCCTAAGTTACCGTGTCCTAAACCAACTTTTCTGTCATCAGCAACAGAACCTGGGATACAGAAAGCTTGTAACCCTTCTCCGATAGCTTCAGCAGCGTCAGCAGCCTTTGTGCAACCTTTCTTTATAGCGATTGCAGCACCTAAAACGTATGCCCAAGCAGCATTTTCGAATGCGATTGGTTGAGTTTCTTTAACGATTTTATATGGATCTATTCCATACTCATCACATACAGCTTTAGCATCTTCTAATGTTTTCATTCCATACTTTTCTAAAACTGGAGTGATTTGTCCTATTCTTCTTTCATAACTTTCAAATAATGCCATGTCAAAATTCCTCCTTACAAATTATTCATGTCTTGGATCGATTAATTTAACAGCGTCAGCAACTCTTCCGTATTGACCTGCAGCCTTTTCTAATGCTTCGTTAGCATCCATTCCTTTACCGATCATTTCCATCATTTTTCCTAGGTGAACGAACTTGTAACCGATGATTTCATTATCTTCATCTAATGCGATTTTAGTAATGTATCCTTCAGCCATTTCTAAGTATCTTGGACCTTTTTCTAAAGTTCCGTAAGTTGTACCAACTTGAGATCTTAATCCCTTACCTAAGTCTTCTAAACCAGCTCCGATTGGTAGTCCACCTTCAGAGAAAGCAGTTTGAGATCTTCCGTATACGATTTGTAAGAATAATTCTCTCATTGCTGTATTTATAGCATCACAAACTAAGTCTGTGTTTAAAGCTTCTAATATAGTTCTTCCTGGTAATATTTCTGAAGCCATAGCAGCTGAGTGAGTCATTCCTGAACATCCAACTGTTTCAACTAATGCTTCTTGGATAACTCCACCTTTAACGTTTAAAGTTAATTTACAAGCTCCTTGTTGAGGTGCACACCAACCTATTCCGTGAGTTAACCCTGAAATATCTGATATTTGTGTAGCTTGTACCCATTTTCCTTCAACTGGAATTGGAGCACATGCATGATTAGCGCCTTTAGCAACAACGCACATTTCTTCAACTTCTTTTGAATACATCATTATATTGATTCCTCCCTAATTAATATTAGTTATAGCTCTCCTAAATACTATGTAATAAATAGGCTGTACTTAACTGGGTCAAGATTTATCCCACTGGGAATAAATCCATCCTACCTTTATATAATAACAGATGAATCAATCTCGAACAATAAGAAAATGATATTTTTTTATCATATTGTCAAAATTTATTATCCTTTTTTCCAAAAGTTATTTTAAGTAAACCTTTCAATAATAAAAATGATAATTATTCTCAATTACCTTGCTATTTATTTACTTTTTTTGATATAATCAAGTAAATTATTGATAATTATTATCAATAATTATATTTTTTCTTTATCAGATAGATATATTTCTTATATTTAAGGAGGATTTTTAATGAAAAACGTTGTTGAAATAATCAATATTGTTGCAAGACAAATATTAGATTCAAGATGCTTCCCAACTGTAGAAGTTGAAGTTATTCTTGAAGATGGAACTGTAGGAAGAGCTGCTGTACCATCTGGAGCTTCTACTGGTATATATGAAGCTGTAGAATTAAGAGATGGAAATAAAGATTACTTCATGGGTAAGGGTGTACAAACAGCTGTTAAAAACGTAAATGAAGTAATTGCTAAAGAATTAGTAGGATTTAATGTATTTGATCAAACTGCTATAGATAAAAAATTAATCGAATTAGATGGAACTGAAAACAAAGGTTCTTTAGGTGCTAACGCTATATTAGGAGTTTCTTTAGCCGTAGCTCAAGCTGCTTCTAACTTCTTAGGACTACCTTTATATCAATATGTTGGTGGCGTAAATGCTAAAGTTTTACCTGTTCCAATGATGAACATAATCAATGGTGGTTCTCATGCAGATAACTCTGTTGACTTACAAGAATTCATGGTTATGCCTGTAGGATTTGATTCATTTGATAAAGCTATCCAAGCTTGTGCTGAAGTTTACCACTCTTTAAAGAAAACTTTAAATGATAAAGGTTACTCAACTGGTGTTGGTGATGAAGGTGGATTTGCTCCAAACTTAAAATCAAATGAAGAAGCTATTGAAGTTATCTTAGAAGCTATAACTAAAGCTGGATATGAACCAGGAAAAGAAATGTTTATAGCTATAGATGCTGCATCTTCTGAATACTATAAAGATGGTAAGTACGTTTTAGAACACGAAGGAAAAACTTTAACTGCTGCTGAAATGGTTGATTTCTTAGAAGCATGGGTTAATAAATATCCAATTATCTCAATTGAAGATGGTATGGCTGAAGAAGACTGGGAAGGTTGGAAGCTTTTAACTGAAAGACTTGGAGATAAAGTTCAATTAGTTGGAGATGACTTATTTGTTACTAATACTTCTAGATTAGAAGATGGTATCCAAAGAGGTGTTGCTAACTCAATATTAATTAAGTTAAACCAAATTGGTACTTTAACAGAAACTTTAAATGCTATTGAAATGGCTAACAGAGCTGGATATACTGCAGTTATTTCTCACAGATCTGGAGAAACTGAAGATACTACAATAGCTGATTTAGTTGTAGCTGTTAACGCTGGTCAAATTAAGACTGGTGCTCCTGCAAGATCTGAAAGAGTTGCTAAGTACAATCAACTTATCAGAATTTCTGAAGAATTAGGTGAAGTTGCTGAATATAGAGGAAGAAAAGCTTTCTTTAACATAAAATAGTTACTTTTCAGTTTATCTATGTAAATTAGGATGATACACATTTAATAGTGTCATCCTTTTTTCTTTGTTTGTATCCCCTTATCCTAATGCTACATCTAAAATCATCATAGTTATAAATCCAAGTATTAATCCTACTGTTGTTAAAGCCTTATTTTCAATAGATGCTTCTGGTAATAATTCTGATCCTACAACTGATATCATAGCTCCTGCTGAAAAAGCTAAGAAAAATGGAAGCATACTTCTAACACTTATTGCAGCTATTGCCCCTAAAACCCCTGCTATCGGCTCTACTATACCAGATGCTTGACCATAGAAGAAACTTTTCCCTCTTGATAGACCTTCTCTTCTTAATGGTAAAGAAACTGCAGCCCCTTCAGGAAAGTTTTGAAGCCCTATACCTAAGGCTAAACTTATAGCTGCTCCTATTGATGCAGATGGTATTCCCACTGCTAATCCTCCAAAAGCCACCCCTACTGCTAATCCTTCTGGTATGTTATGAAGAGTAACGGCAACAACTAACAATATACTCTTCTTATACTTTTGTACTATTGAGTCTTTTGCCATTTCGTCATTTTCTGTTATTACACCATAAGAATATTTATCCATCATTTTATCTGCTAAAATTATAAATATTCCGCCAGCAAAAAATCCTATAGCTGGTAATATAATTTGACTATATCCTAACTCTGAACATAACTCTATTGCAGGATTCAATAATGACCAAAAACTTGCTGCTACCATAACACCAGCCCCAAAACCAAGCATACAATTTAAAATCTTCTTATCAACAGACTTAAAGAAAAATACTAAGCATGCACCTAATGCTGTTATCGCCCATGTAAATATTGTAGCAACTAATCCCTGTACTACAGGGCTTAATCCCATAAACCATTCCATATCTTTGTATTCCTTTCTTGATACGTAGTTCTATCATTATATAAGCAATATATGATAAATTCCTACAAATTGTTCTATAATATTTTCCGTAAAATACTATTCTTAATAATGTTTTTTATTGACATAAGAACTGGTATCTGTTAAGATTATAGATGTATTAATTATGTCGGCATGGCGGAACTGGCAGACGCACATGACTCAAAATCATGCGGGCAACCGTGTGGGTTCGATTCCCACTGCCGGCACCAATTATATATCTAACAAGTAAAAGCCTTTATATTACTCGTTTCTGTAATATAAAGGCTTTTGTTTTCATATATTTTATGAATATTGTACAATAATTATGATTTTCTACTTAATTATTATTAATAATCTTATTTAAACTTATAGCGCAGTTCCCCTTGTTGGTACAAAAAACTTAGACATATCTACACCTTCATGCTCAAGTAGCCTTATTTTTTTATCAATCCCCCCAGCATATCCAGTAAGATTACCATTTACCCCTACAACCCTATGACATGGAATAATAATAGATATTGGATTATGTCCTACTGCCCCACCAACAGCTTGACTTGACATACTTTTTTTATTCATTTTAATAGATACCTTTTTTGCTATTTCCCCATAAGTAATGGTTTCTCCATATGGAATTTCACATAAAATCTCCCATACTATCTTACGAAACTCTCCTCCACTAGCCTCTAACGCTAACTCAGAAATATTAGGTTTATCACCTGCAAAGTATCTATTTAACCACTGCTTTGTAGATGTAAATATTTCTAAATCATCATTTTCGACTACCTCTTTTATTATAGTTTCAGCAAAGTATTTTTGCCCTTCCAACCAAAGCCCAATTAATTTCTCTCCATTGCTTACCATTGTTATTAATCCTAATGGTGATGAATAACTTGTTGAATACTTCATATTTAAACTCCTTATTTTTTATATTCTCTCCATATTTTTTTGCTTTAATATTAAAATAAAATCTGATAGAATATATAAAAACTATTAGATAAAACTTAAGGAGAGATATTATGTTTAATATTTTAAAAGAAAAAAGTCCACTAATTAAAATTTCACAAATTATTTTATTTATTACTACTATATTATACATATTAGAATCTATTTTTTTATCTGGTTTATTTACTAATGTTATGTTAGCTACTCTTAATCTTATAGTTGGTGTTATTTGTATAATAATATCACTTGTAAAGAAAGAATATAAGCTAACTATTATCGATTTAGTTCTTACAGCAATTACTATGGCTATATTTATGTATCTAACAGCTTTATAATAAACTTCCCTCTACTTTACCATTAACGAAAGTAGAGGGATTTATTTTATTAATTAATATCTAAATTAATTCTTCTTTTTCCCAATTAATCCTACTCCACTCAATAAAGTAGTAATAGCACTAATTAATGAAACTGCAACACCTGCTGTTCCTGTTTGTGGTAATTTGCCTGTAATTGAATTCCCACTACTTGAATTATTTGTACTTGAATTTGAGCTTTGTCCTAAATTAGTATTTGAATCCGAAGATGCAACTAAAGAGTTCTTAGCATTTTTAAGGTTTTCTAAAGCTGTATTTACTTCTTTTTCAGTGACTTCTTCATTATCTAATACCTTGTTAGCATCTTCTAAAGCCTTTTTTAGTATCTTTACGCTTTTATCTGTATATTTACTTAAATCAATGCTTTCAACACCCTTAATTAACTCTTCAAGTAAAGACTTATCTGGAGCTAATCTTAATTCTAAATAAGCTTTTAATAACGTATTATATGAAGACTCCACTTCTTCTTGAGTTGATGATTCATTTATTAAAATAGAATTTGCAGCTTTAAGTGCATTTTCAAATTGTGTCCATGTTGATGGTATATACTTTGAAGAATCTGTTTCCTTTACTTTATCTACTAAACCTTGAAGTACAGACTTATCAATTTTCTTTTCTTCCAATTCTCTAATAGCTTGTTGTAATTTATCTACCATTTCATTTACTTCATCTTGAATTGCATTTTCATCTACAAATACTTTATTTGCCTCTTGCAATATAGCCTCTAAATTGCTCCAGCTTTCTTCAGTATACTTATCTGATTCATTTTCTATTATATTCTTAGCATTTTCTATAACATTTGCTAACTCTGCTTTATCTGCACCTACCTTAGTTATCTTTATACTATCAATATTAACTGTTGATGCATCATCATTAAAGAATTTTATTTTATCTAATCCCTTATTTAAATCAACTCTAATTGTTTTTGTTCCAAAATTAGGATTTGTACTTTCACACTCTATTTCTCCTAATATTGAACCATCACTATTGGTATAATGTAAAGTATCATTTGCTCCTGATAAATATCTTATTTCTATATCATAAGCTGATGCTTCCATAGAATTTACCCACATATTTAACCATGCATTTCCTCTACTTGTATTACCTAACCAACCTACAACTTTACCATCACTAGCTCCATTTTTACTTTCTATTTCTCCACCAACACCATCTAACTGTAAGCCTTCTGCCTCTATAGTTATTTCTTCATTTGATAATATAATAGGATTATTTTGTCCATGAGGTGCTTCTCCTAACTCTTTTGCCACAACCTCAAAAAAATCTATATTAGGAGATCCTTGTGAATCAGCAGTAAATATTAGTTCTCCTGAACCAGCCTTTGTTACTTCTATATCAAAGCTAGTTTCAATAAATGGAATTGGTTCTTGAGATCCAGTTCCTTCAACTGATTTACTTCCAGAAATTATATTAGTTCCACTCCAATTCATCTTATTTAAATTTCCTTCACTACGTCCTGATTGATATTTCATTTTAAATGTATATATTCCAGGCGCTGAAGCGTTAAATGGAACCTTTATCTTATTTCCTTCCTCAAACCAACTAATCTTTTTACCATTACTTGCATTAGAATCATTTGCTATTCTAACATAACTATTTCCATCTATGGGATCAAGAGTAAATAACTCTGCTTCTAATAATTTTTCTTCTCCTAAAGTCACTGGAAGAACAAATGGATTTTCCTCAGTATACGGTTTATCTATATCATTATCTATAATAGTTACTTCAGATTTTTTATTAAATCCTATTATAGCACCACTAGTTGGAGTATCTATATTACAGAAGAACCTTACATCACCAGCTTTTTCAGTATTATCTACTGTTGAAACAGAAACTGTTGCTGTTGTTTGACCATCTGCAAATTCTATTGTTTCATTTACATCATTATAATGTCTACCATGAACAGCACTATCTGGAGATGTAGAAAAATGTACTGTTGCTGGTCCTTTAGTTCCACCTACTCTCTTTATAGTTATCTCTTTAGTATCACCTTCATCAACTGTGTAGTTATCTTCCTCTATCTCAAACATTCCAGCTCCATTATTATTTAAATAATAAGCCCCATCTAAACCTATTGCATTTCCTCTTGATGCAGAATTTTTCTCACCCTTAACAACAACTTTAACTGTATGTTCTCCATACTCTAAATCATCTGTTGAGTATATTATTTGAGATACTGACCTACTTGCCTTATAAGTATCTACTTCACTAACTTTTTCATCATCTATCCAAACCTCCATTATTCCATGACTTGGATCAAGAGTTCCAACAATCCATGCCTTAGTTCCTGTAAATGTAAAGCTTGCATTAGTTCCTGTGTTAGATGACCACATTCCTGTATTTTCAATACCAATACTTTCTTGAATCCATCTATCTTTATTAGCAAAATCAACATTATCTATAAACTCTGTACCTACTGGTGCTAATGCTTCTACTTCAAAAGCTTCATCAGCTTTATAAACTTCAACATTTTCTATTAATGGAACTGCTAAAGAATCTTCTATATTAATTCTAATCTTAGATGCAGTTACTGTAGAATTTCTAACTAATCTCTTAGCTCCTATAGTCTTCCCTCTACCAAAATTTCGCCAACTTCCATTTGTAAATACTTCAACTGAGAACTCTGACACCCTTTGTCCTAGTTTTATATATTCTTCAATTGATATAACATCAAAAGTCTTATTTTCTCCTAAATCAATTGTTATACTTCCTGTAGTTTGTCCATCTTCCATTGTCCAATAGCTATCATGATCATCATCTAATACATTACTTGCACTAAATTTCATACTATTACCTCTAACTGAAGATGCTTCAGCTGTTGTTGTATCTGGAGTTGCTAAATTTTCATCAAAAGTATTATTAATTGCATTGGAAAATTCTTCAATCCTTGCAATATCTTCTGCAGTAAAATGCCCTGTTTTATCTGGCGCTACATTTAGTAATAATGGTTGTCCTCTTCCAACTGACTTAAAATATATTTCTGATAATTGTTCCATAGTCTTTGGCCCATTGCCTTGATGCCAAAACCATCCACTTGTTAAAGATACATCACATTCACCTACACTCCATATATCACCTTCTGGATCACCATTATTTAAATACTGATTATCATCACCTAGTCCTTGGTCATACCTATCTCGTATACGTTGCTTATTAATTTTAGACCAAACTGGATCTCCTGCTTTTCCTGATTCATTACCTATCCATCTTACATCAGTGCCATAAGGACTAAATACTACTGCTCCTGGTTGTAACTCCTCTATTAAATCAAACCATTTGTCAAACTCATAGTGTTGGGCAGCCGCTCCATTACCTTTGGCTCCATCCATCCACACCTCAACAAACTTTCCATCATTCCCATACTTAGGATTACCTAGAACCTCTTTTAATTGAGCCATATAAAAATCATTATAATCTCCATTAGTGTCAGTTTCAGCATTTGTTCCTTCCCCATATCCATAAGAGGGTGCACTTACATCCCATGGAGAAAGATAAAGCCCCATATCCATATCATACTTTGTACATGCAGCAGAAACCTCAGCTAAAACATCACCTTCACCACCTTTAGTTGCTTGCCAATCAGTACTCTTTTCTACATCATGATCAGTTACTTCACTTTTCCAAAGAACAAATCCATCATGATGCTTTCCTACCATAATAAGACGCTTAAATCCAGCTTCCTTTAAGGTTCTTACCCATTCATCAGCATCTAAATCTGTTGGATTAAAACTATTTGGATTTTCACTTCCATTTCCCCACTCACTATTTGTAAATGTATTCATTCCAAAGTGAATAAAAGCCGCTAACTCCTCTTCATGATAATTAATTTGTGATTGATTTGGCAAAGCACCAAATGCTTCAGGTGGCATTACAGTATTCATAGTTTCAGCAATAACCTTTACAGGCATCATCTGACAAACTATACTACTAATAACAACAGTTGCTACCAACTTTCTTACATTTTTCATAAATTTATTCCCCAATTTTACTATAAATAAAAAGCTGATTCTTATTTAAAAAGAAGTCAACTTTTTATTTAATTTTTTCTTAACACTATAAAATTAAAATATTTTAATTTTAAATATCTATTTCTTTTTTCTACTTAATCCTAATCCTCCAATTAAAGCAACAATACCACTAATTAATGTTCCTGCAACACCTGCTGTTCCTGTTTGTGGCAACTTACCTGTAGTTGAATTTCCCCCATTTGAATTTCCATTAGTTGTACTTCCATTATTATTGGAATTTGAACCTGAATTTGAGTCTGAATTTGAATCTGAAGATGCAACTAAAGAATTCTTAGCATTCTTTAAACTTGTCAAAGCTTTATTTACATCTTCTTCACTAGCTTCTTTATTTGCTAATACTTTATTAGCATCATCTAAAGCCATTCTTACTCCATTTGCACTTTTAACTGTATATTTACTTAAATCAATACTTTCAACTTCTTTAATTAAATCTTCAAGTAAAGACTTGTCTGGAGTTAATCTTAATCCTAAGTAAGCTCTTAATAATGCACTGTATGAAGAATCTACTTCCTCTTGTGTAGCACTTTCACTTACTAATATAGAATTTGCAGCTTTAAGTTCATTTTCAAATTGAGTCCATGTTGATGGTATATATTTTGAAGAATCTGTGTCTTTTACTTTATCTACTAAACCTTGAAGTATTGTTTTATCTACCTTCTTTTCTTCTAAATCTTTAATAGCTTGTTGCAATTTACTAACTATTTCATTAACTTCATCTTGCATTACATTTTCATCTACAAATACTTTATTTGCATCTTGAAGTACAACTTCTAACTTAGCCCAACTTTCTTCTGTGTAATCATCTTTATTTAATGCATTGGCTGAATTAATTAAGTTTTCTAATTCTGATTTATCTCCTTGTTTAAATTCAAGCATATGAATTGCTTCCACTAATTTATTAAATATAGTGTCTACTTCAGATTGTGTTGCTAATTCATTATTATACATAGCTATAGCTTCCTCTAAGGCTTTATTAAACTCCTCAACTACAGCTGGTACAACCCCTTCAAGTGCTCCACCCTCTTTAAGTTCATTTGCATAATCTATACTAATCTTTAAAGCTACTTTATTTACGTTTTCTGGCTTTTCAACCTTTTCCTCTAATCTATCAATTGCAGTTTCTACTGCCATCTTAGCTACATCTACTTGTTCTTGTGTTGCCACTTCATTAGCAAAAGTTTCTTCTGCTAATGCTACAGCTTCCTTTAATGAATTTATTGTTGCTTCAGTGTACTTATCTGATTCATTTTCTATTATATTCTTAGCATTTTCTATAACCTTTGCTAACTCTGATTTATCTATATCTTCTTTTATTGTAATGCTCTTATCTAATTCTAAATTTTGAGATAATGTTATATTATTACCTGCTGTATTTAATATTGCTGTATTTTCATTAGCTTTAATACCTAAGTTATAAGTTCCACCTTTAATTCCTTTTGGTATTATAGCTTCAACTATAAACTCCTTAGCATTTTCTCCATTAGTTAAAGTAGCTAGCAACCCACCTTCTCCAATTTTTAAAACTAAATTTTTATCTCCAACTAAGCTTACAGATTGATTAAATATAGCCTTAAATTTGATTGTATCACCTTCAGCATACTCTTCTTTTTCATCTAAAATCTCAATAGAGCTTATTGCTGTTGCTAAATCAGATACTAAAATAGTTTCTGCTGTCTTATTTAAAAGAACTTTATCTTCTAAATTAGTTCCATAGATTTCAACAAAATCTACATCACCACTAAAATTATAAGTATTACTTCCTGATGGTCTTGGAGTCTTACCTATATAAGCTTTATTTATATTATCTATTGCATCTAGGAATCTAGCATTGCTATCTTTTAAATCAATTATCATAGTTCCGTTTACAAAAACCTTATATCCTTCTCCATTTGTAACTTTAAGAGCAAGAGTATTTATACCATTGTTTAAAGTAACATTTGCAGCTGGTGTTGCTATATTGCTTCCATTTCTAATCTCAAATCCAACTCTATCTCCATTAGTATATAAGTGGAAATGTGTATTTGCTGAATTCTCATTTCCTATACCAATTATTGATTGAATTCCACTTTTATTTGCATTATCAAATCTAGCTATAATAGTTCCTTCAGTTAAACTCTTAAAACTATCTAAATCTGATGATATATCCACTGCATTATTATTTGATATTCTAATATTAGAATATCCTGCTAGAGGTTTAATATTTTCATCTGGCTTTTCTTCTTCATTTTTATTAATTATTATTTGACCACCTTTATCAGATAAATCTAAATCACTACTTAAAGTAGTATTTTTACCAACTATATTTAATATTTCAGTATTATTGCTAGCTTCTAATATTAAACCAAATGTTCCTTCACTTAATGTTGTTGGTAATACACCTTCAAAAGTAAATTCTCTTGCATTACTTTCTGTTATTGGACTTAAAGTTACTTTGCTTTCTCCTATCTTTAATGTTAAATTCTTATTACCAATTAAACTTACAGCTTGGTTAAAAGATAACTTAACACTTATTTTGTCTCCAGGCATATAGCTGTTCTTACCATCTAATAATTCTATTGATTCTATTTCACCTGGATTAACAAGACCTTCTAATGATGATTCATAGTCAAATTTAATATATTCTGGTGACATTTCCATATAAGACATTTCTTGATTATCTGTACCTTCATAAAATAATCCAATATCCCCATTTGGTAATTCTGTTAAACATGAATATGCATAAGTCCCAGCCTTAACTAATTTATTGTATCTCCATTCAAACTCATATCTTGGTTCTCCATTAGAATGAGTGCCATTTTGATTTATAATACCAAATCTTACTGTTCCATTTGTTCTTCCAGATCCTTTAGGATTAGCAAATACAATGGCGTCTTGTCCATCTATTTGTTGACTATACTTCATAACACTTAATTGACAATATGGCTCTGGCAAGTTTCTATCTTCATAAACCTCTGAATCCCAAGTTGCTCCACCATCAAAGCTTGTAGCTATTCTTACATATGACCCAGTATTTCTCATAAACAACTTCAATTGTCCATTAGGCATTTCAACTACTTGACATTCAGTTAATTCAAGTCCATCTGTCATAGTTTCTGAATTACCAAAAGAACCATTTCCTAAATCTCTACCATCATTAGGTGATTCACCCATATTCCATGTTTCTCCATGATCATCACTATAAATAACTGCACTTGATTGCTTTCCTGCTCCATTTGTATAATATACTGGGAATACTATTCTTCCTGCATACTCACCATTTTTAACTTGAATACCTGCACCTGGACCCGTTCCTAAAAACTTCATCCAATCAGCTTTAATATCTGAATTTATATCTATTGGTTCACTCCATGTTTCACCATCATCATCACTGTATATTAAACTTAAATAGCTTGTACCATAGACCTTTAATTCACAACTTGCAGTCATAACATTTCCCGCTGCAACACCATCTTTAGTCAATTCCATACTGTGAACATTTACATTGTAATTTGTTATGTTTCCTTCACTATCATAAACATTTCCTGATTCTCTTATTGTATAAAGATTTCCTGAAGCATCATATAAAGACCTATATTTAACTCCATCAACTTCTGTATATCCACTTCCTGCTTGTGCTTGCCAGAATCCATAATTTTCAGGGAATGTTGTAACTAATAAGAATATTCTTCCTGTTTCTTCATCTTGTGTTAGTGCTGTATCAATAACTGATGCTCTACTAGGATAATCTATTACCTTTTGAGCCTCTTCCCACTCTCCTCCTAATGTTTTTCTCCTTACCCCAGAATCTATATCATTCCATGGAGCATCTGCTCCTCCTTGATTTCTAACATCAATAGATGCTATAACCGTTCCATCCTTCGTTGTAAATAATGCTGGTATTCTAAAATTTTGTGATCCTAAATCACCTGGCTTAAATAAATCTATTGGTTCTGTCTTCATACCATCTGGTAGTATTTCTTCTTCTGATGGTAATACTGTTTGCCCTGTTATATCTATTAAATACTTATCTGAAAGAGTCTCTCCATAAATATCTATGAAATCAATATATCCATTAAAAGGATACTCATTACCTGATGCCCTATCTGTTTTACCTATAAATGCATTATTAACATCAACTACTCCTGCACTTAATGTTGCATTAGTAGTTTTAACTTCTCCAGCTAATTTACCATTAATAAAAATTTTATAGCCATCTCCACTTGTAACTTTTAAAGCTATAGTATTTATACCCTTATTTAAAACTGCAGATGTCTTTCCAGTAGCTATATTTCCACTTTGATTTCTTACTTCAAATCCAACTGTATTATCAGCTACATAAAGATGAAAATGTCCATTGGTAACAGTATTATTTCCAATACTAACTAATGATTGAATATCACCCTTGCTAGTATCAAATCTAGAAATTATTGTACCACTCTCTAAATTTTTAAGTCCTTCAATATCACTAGATATATCTATTCCATTATTATTACTTATCTTTTTATTTTGATAACTAGCTACCTTTTCAACATCTTCCTTAACTCTATATATGTTAACTTCTGCTATTGATGCAAATCCAGCTCCCCCTTCTATAGCTGTTATCTTAATCTTTTCTGCTTTAACTGTCTCATCAAAATCAACAACCTTAGCTGAATTATCTAATTTCCAATTCCCATTTGATACTAAAGTCTCCTTATCACCATTAATGGCATAAATCTCATACTTAGTTATTATTCCATTTGTTTGAGACATTCTTGGTGAAACCTTTATACTACTTACATTATTACTTCCACCCAAATCTATTGTTAAGCTCTGTGGAAGTTTTGAATTATTAGTTATTGACCACGGAGTATGCCACATCGTATTAAGATCACCATCTATAGCCTTACTACCATCTTCACCAGATTGTGATGATGTAGCTACTGCAGTCATTTGGCTTTGAGGAATTTCCTCTTCAATTATTAAACCTTTATACTGTTGCATCTCATCCGCTAATACGTTTACATAAGATAGAGAACTAACTATATTAAAAGTTATAGCCGAAGCTATAATTAATAAAGCAATTTTCTTTCTATTCATAAATACTTCCCCCTTTTATAAACTATTTTCTAGTCATAACTAATTATATTACATTTATTATATTTTTTGTATATTTTTAGTAGTTGTTATGAATAATTGCTATTTATTATAAGTATATTGTGATTTAATATATAAAATAAGTTTAATCACATCCATTAAAAAGTATTATAATATATTTTATGTTTATTAATTTTAATATAAATAATAAAGTTATATATTGGAGGTATTTTCATGTGTCTTTTAAAAAAAGGTAATCTTATTGGTATTGTTGCCTGTTCTAATGGTCAACCATTAACTAATAAACCTAAAATTGATTTATTAATTGAAAACTTAAAAAACTTAGGACTGGATACTATTAGCAGTGAATATATTTATGAAATTGATTCACCTTTTAATGGCTCGGCTGAAGATAAAGGAAAAGCTTTTATGAATTTATATAAAAATAATGAAATAAAAGCAATTTTTGATATTTCAGGTGGTGATTTAGCTAATGAAGTTTTAGAGTATTTAGATTATGACTATATATCTAAAAATCCTAAACCATTCTTTGGTTATAGTGATTTAACTACAGTTCTAAATGCTATTTATTCTCAAACTAATAATCCTGTTTATCTTTATCAAATAAGAAATCTTATTTATTCTGATAGTGAAAATCAAAAAGCTAATTTTACTAATAGCTTATTTAATGATAAAAATGACTTATTTAATTTTTCTTATAAATTTATTCAAGGCCAAAAGATAGAAGGAACTGTTGTAGGTGGAAATATTCGTTGTCTTTTAAAATTAGCTGGTACTAAATATATGCCTGATTTTACGAATAAAGTTTTATTTTTAGAAAGCATGGGTGGTGAAGCTGGCCTTATGTCTGCCTTTTTAAATCAACTTAAACAAATAGGAGCTTTTGATAAAATTCAAGGTTTAATACTAGGTACTTTCAGCAAAATGCAGGAAAATAATGTATCTCCTACTATTGAAGAATTAGTAGTAAAAATAGTAAATAACCCTAATTTACCTATTGCTAAAACAGAGGAAATTGGTCATGGAGCTAATTCTAAATGTATTATTATAGGTAAAAATATTACTCTTTCGTAATTTAGAAGCTACAATTGTGGCTTCTTTTTTTTGTAATTTATTTCAAAATATTATTGACTCTTAACAAGTAAATTAATATTATATGTATATATAATATATATACACTTAGATACGGAGGTGAACACTTGGATATATTAATTAATAATTCCTCGCCAGTGGCACTGTATGAACAAATAGAAACTCAAATTAAAAATCAAATATTAAATGGCAACTTAAAGCCAGGAGATCCACTCCCTTCAATAAGAACATTAGCAAAGGAACTTAAAGTAAGTATTATAACTTCTAAAAGATCTTATGAAGAACTAGAAAAAGAAGGCTTTATTGAAACAGTTGTTGGTAAGGGTACCTTTGTTTCTGCTTCTAATTCAGAAAGATTAAGAGAGGTTGCCATGGCTGAAATGGAAAATAGACTTGAATCTGTAATAATCTCTGCTAAATCTCTAGGATTAACATTAGATGAATGTATTGAAATTTTTAAAAGTATTTATGAGGAGGTATAAATATGAACTCTATTGAAATCCGTAATTTACAAAAAGATTATAAAAACTTTTCTTTAACTATAGACAATCTTGATATACCTGAAGGATATATTACTGGATTTATTGGTCCAAATGGCTCTGGTAAAACTACTACTATTAAATCTTTACTTGGCATGGTTAAGACTAATTCTGGTGAAATTAAAATATTAAATGCCAATATTAATAAAGATACTAAAACAAAAGAAAATATTGCTTATGTTGGTGACGAATCTGGCTTCTTAGAAGAAAGTAAAATATCTAATCTTCATAAAATAATATCCAAATTTTATTCTAACTGGGATGAAGAATTATATAAAAAATATATAAATAAATTTCAAATAAATGAATCTAAACTCTATAAAGATTTATCTAAAGGGCAAAAAAAGCAATTTGAACTTATAATGGCTTTATCTCATCATCCAAGACTATTAATAATGGATGAACCGACCTCTAGTTTAGATCCTATAATAAGAAATGAATTTTTAGATCTTATGCAAGATCACATGGAAATGGATAATATGACAGTATTCTATTCTACTCATATAACTACAGATTTAGATAAGGCTGCTGATTATATAGTAATGATATATAAGGGGAAAATACTTCTTAAAGGTGAAAAAGACGAAATTTTAGATAATCATGTAATTGTTAAAATAAAAAAAGAGTTAGTTGATAGCAGTATTAAAAGAGAGTTTATTTCATTAAAAGAAAGTGCTTTTGGGTTTGAAGGCTTAATATCTGATAAAAGAAAAGCTTATGATATTTTTGGTGATGAAGCAATTTATGAAAAATGTACTCTTGAAGATATTTTATTATATTACACTAGGAGGAACTAATTTATGAATAATATTATCAATTTATTGAAACTTCAATTTAATTCATTACTATCTATAAAGAAAAATTTAATTATAACATTTGCACTTTCTATATTTTTAGCAGCTGTACAACCAAATATGATTGTTTTTGCTGGTGCAATATATTTAATGATGACTACCTATTCAATTACCTTCTATGAAGAAAGAAGTAAAATGAATTATTTAATTTATTCTTTACCAATTAAAGTTAATGAATATCTTTTCTCTAAATATATTTATTGTTTATTAAATACACTTATTGCTGTAGTTGTATCTACTATTTTATCTATAATTGTAAAAACAATAGGAATACATGCTTCGACTTTTTCTATGCCTATATACGCAGTACCTTTAGTTACTATTGGAATCGGAGTATTTTTCACTTCAGTATTAATGCCTGCTACTCTCTTGCTAGGCTTTGAAAATGGAAGATATGTTCTTACATTTATAGCCATAACTCCAATGGCATTTTCTACTGCATTGCTAGAAATACTATCTGAAATCAATATAACTTTAAATACTACAATGCTAACTATTTTAGGAGTATTAATTGCTCTTACATTATTACTTGCTTCTTATCTTATTACATGCAATAAATTTTCTAAAAAGGAAGTTCAGTAAAATAAATGGTAAGGTATTAAGTTATACCTTACCATTTATTAAACTAACTCTTTAACTTTTCCACTTTCCACCTGTTTCTTATAATTAAGAGGACTAACCCCTACATATTTTTTAAATTTACTATGAAAATAATCAATATTTTTATATCCTACTTTTTCACAAACTTGATATACTTTAAGTTTGTCCTCCATAAGTAGCTTCTTTGCCTGCTCTATCCTTATAGTATCTAAGTAAGTATTAAAACTCATTCCTGTATTATTCTTAAAAACTTTACCTAAATAAGCACTATTATAATTAAATATTTCTGCTAAAAGCTCTAATTTTAAATCAGTATAATAATTATTTTCAATATATTTAACTATTCTCTTTATAGATTTATCTGAAGAATTAAAAGAAATAACCTTTGAAATACTAATTAATCCTTTTTCTAATACCTCTATAATTTCTTGTAAACTTTCAGTATTATAAATATCCTTTATTATTACCTCTTTATCTAAAATCAAACTTCTATCTACTTCATAATCATTTTTAATTTTATCATAAAACTCTAAGCAACTTTTTGTAATTAAAATTTTAATTTGATCCTCAGTATAAAACTTTGATTGAATCACTTCCTTTAAACTTTTTAATAGCTCTTTAATTTTAATATTTTCTCCAATTTCAACATAAGTAAAAATCTTATTTATAATATCCATTTCACTAAATAAAAATTCCTTTTTACTAAGTTCCCTTACTCTTTCAGCAGTCAGTATAGCCTCTTCTAAAAACAGAAATTTAGTTTTCATCAATTCATTTGCTGTAGTATAAGATAAAATAATATCATCAATACTATTAACATTTTTTCCAACAGTTAAAAATATTCTTCCATTTAATGATTTACTAACTTCATTGCTTACCCTATTTAGTATATTAAGAGAATGGCTACTATTAACATCACAAAATAATATTGCTACTTTGTCCTTAACCTTACAAACCTCAACTCCATCAATATTATTCAATCTGTTTTTTACACAACTTTCTAGTTCTATTAAATTTTCATTTTTTGTTTTTTCATCATAATTTAATACTAAAGCTACTGTATAATTTGAAGAATCTAAATAATTTCTAAGTTCCTCATAATCATCTACTTTTTTTCCTAGCATAAGTTGAGATAATGAATATTCCTTAACATATTTTTTTTGAATCTCAATATTTCTAATTTTATTTTTTTCATCTTCTATTTCTTTTTTTAAATTAATAGCTATATCATATAGTTCATCCTCATCTATAGGCTTTAACAAATAAGATTTTACACCATATTTAATAGCAAGCTTTGCATATTGAAAATCTGAATATCCACTTATTATTATAAACTTCCCCTTAAAACCATTTTCTACACTTTCTCTGATTACATCTAATCCTAATTTTCCTGGCATTCTTATATCTATAAGAACTAAATCAGGACTTAAATCAAATATCTTTTTATATGTATCATCTCCATCAATCCCTTCTCCACATATATCAAACCCACACTCATCCCAAGGAACTATATTTTTAATCCCTTCTCTTACATATGGTTCATCATCTGCAATTAAAACCTTTAACATAAATCCTCATCTCCTTCAATAGCTGGTAATACTAGTACTACCTTTGTTCCTACATTTAATTCACTAAATACATGTATTCCATATTCATCACCATAAAATATTTTTATTCTCTCATTTATATTTCCCATTCCAATACTTTGATGACCATTTTCTTTTTTATTAGTTTTACCTAAGTTATCATTAATAAATTCCAATCTCTCTTTTGACATACCACAACCATTATCAGATATTTCAACTAGAAGATATCCCAAATCCTCAAATGCACTCACAACTATTTTTCCTTTTTCCTTTGTACCTTCTAAACCATGAACAAATGCATTTTCTACAATTGGTTGTAATAATAATGGTAATATATTATATTTTTTTGAGTCTATTTCTATATTAAACTCATGTTCAACCTTACCTTTAAATCTTAATCCCTGTATTTCTAAATAATTCTTAACTAACTCTAATTCTGATTCAAATGAAACATTTTGATTACTAACTTCTAAATTTCTTCTCATAATTTTACCTAGTTTTTTTACTATACTTGCAAGCTCTCTATCTCCACTGCAAAAAGCTCTCATTCTAATAGTTTCTAAAGTATTATATAAAAAATGTGGATTAATTTGATTTGCTAGCATTTTAAACTCAGCTTCTTTTTGTTTAACCATTAATTTTTCCTGTTGAATCTTTCTAATATATACTTCATCAATTAATTTATTTATACTTTCCATCATTATATATAAGTCATCATAAACTTCTGAAATCTCATCATTTCCGTCCATACTTTTTTTTATATTAAAATTTCCTTTAACAACCTTATGCATTTCACTTCTTAATATATTTATTCTATCTGAGAAGTTTTTAGAGAAATATAATATTACAATTAATGACGACATTATAACAATCCCAATTATAAGTATACCTTTTTTAATGACAGTATTTGATTCCATAGTTATTATATCTACTGGAACATTTACTAAAACTTGAAATATATTATTAAAAGATTTATCTAATTTAAATGTATTTAAAATTAAATGATCACCATTCTCATTAAATTCTTCATTTATCTCATAATAATAACTTGCTTCAGCTTCACTTCCTCCTAAGTCTGCAATTTCTCCAACTTTAAGATCATTTGAATATATAACCCTACCATCTACTAATATACTTGTTTTATATCTCTCATCATTAACTATATTAGCTAAATAATTAGGACTTATACTTATTACTAGTACACCTATATGACCTCTAGAAATTGAATTAATTGATCTAACAAGAGATAAACTATAATTACCTGTTGTTTCATCTCTTTTATATAACCAAGTTATTATTCCTTTATCATCTATGGCCTTGTTATACCAAGAACTTCCTCTAATCTCATCTGTAACTTTAAATACTCCTGTTGCATTTAATAAGGTATCATTATCTACATACATCTCTACCCCATTAAACTCATTATAATACTTTAAATAATCACTTAATATAGTATACTCATTATATGCTGAAACAACTTGTCCATAATTATCATATTCTCTTTTTAACATTGAATGTAAATTATCATCTTGATAAATCATATCTGAAGTATTTATTGCTAATTTTAATAATTCTTCCATTCTAGATTTAACAGAGTTATTATTGTACCTACCTTCTTTCACTGCATTTTCCACTACTATATTATTCATTCCAGATGTTAGGTATACTCCAACTATTAGTACAGTAACTATTACTATAGATAAATATGAAATTATTAATTTAGTTCTTATTTTCATATTATTAATTATATTTTTTATTAACTTCATTTTTCCAATACCCACTTATAAACTTATTCAAATCATCTAAATCAATTATAAATTCTACACATTACTTTCAATATATCACATCCCCTTTGTAATTGTATACATTAATTGAAATTTTATTATTTTTTACTTTAAATAAATAGAGAATGTGAAAAGTATTAAAGCTAATCACATTCTCCCTTCTATTTTAATCTATAAGTTTTTCCTGCAGCTGTATCTAATTCTATAAGTTCATTAATCATCGAACCTTCAAAGATTTTATTAAACTTAACTTTACACTTTCCTCCAACAGTAGATGTTATAGAAAAATTGGTTATAATATTATCTCTCCATTTAAAATCAACTATAAATCCACCTCTTGCCATTAATCCTTTAACACTTCCATATGACCAACTCCTAGGAATTGAAGGTAATATTTCTATAACTTCATCATGACTTTGAATAAGCATTTCTGCTATTCCTGCTGTACCACCAAAGTTACCATCAATTTGAAATGGGGGATGTACACAAAATAAATTAATAAACGTCAACTTCTTTAATAATACATGTAAATATTTATCTGCTAATTCAGCTTCTTTTAATCTTGCATAAAAATTAATTATCCATGCACAACTCCAACCAGTATGCCCTCCCCCTTTGCTTAATCTTCTTTCTAATGTTTTTTTACTTGCTTGAAATAATGATAGATTTTTTCTCTCTGTTATTTCCCTTCCTGGATAAAGAGCAAATAAATGAGACATATGTCTATGTCCAGGTTCATATTCATCAAAGTCTTTAAACCACTCTTGAATTCCTCCAAATTTATTTATTTTATACTGTGGAATTCTTTCAAGTGCTTTCATTAAAGTTACCCTAAATTCTTTATCATAATTTAAGATGTTAATAGCAGATATACAATTATTAAATAAATCTCTTATAATAGCAATATCCATTGTAGACATCATACTTGCGCAACATTTTCTTCCCTCTACATCAAAAAAATTATTTTCTGGAGATGTTGATGGACATGTAACTAGATTCCCATTTCTATCTTCAATTAAATAATCTAATATAAATGTTGCTGCACCTTTCATAATTGGATATGCTTCATTTTTTAAAAATTTTATATCTCTAGTAAAATCATAATGTTCCCAAAGATGTTGACACATCCATGCTCCACCCATTGGCCAAAATCCCCATTCACTACTACCACCTACAGTACTAGAATATCTCCATAAATCAACATTATGATTTGTAGTCCATCCATTACAATTAAACATTGTTTTAGCTGTCTTTGCTCCAGTTATGCTTAAATCACTTAACATATTTAAAAGTGGATTATGACATTCTGATAAATTGCAAACTTCTGCTGCCCAATAATTCATTTCAGTATTAATATTTACTGTGTAATTACTACTCCAAGCTGGTCTTAAATCTTCATTCCAAATACCTTGTAAATTTGCTGGCTGACTTCCATTTCTTGATGAACTTATTAATAGATACCTACCATATTGAAAGTAAAGGCTTATTAGTCCCAAATCTTCTTCGTTAAGTCTAAGTCTTTCTAATCTTTCATTTGTTGGTATATCACTTAAATCTTCATTACCTAAAGAAAATTCAACTCTTTCAAAAAGACTTTTATAATCCCTTATATGATCTTTTAAAATTTCTTCATAAGATTTATTTTTTAGTTTTTCTAATTGTGTCTTACATAAAAGTTTCTCATCTTTTCCTTCAGCTCCAAGCTCTTTATCAAATCCATTAAAGCTTGTATTAGCAACTATTATTAAAGTTACATCTGTAGCATTTTCTATATTAACTATTCCATTCTTTACAGTAATATTCCCATCTGTAACTCTTGATTCTAATTGAACTTCAAATCTCATTCCAAGTTGTCCATTTTCATCGTAAATAATAGCATCATCCTCATTTACATAACCTGGTAAAGCTTTTATAGGAGTTACTCCCTTTAATGCAATAATATCCTTATCCAATTTATAAACTTCTGACTTTAATAAGCTTTTTAAAGCAGCACTAAAGCTTATACTTTTTTCTTTATCTGAACTTAATTTAATTATTATTGCATTATCTGGTGCTGAAATAAAAACTTCTCTTTTATAATTAATTTTATTTATATTGTATGTTATAGTTACTTTTGCATTTTCTATATCTAATTCTCTTTTATATTCTTCATATTTTTCAACATGATTAAACTTTAAATTTAAATCACCAAGTGGAGCATATGATTCAGTATATCCCGCTAAGAGCTTATTATTCATAAGCTCTTGGGCATCATAATATTTTTCATCTAAAATTAACTCTCTAACCTCTTCTAAATAATTAATAGCTTCATAATTATTTTTATCTCCCGGAACCCCTGTCCATAATGTATCTTCATTTAATGCAATTCTATCATTATATACATCTCCTGAAACCATGGCACCTAACCTACCATTCCCAAGAGGAAGAGATTCTACCCATTCTTTTGCAGGCTCTTTATACCATAACTTTAATTTATTACTCATAATTCTTACCCTTAAAATTTATATTTTGATTTAATATTAATACACTCTTCTAAATTGATTTTAATGCAAGAACTACCAATAAGTATATTAAAATCACCTGGTTCTACTATCCATGACTTTTCATCTTCACTATAAAATGCAAAAGCTTTTTTATCAAATTTAATATTTATAATTTTACTTTCACCTGGCAATAAAGAAATCTTCTCAAATCCTTTTAATTCTAAAGTAGGTCTTTTTAAGCTTGCTTCAACATCATTAACATAAAGTTGTGCTATTTCAGAACCCTGCCTATTACCTATATTAGTTAATTTAAATGATACTTCAGTGTTTATTTCATCATTTTCTTCAATTACATTTACTCTTATATCATCATATTTAAATTCTGTATAAGAAAGTCCATGCCCAAATGCAAATTGTGGTTCGACATTGTTACTTACAAAGTGTCTATAACCTACAAATATACCTTCATCATATCTTACCTTCTCTCCCCCTGGAAACTCTCCAATACTATGTGCTGGTGAATCCTCTAATTTTTTAGGTATTGTAACTGTTAATTTTCCTGAAGGATTTACGTCTCCAAATAAGACTTCTGCTAAAGCTCTTCCTCCTTCCATTCCATTATAAGAAACTGTAACTAATGCCTTAGACTTATCAGCCCAAGAACTCATATCAACTGGAGAGCCTGCTGTTATAACAACTACAGTATTTGGATTTACTTCTAATAAACTATTTATAATTTCATCTTGATTATATGGTAATGTCATATCAGTTTTATCATTACCTTCACTATCTATATTTATAATCATATCTTCTTCCTTTGATGACTGAAGTGCATTTTGAAATAATGAAAAATCTTCTTTTGTATGTTTTAATCCACCAACAAAAATAACAATATCACTATTTTTAGCTAATTCAATAGCCTCTTCATTTACTGCTCTTCTTTCATTTAAATCATGAGTATATCCCTTAGCATAAGATACTTCTGTATTTCCACCTAATAACATCTTAATTCCCATTAATGGTGTTACTTCATATAATGACTTAACTTCAGCTGATCCCCCTCCTTCTGAATGTCTTATATTAGCATTTTGTCCTATTACAGCAACTTTTTTAACTTTCTTGCTTAAAGGTAAAACATTTTCTTCATTTTTTAATAAAACTACTGCTTCTCTAGCTATATCAAGAGTTTTTTGTCTACTTTCAAAGCTGTTATATTCTCCAATTTTTCTATCTTCAGAGAAAATATTTAATCTATACATCAACTTTAATATTTTTCTAACTTTTTCATCTATTAATTCTTCTTTTACTTCACCTTCTTTAACTGCTTTAATTAAAGGATTAGCAAAGAAATATTCATCAAAATTATCAGTTACAGACATTTCAATATCCATTCCTGCTTCTACAGCTAATTTAGTATCACTAATAGCACTCCAATCTGATATTAATACACCTTCATATCCCCATTCCTTTTCTAATACATCTCTAAGTAACCACTTATTATGAGAGCAATTTAGTCCCCAAAGCTTATTATATGCTGACATTACAGCGTAAGAATTCCCTTCCTTTACAGCTGCTTCAAATGCAGGTAAATAAATTTCTCTAACTGCTCTCTCATCAATTACAACATCTACATTTAATCTTTCAGTTTCTTGGCTATTAACTGCAAAATGCTTTACACATGCCGCAACATCATTTTCTTGTACACCTTTTATATAAGGTACTGCAAGTTGTGATGTTAAGTATGGATCCTCTGACATATATTCAAAATTTCTTCCTCCCAATGGACTTCTAACTATATTAATTCCCGGAGCTAAAATCACATCTTTTCCACGACCTCTAGCTTCTTTTCCTAAAACATTCCCTTCCTCATAAGCTAATTCCCTATTCCAAGTGCAAGCAAGGGCAGAAATAGAAGGTAAATAGGTTACATAATCATCACTATTTCCTACTGGGACCCAACTTGCATTAGGAAATTCATTTCTTACTCCCATTGGTCCATCTGACATATATAATGATGGAATTCCTAATCTTTCTACATTTCCACTTCTAAATAATCCTGCAGCATGAACCATCGCTACCTTTTCTTCTAATCTAAGCTCTGATAGTATTTCTTCTATTTTTTCATAATTTACTTTTTCTTTTTCCATTCCTAAACTACCTCCTAATTTTTTATATAAAACTTAAGAGTTAAAGATTAAGGATAAAGCTCAGCCCAGCTTTATTTTTACTCCTCAAACCTTAACTCTTCTGTAAGAAATATTTATAAGAAAACTCTACTTCTTTCAGTAGCTGAGTATACTAAGGTGTACCTTCAACATACCAAATTTCAAATTTTGAGTTTCACTTAAATATTACAAAGTATTCTATTTGCAGTTGGTATTAACTTAACTCCCTTTTCTGTTAATTCAAATCTTGCACCTTCTACCTTTGAAACCTCTGTAATTCCTCTAAGTATTATTGAATATGAATCTTTAGCTTCAATATTAAATTCAATTGTGTTTTCACTTCTTAATGCCGTAGCACTTAATACTACTTCTCTTTCTTTATTTAATACTTCCACATTAGCTATTTTTCCATCCACCAATTCAAATACTTCTAAAGAAACATCTTTTCCAAAATCATAGTCTGGAACTGTATTATTAGCCCCTACTGCAACTATGCTATTTTCTTTAATCATCATTGGAATGCTCAAATATCCATGCTTTTCAGTTATCCATCTTCCACCTTCATGCTTTTCTCCAGTTATGAAGTTTGTCCATGTTCCATGTGGTAAGTAATATTCTGCAATACCATCTTCATTAAATATTGGTGCTACTAATATTGAATCCCCTAACATATATTGTCTATCTAAATATCTACAAGCCGGATCATTTTGATTTTCTAAAATCATAGCTCTCATTGTAGGAATTCCCTTTGTAGCTGCATCATTTGCTGTTTTAAATAGATATGGCATTATACTACATTTTAAGTTTGTAAAGAACTTAACTACCTCACAAGATTCTTCATCATAAAGCCATGGCACTCTATAAGAAGTACTTCCATGTAATCTGCTATGTGATGATAAAAGTCCAAATGCTGCCCATCTCTTATAAACATCTGGTGTTGAAGTACTTTCAAATCCACCAATATCATGGCTCCAGAAACCAAATCCTGAAAGACAAAGTGATAATCCTCCTCTTAAGCTTTCTGCCATAGATTCATATTCTGATGTACAATCTCCACCCCAATGTACAGGGAATTGTTGTCCACCAGCTGTCGCTGATCTAGCAAAAAGAACGGCTTCATTTTCACCTTTCACTTCTTTAACTACATCAAATACAACTTTGTTATACATTTGTGTATAATAGTTATGCATTTTAACTGGATCAGAACCATCAAAATAAGTACATTCTACTGGTATTCTTTCACCAAAATCAGTTTTGAAACAATCTACTCCCATTTCCATTAAATCTCTTAACTTATCAGCATACCATTTGCAAGCCTCTGGGTTAGTAAAATCTACTATAGCCATTCCTGGTTGCCACATATCCCATTGCCATACATCCCCATTTGGTCTTTTTATAAAGTATCCATTATCTCTACCTTCTTCAAATAATGAAGATTCTTGAGCTATATATGGATTAATCCAAACACAAATTTTTAACCCTTTTGCTTTTAATCTTTCAAGCATAGCTTTTGGATCTGGAAACACCTCATTATCCCATTCAAAGTTACACCAATTAAATCCTTTCATCCAGAAACAATCAAAATGGAATACATGAAGTGGAATATCTCTTTCTGCCATTCCATCAACAAATTGTGTTACAGTTTCTTCATCATAATTAGTTGTAAATGAAGTTGTAAGCCATAATCCAAATGACCATGCTGGTGGAAGTGCTGGTTTACCTGTTAATGAAGTATAATTTTCTAAAACTTCCTTCATATCATCTCCAGTTATAATAAAGTAATCTAAAGTTTCTCCTGGAACACTAAATTGTACCTTTGTAACTAACTCAGAGCCAACTTCAAATGATACTTTTTCTGGATGATTTACAAATACTCCATATCCCTTATTTGTAATATAAAATGGTACATTTTTATAACTTTGTTCTGTACTTGTACCACCATCTTCATTCCAACAATCTATAGATTGTCCATTTTTAACAAATGGTGTAAATCTTTCTCCTAATCCATATACAGCTTCACCAACTGATAAGGACAATTGGTCTCTCATGAAAGTTTCAATTCCTTCATTACTTAAGAATTGCCCGCCCTCTTCTTTATAATAAGCTGAGCTTCTATTTGCACTCTTAGTTAATAATTTATCTCCATTAAAAAATTCCATACTAAAGAAATTTTTATTTATATTAACTTTCAAGTCTCCAGACTTCACTGTAATAATTTCGTCATTTTCAGCTATTTCTGGTTTAAAATTATTATCTTCATATATTTCAAATTCTGGACCATTATTTTTAGTTCCCATATAATGATACGATCTTATTCTTAATACATTTTTCATTGGAGAAGATATTTTATAAGTAATAACTGGTCCTCCAAGAGTATCTCCTCTATGATTTATTCTGTTACATGGAGCATGAAGTGTTAAAAGTTTTTCCTCTATCTTACTACTATAAACTTCTTGTGGACTATATCTAACTATTCCATCTTTATTTAACCAACATCCATTACTGAATTTCATTTTTTTCACTCCTTATGTTTATATAATATTTCTTTATAACTTAATTATAAGAGTTACCTCTGTAATCGTATACCATAAAAATTTTATATATTTTATTGTAATAATTAGTGCTTTATTTTTATCTCTTACTAATTCTCTCCATATTTACAGAATAATTAGTGAAGATATAAAAAAGGAGCATCACTGCTCCTTTTTTCATATTAATTCCATAATTCAAGTCTTTCTTTAGTTAAGTTAGTCATTTGCTCATTTAGGCTATCAACACCATAGCTCTTTAATGTTGCTTGTATTTCATCCCATGCCTTATCAAAATCTTCTGGTTTTCCTAAAATAGCTTGTGTTACTGCTTGTTGAATATAATCATCACATTTTTGTTGAATTATAGCTATATCACTATCACTTGGTATAGTATATTGCCATACTTGACCATGTTTAGAGATTCCTAACTCTTCAGAAGATGGGAACATTTCTGTAAAATCATTCAATCCATATCCAGCTAATGTTTCCTTTTGAGCTTCATTGTAATTTGCTATAACATTATCAATAGTAGTAGTAGTATAAGAGTTGCCAGTTGAATCTACAGCTCCAACTCCTCTTTGTGGGAATGGATATACATAAGCACCTATACCTGTCTTTTTGCCGAAATCAGGATCTGTGTTCTTTTGTTCTTGAACTTCTGGTTTTACTACTCTCTTACCATCTTCCACTGTATAATGTTCACCTTCGATACCCCAGTTTAATAATACTTGTGCTTCATCAGATGCCATCCAATCAAGGAATTCAAATGCTCTTTCTTTGTTTTCACAACTTTCTGAGATTGCAATTCCCCAACCTCCACCAAATCCGTAGTTCTTAAGAGATTGATCTTTATATTCTTCACTTACTGTTACAGGTAATCTTGCATAAGTTGAGCCTGCCTTACCTTCTGAAAGTAATGTCTTTTCAGCATCACTATAATCCCAAGCAGCATCAGATAAACCTACCACTCTTCCTGAAGAAATCTTAGCTTTATAAGTATCTTCTTTTTGAGTAAATGATTCAGGGTCTAATAATCCAATATCATTCATATGATTTAACCATTGGAAGTACTCTTTAATTTCTGGTAACGTAAATTTATAAGTAGTTTCTCCTGTTTCATCATCAACTTTAAATTGACCATCATCTGGAATACCTAAAGCAGCTGATGCTATATTACCAGTAGTAATTAACCATCTCCAGTCACTTGCCATTAATGATAAACCTATTCTTTCTTGTCCATCTTCAGTTGTTGGATTAGCTTCTATATAAGCCTTTATAGCTTCTTCATAATCATAAATAGTATTTATTTCAGGATATCCTAATTCTTTTAGTACATCATGTTGAATTTGTAATGTTCCACCTGGTTCATATACTTCTGCACTAACTCCATAAGTACCTACAGTATATATAGAAGGATCATCTGCACTTGCTCTTAGTCTATCTAATTGATCTCCATATAAGGCTTTTAAATTATCTCCCTTTTCTTCTATCATATCATCAAGCTTAATGATAGCTCCAGCATCAATCAGTTTACCTGTATCCCCTTTAGCATATATTAAATCTGGGTATTCTCCACTAGCTATCATCAATGGAATTGCTTGTGTATCTCCAGCTACTGGATGTGTTATCTCTAATGTTACACCTGTTAATTCCGTTATTTTCTTTGCAACCTCATCAGTAAAATCCCAGTCTTCATTTAAATCACAATTAAAAAATGTTAATGTAATTGGTGTTTTATCCATTCCATCAAGTATTGGCGTATCACTGCTTGATCCTTCAGACTTCTTTCCACAACCTACAAAACAAGTTGCTGTTAAAGTTATCGCCATAACTAATGATAATAATCTACGCTTCTTCATATTTTCTCCCCCTAAATTACACATAATTTTATTTTATTATTTTTTAATGGATAATTCAAAATAAATTATCCTATATTTAACTTTTTACTGCACCTAAAGTCATTCCTGTTACAAAGTACTTTTGCACAAATGGATATACTAAAAGTATAGGAACTGTTGCAACCATTGTAATTGCCATCTTAATTGATTGTGGATTTGACTTACTTGCATTTTGTAATAATGGATTATTAACATCCACATTAGAGCTTGCATTATCAATAATTTTCATTAATTCATATTGTAAAGTTGTCATACTAGCATTTCCTCTAGCATAAAGGTAAGTATCAAACCAACTATTCCATTGCCCAACTGCTATAAATAAAGCTATTGTTGCTATAACTGGTAAACATAGTGGCATTACTATCTTGTAGAAAGTTGTCCAATCATTTGCTCCATCAATTTTAGCTGATTCATAAAGAGCTTCTGGTAAACCATCCATAAATGATCTCATTACTATTACATTAAATGCACTTATTAACCCTGGTAAAATATATACAGCAAAATTATTTATTAACCCTAGATTTTTAACAACTAAGAATTCTGGAATTAATCCACCACTAACATACATTGTTATTATAAATAATAATGTAACTGCTTTGTTAAATATAAAATCTCTTCTACTTAGTGTATAAGCAACCATTGCTGTTGCAATAACTCCTGTAATAGTCCCAATAACAGTTCTTAAAATAGAGTTAAAAAATGCTAATGGCAATTTACTACTTCCGGAAAATACTTGTTTATAATTTGCTAAGGTAAATTCCCTTGGCCATATATATATTCCACCTTTTACTGTATCTGTTGCATCATTTAATGAAACTGCTAATACATTTAGGAATGGATATAAAGTTATTACAATTATGAAACACATTATTATTGTAAGTACTATATCAAAAACTGCTATTTTCTTTCTTTTCTTTCTCATATTTTCCTCCTTACCTAGACCAATAAATTAATTAATCTAAACTAATCTTTAATTTCTAACTTAATAAACTTCCTTCTCCATCATTGAATTTTTTAGACATTTTATTTGCTATAAAAATTAATACGATTCCTACAACAGATTTAAATATACCTATTGCTGTACCAAATGAATATCTAAACATTCCAATACCATAGTCTAATGCATACTTATCAATAACTAATGATTTACTTGCAACTATCGGATTACCAAGTAACATTTGTTTTTCAAATCCTATATTTATTAAATTACCAATGCTCATTATAAGAAGCACTAATACTGTACTTTTTATAGAAGGTAATGTTATACTAAACATTTGTCTAAATCTTCCTGCACCATCAACTTTAGCAGCATTATACAATTCTGGATCTATGGCTGTCATTGCTGCTAAATAAATTATTGCATTCCATCCCATTTCCTTCCATACATCAGATGCTGTAACTACTCCCCAAAACATACTTGGTGTAGACATAAATTGTATTGGATTGTCTATTAAATTAAACTTCATTAATATTTCATTAACAATTCCTGATGATGATAACATATTTGTAACTAAACTTGCTGCAACAACCCAGGATATAAAGTGTGGTAGATAAGAAATTGTTTGTGCTGTTCTTTTGAATTTAGAAGATCTTATTTCATTTAATAGTAATGCAAATGTTATTGAAGCTATTGTTCCAAATACCAGTCCTAAAATACTCATTCCTAAAGTGTTTTGAAGAGCTTGATAAAACTGATCTTCCTTAAATAATGTTATAAAGTGCTTAAATCCAACCCATGTTTGATCTAAAAATCCATTTTGGGGTTTATAATCTTGAAATGCCATTGTCCATCCAGCTAATGGAAGATACTTAAATATTATTACCCATATAACAAATGGTAATGACATTGCTATTAAACATTTTTGTTTCTTAATATTATTCCAAGTAATTTTTCTTTCTTTAGGTTTCTTAACTTCCTTTTTTATTTTTTTTGTAGTATTAACTTTTTCTGTTACTTGCACCATTTATTCCTCCATTCCCTTAAGTTCTGTTGATACTATTATTTTAGTCTCTCTACCATTTTCTAGATACCTATAAAAATGTATATGTTTTCATATAAAAATTAGAGTATTCTATCAGAAAATACATTTAAAATTTAATATATTACATTTACATCAAATTTTTTATGATAAACCTGTTAACAAATTATGGTATTGCTTTTAAACCATTTATATTAACATTTATTTAGACTACATTAATAGGAGGTTTATTTAATGACACAATATATATATAAGAACTCTACATTATCATTAGGGGTAAGAGTAAATTCTCTAATTGCTTTATTAACTTTAGATGAAAAAATTTCACTCTTACCAACTAGACAAGCTGCAATTAAAAGATTAAATATTAATGAATATAGTGTTGGTGGAGAAGCTGCACATGGTGTTGTTTCTAATACAGGTCCATCAACTGTATTTCCACAACCCCTTGGGCTAGCTTCTACCTTTGATGAAAAACTATTAGAAAAAATAGGTTCAGTAATAGGTGATGAAGCCAGAATTTATTATGATAAATGTAATAGAAGGCATGGCTTAACCTTATGGGCTCCAACTATAGATATGGAACGTGATCCTCGTTGGGGAAGAACTGAAGAAGCTTATGGAGAAGATCCTGTTTTAACTGGTAAACTCTCTTCTAGTTTAATCAAAGGTATGCAAGGCTATGATGATTTCTATCTTAAATTAGTCCCTACTCCAAAACACTTTTATGGAAATAATAATGAAGAAGGTAGAATTTATTGTTCTTCTAGTATTGATAAAAGAAATAAAAATGAATACTACTTAAAGGCTTTTAAACCTGCATTTGTAGAAGGAAAAGCTAAGTCAATGATGACAGCATATAATTCTATCAATGGAACACCTTGTATATTAAATAAAGAAGTTCAAGATATTGTTAAAGATACTTGGGGATGTGATGGATTTGTAGTTTGTGATGGTGGTGACTTCTCTCAAACTGTTGACTATCATAAATATTATAAAACTCATGCTGAAACTATAGCTAGTGCATTAAAAGCTGGGATTGACTGCTTTACAGATGATGCTGAATTAGTAATAAATGCAGCTAAAGATGCATTAGCTAGAAATCTTATAACTGAAAATGATATTAATAAGGCGATATCAAATATATTAAAAATTAGATTTAGGCTAGGAGAATTTGATGATGATTCTTTAAATCCATATGCAAATATATCCCCTGAAAAACTTTGCTCTAAATCTCATAGTGAACTTTCCTTAAAGGCTTGTTTGGAATCAATTGTACTTCTAAAAAATAAAAATGATATTCTTCCACTTAAAGAAGATAAAATTAATAGTATTGCCATTCTAGGTCCATTAGCTAATGAAATATATAAAGATTGGTACTGTGGAACACCACCTTATAAAGTAACACTATTAGATGGAGTAAAAAATAAATTAATTAATAAAGATATTAAATTTCACAATGGAAATGATATTGTTAAATTATCTATTGATAATGAACCCTTATTTAACAATAATTTTGAAATGTGCAATTGGGGATTTGGTAGTATTACTTTAAAAGATACTTATAGCAATAAATATTTAACTCTTGAAGAAGATGATAATAAAATCTCCTCTTCTGCAGATGAAATATGGGGATGGTTTGTAAAAGAAGTTTTCAAATGTAATGATATATCTGATAACAACTTTACTTTAAGAACTTGGGATAACGGAAAAATTTCCTTTAATAATGGATTACTAAATAAAAATATTAATGAAAATAATGATATTATATTAAATAAAGAAATTATTGAAGATGGTATAAAAGAATGTATAAATCTTGCTGCTAATAGTGATGTAGCTATAGTTGTTGTTGGAAATCACCCATTAATTAATGCTAAAGAAGAAATAGATAGAACTGATTTAATTTTACCTCCATCTCAAGAGGAGTTAATAAAAAGTGTATATTCCGTAAATCCAAACACAATTGTAGTGATGATTAGTAGTTATCCCTTTTCAATAAATTGGTGTAATGATAATGTTCCTGCAATTCTTCATTGTACTCATGGTTGTCAAGAACTTGGAAATGCAATAGCTCAATGTTTATTTGGAAATTATAACCCAGCTGGAAGATTACCTATGACATGGTATAAATCAATAAATGATCTACCCTCTATTATGAATTACGATATTATAAATAGTAATTCAACATATATGTATTATAAAGGTGAACCTCTTTATGAATTTGGATATGGATTAAGTTATACAAATTTTAAATATAGTAATTTAGTAATTAGTTCTAATAAAATTAGTAATAATAAAGAAATTAAAATTGATTTTTTACTTGAAAATATAGGTCCTTATGAAGGTGATGAAGTTGTTCAACTTTATGTTTCATTAACTTCAAGTAGAGCCAAACGCCCAATTAAACAACTAGTAAATTTTAAAAGAATACATTTAGATAAAAATGAATGTAAATGGGTTACTTTTAAATTAAATAGTAGTGATTTAGAATATTTTGATGTTTCAAGTAACAACTTTATTTTAGAAAGTGGCACATGTTCAATCTTAATAGGTAGTTCTTCAAAAAATATTAAATTAAAAAAAGATATAAATATTATAGGTGAAACCTTAAAACCTAGAAACTTATCATATTTAACTAAAGCTGAAGATTATGATAGTTGTAGTAATATTATTTTAGATGAATGTAGTTTAGGTGGAACCTGTATAACAACATCTAAAAATACTATATCTTGGCTAAAGTTTTCTGATGTTGATTTCAAGAACTATTCTAACTTATCTATAGAAGCTATTTTTAAATCTATATCTAATATAGAAATACGAATTGACAGTATTAACGGAGACATTTTAGGTAATTTAGAAATTACAACTGAAAAAATTAAAGATAATTGGGATACCTATATTTGCAAATTAAAATCTCTAAATTCTATAAATGATTTATATTTATTGATTAATGGAGATTGTTTAATTAACTCATTAAAGTTTATCTAAACTTATAATTAAAATATCATAAAAATTAAAGATATAGGTTAAGAAAACATTTAATAAATTCCTTAACCTATATCTTTTTTATTAATTTGAGTATTTCTCTTTTAAAGCTACTTCTACATCCCTTAAAATCTTCTCTTCCATTCTTAAAATTAAATAGCAAACAGCACTAGCTCCAAACAAAGTAGCTATTAATGATATACTTGTAAAATTAACAATTGCTATTCCTATAATTATTAAAGAAATATTAGTTAGTGTTATATAAAATTTCTTAAAAACTAACTTAATAGATATTATAAATAAGTCTATTGTTTTAGCATTTATTCTTGCTAATATAGGATATATATATAAGCTTATTGCCCCCATAAATATGGCTAAAACTATAAATATATAAGAAATTGTTTTCATATTAATTGAAAAAAAGTATCCAATATCTATATAAGAAATCATTAAAACTATATTTATTATTGCAGCTATAAATATCCCTTGTGCAAAATTCATTTTATAAAAATGAAAATAATCCCTAGTAGCCCCTTCTTGCTTATCCTTAATTAATCTTCCTGTAACAGAAAACATAGTGGATAATGCTGGCCCTACTAATATTCCTACAAATGTTAAAATAGGAATAGATAAATTTTCACCTGCAATAAAAAAATAAATTATAAATGGTGAAATAGTTAGTAAAAACCATATATTCGTTATAAATAAATACATAACCTTACTAGTTAGTAAATAAATTCTATTATCACAAGCTTCTCTACAATTTGCCATATATTCACACCCTTTTTAGTATACTAAAAACTCTTATTATCTCTATTAATTTTAAATTATACTAAGTTTAAATTTCTATTTATACATTAAATATTATATACAAAATACCCTTAGAATTAGTCATTATAAACATAAAGGTTGAAAACTATATTACTATAATTTTCAACCTTTATATCCTAATTACTATTTAAATCTAAATAAAAATTTGCTTCTGTTAATTTTTGATATGGCGCTACCCAAAGAGCTGCTATACCAAGAGTTAATATAGAAACTAACCACCATCCTATAAATGTTAAATTTAAATAAAATAAATCCCACTTATGTCCATTCATTAATTTAACACTTTCATTTATACACTGTGTTATTGATTTACTTGGATCCTCTGACAATATATAAAATGCTTGTGAAAACATAAGTGATACTATTATACCAGGTACTATAAATAATAAACTTCCTGCTAAAACAGCTAGCGTTATTAAAATATTTAATCCCAATGTTTTCAAGTAAATATTAAAGCTTGAAAATAATGTATTAAATCTAGGTTCTCGCCTCTTAGTTGCCATATCCAATAAAAACCTACACAATCCAACTGATATAACTCCACCTAATAATAAAGTAATTAAATCTAAAGAGTATGATACTCCATCCATACCTAGCTTAGAAGCGACCTTATATCCCATCTCTACTTGTAATATTATATTAGAAACCAACACCGTACCTATTGCTACTGCCCAATTACCTCTTAACTGTTCCTTTGCTCTCCCTTTTAATTCTGCTGTATCCACAGAATCACCTCCTATATTTTATTATGAAAATATGTTGATATTTGTTAATATTATTTTTCATACTCGTACATATAATAATTGCATTCATTCATTCCTAAATTGGAATATGTATTTTGCGCTAAATAATTTTCTCTCTCAACATATAATCTTATTCCACATATATTTTCATCTTTATCACACATATTCTTTATATAAGTATATAATGCTTTAAATACTCCCATTCCTCTATTTTCTTTATTTACATAAACACTTTGCACCCATAAAAAAGTTCCATTTCTCCAATCACTCCACTCATAAGTATACATGATTTGTCCAACAACCTTACCATCTATCTCACAAACATGATAAACACCCTTACTTTCATCTTCAATTAACCTTTTCACACCATTAGTTAAAATACTCATATCAAGACTTTTATCTTCCGTTTCAAATGCAAGATTATAATTATATTTAGCTATAATACTTACATCACCTAATGTTGCTCTTCTTATTTTCATCTTAACCTCTCCTAAAGAATTATTCTCCAAATATATCTCTATAGTACCATAACCCTTATATATTGTTAATATTTCTTATATAAATATATCAAAACATTGATCTTATTAATAAGTCTATACAAGAAAAAAGTATAAAGAAATCATACTAAAATTTCCTTATACTTTTTATTTTTCTATTTCATCTTCTTTAATGTATTCCTCATATTTTCTAAAGCATCTTTAAACTTCTCTTTTGCTTCTCCTCCAAGATCTTCAATTTCATTAATCACATTGCTAATTTCATCGCCTATTTCTTGTGAAAGTCTTCCTTGTTTAATCTTTTTACTGATTTGATTTACTTTTTTCTCAAGTTTTTCAAAAGCCATAATTAAAACCTCCAATGCCTATAAATAATTTTATATAATTATTTTATCCATTTTATATTTTAAAATACCTTTGGTCACTTTGATAACCTTTACAAAATTGTATTGTTTTAAATTAACTCTCTAAGTAAATCCATCCTAACTTCATATAACTCAGTAGAATCTTCTTTTAAATAATTCCAATAGTTTTTATTTTCCCTTAAATCACTCAATAATTTATTTATCTTACTATTGCTAATTTCATTTTCTTTAGCCAATAAACCTATAGTTAATATAAAAGTTCCGCACTCTTCATCCTCTTCAAGCAAATTATCATTATTAAAAATCACTTCATTCATTGCATCATTTTCATCCATTCCCTGGTCTAAATAATCTTGAAACTCATCTCTTATATCAACAGCTAAATCATCATCATAAATATCTAATCCCCATACTCCCATAAAAAATCAAATCCTCCATACATCTTTTTATACTTTTTAAATATTATATGAAACTATATTTTATAAAATTCATGATATCTATTTCTTTATTTAAAAATAGAGACGTATTTTTTACGCCTCTACTATAATGATTATTGCCTAAATATATATGCCTTTATTACTCCAAAAAACTCTCGTACATAAAATACTAATGCTGAAGCCTTATGTGATGGTGCTGGATAACCATAAGTATTAAATCCAACCTCTTTCGCTAAAAACTTAGCTCTATACATATGAAAATTATTAGATATTATAGTTATTGTAAAATCTTCTTTTACCGTCTCTTCTTCTAAAACATTTTTAGTATATAAAAAATTCTCATAAGTATTTGTTGACTTATCTTCCATTATAATCAGGTTTGGATTAACACCATTATCCACTAAGAAATTTCTCATAGCTAAAGCTTCAGTCATATCTTCACCTTCACCTTGACCTCCAGATACCACTATTTTTAAATCTGGATACATGTCATGAAAATCTAATGCAGTTTCTAATCTATATAATAGGGATGCACTTATACTACGTCCCCTTAAACCAGCTCCTAAAACCACTAAATAATCTGGTTTCTGCGTATCATGATGATGTCCATTATAAATTATAATACTCTCAATTCCTATAAATATTACTAAGCCTATAGTAAATAAAGTTGTGATTATTATTCTATAAACCTTAGGAATATGCCCCCAAATATCTATATTAAACTTTAATTCAACATAACCATAAACAAGCAAAACTATTCCTAACATACAAAAAACACTAGAAAAAGCTACAAATCCAAACATCATCTTTAACATTAAATAATACAAAATTAATAATATACCTATAATTTCGAAAAAAATATATATACTCTTTTTTCTCTTTCCCTTATAATTATTCATAAATTTTTCCTTTCCAATTCTTTTTATTATATTATAAAATATAAAGTTGTTAATATAAAATATTATTTTACTTTTTATCTAATAAAACAATTAGTTTTCATTTTTATTAATAAAGTACTATAATGAAAGTATACAAACAGATACAAGGAGATAGGAACATGAATCTTAATAGAAATGACCACTGTTGGTGTGGTAGTAATAAAAAATACAAAAATTGTCATTTGCAATTTGATGAAAAAATAAACTCTTATAAACTTAAAGGTCATATAGTACCACCTAGAAGTATAATTAAAACACCTAAGCAAATTGAAAAAATAAAAGAAAGTTGTGCTATTAATACTGCAGTTTTAGACTTAGTTAGCAAAAATATTAAAGCTGGTATGTCAACTGAAGAAATAAATACTATAGTTCATGATTTTACAGTATCACAAGGTGCAATTCCAGCTCCACTTAACTTCCAAGGATATCCTAAAAGCGTTTGCACTTCTTTAAATGATGAAGTATGCCATGGTATTCCTAGTGAAGATGTAATATTAGAAGAAGGAGATATAATTAATGTAGATGTTTCTACTATATATAATGGATATTTTTCAGATGCATCTAGAATGTTTAAAATTGGAAATGTACATCCTGACTTAGAAAAGTTAGTAAGAGTTTCAAAAGAGTGTTTAGATAAAGGATTAGAAGCTGCTAAACCATGGGGGCACTTAGGAGATATAGCAGAAGCTGTACAAAAACATGCTGAAGCTAACGGCTACTCTGTTGTTCGAGAATTTGGAGGACATGGAGTAGGACTTGAATTCCACGAAACTCCTTTTGTTTCTCATGTTGGTAAAAAAGGTACTGGAATGTTGTTAGTTCCCGGTATGATATTTACTATTGAACCTATGATAAATATGGGTTCTCCTGATATATTTATTGATGAATCTGATGGTTGGACAGTTTTAACTGAAGATGGTTATCCTTCCTCTCAATGGGAATATACAGTTTTAGTAACTGAAACTGGTGTTGAAATCCTGACTCATTAATAAATAAAAATGGTGTAGATTATATATCTGCACCATTTTTATTTTTTCAATATACCCCACCCACTCTTAACATTTTAATTATTTTATATCTATATTTTTAACACTCTTATATATAACATTGAGTTTATTATCTATATTTTGTCATATTATTAAAAGTAATATTTTCTATTTTAATTTTAGTAATTCTATTATAAAATTAATAAATGCAAGAAATATTTCAGTGTTTTTACACTCTGAAGGGAGACATTCAATATTGAATACAGAATTAACTAAAGAAAACCTACAAAAAATTTATGGTAAAGTAAGTCCTTTTGAATTTAAAGATAAATTATTGCAATTAGCTGCAATAAATAATGATAATATCTTAGATGCTGGTAGAGGTAATCCAAACTGGACTGCAGCAACTCCTAGACAAGCTTTCTTTACATTTGGCCAATTTGCTATATTAGAAACACAAAGATCATTAAATATTGATGATTTAGCTGGAATGGTTCAAAAAGATGGAATATCAAAAAGATTGCTAGAGTATATTAATGCTAATCCTTCTTTACCTGGAATAAATTTAATAAGAGAAATTTATAAATATGGTATAAATGAACTTGAATTTGATGAAGATGAATGGATTTTTGAGTTAGCTGATGGAATAATAGGAGATAATTATCCTGTTCCTGATAGAATGCTTGTACATATAGAAAAAATAGTTAATAGATATTTATTAAAAGAATTATGTGGAAATACACAATCTGAAAGTGATTTTGATGTTTTTGGAGTTGAAGGTGGAACAGCTGCAATGTGCTATATTTTTGACTCTTTAGAAAAAAATCATCTACTAAATAAAGGAGATAAAGTTGCACTTATGACTCCAATCTTTACTCCATATTTAGAAATCCCTCACTTACCTCATTATAATTTTAATGTAATTAATATTCATGCAAATGAAGTTGATGAAAACGGAATACCTACATATCAATACTCTGAAGATGACTTAAATAAATTAAAGGATACAAGTATAAAAGCTGTATTTATAGTAAATCCAAATAATCCAGCTTCAATAGCATTAAATGATAAATGCAGAGAAACCTTAAAAAATATAGTAAATAACTATAATTCAAATTTAATGGTTATTACTGATGATGTTTATTGTACATTTGTCAATAACTTTAGATCTGTTCTTAGTGATTTACCTTATAATACTATTGGAGTTTATTCCCTTTCAAAGTATTTCGGTGTAACTGGATGGAGACTTGGAACTATAATATTAAATAAAGATAATATATATAATAAATTAATTTCAGAAATATCAGAAATGCATAAAATTAGTTTAAATACAAGATACTCTCATTTATCTTGTAATCCTGAAAAAATATCATTTATAGATAGAATTGTTGCAGATAGTAGACAAGTTGCTTTAAATCATACAGCTGGACTTTCAACACCTCAACAAGTTCAAATGGCATTCTTCTGTGCTTTCGCATTAATTGATTCTAATGATAATTATAAAAATTTGACTAAATCAATTTGCCAAAAGCGTAAAGAACTATTATGCCAAGGTCTAAATGTTAAAATCTTTAATGATCCACACTACGCTTCATACTATACTGAAATAAATATTTTAGATTGGGCTAGAGTTGAATATGGAATTGAATCAAGTAAGTATATAGAAAAAATTTATACTCCTTTTGATATACTTTATAACTTAGCTAAAAACTATTCTACTGTTCTTTTAAACGGTGATGGTTTTGCTTCATCTAGATGGGGACTTAGAGTTTCTCTTGCTAATTTAAATGATGAAGCCTATTTAAAAATCGGACAAACATTAAGAGAAATATTTGATAATATTATAAAGGAATTTAAAGCTAATTATAAATTAAAAATAAACTACTAATACCAAAGTGCCTAATACTTATTTATAGGCACTTTTTTTTCTTTATAAATAATTTAATAGTATTATATAATATACTTAAAAGATTAAATGGAGATGATTTTATCCGATGACGTTTCACGTCCCTGGATAAGTTCACCTACCCAAATATAAAATTTGGAGGTTTACTTATGGAAAATAAAATAGAGCAATTAAGCAAAATATTAAGTGAAAGTAATAACATAGTTTTCTTTGGCGGTGCAGGTGTTTCAACTGAGTCTGGTATACCCGACTTTAGAAGTTCTAATGGATTATTTAATGAAAAACTTAATATAACATTTACTCCAGAACAACTAGTTTCACATAGCTTTTATATTAGATATCCTGAAGAATTTTTTAATTTTTATAAAGCAAAACTAATATATCCTGAAGCAAAACCTAATGGAGCTCATATAGCCTTAGCTAAGCTTGAAGAAATGGGCAAGTTAAAAGCTGTTATAACTCAAAATATTGATGGATTACACCAGGCCGCTGGTTCTAAAATAGTTTACGAGCTTCATGGTTCAGTTCTTAGAAATTACTGTGTAAAATGTCATGCTTTTTATGATGAAAAGTTTATTTTAGAATCTAAAAGCATACCTACTTGTACTAAATGTGGTGGTAGCATTAAGCCTGATGTAGTTCTTTATGAAGAAGGCTTAGATGATTCTACTATTAGAGGTGCTGTAAATGCCATAGCTAATGCAGATACATTAATAATAGGAGGCACTTCCTTAGTTGTATATCCTGCTGCAGGCCTTATTGATTATTTTATTGGCAAGAATCTTGTACTTATTAATAAGAGTTCAACTTCTGCTGATAATAAAGCTGATTTAGTTATTAATGATCCAATAGGAAAAGTATTAAGTGCTGCTGTGAATTCAATTTCCTAGGAAATTAAAAAATTCTCCTAGTCTAGGAAAATTACTTTCCTTGACTAGAAGAATTTAATAATATATTATTCTGCAGCTTTTTCTGAAGAATTTTCTATTTTATCAGAATTTTCTTCATCCCTGCATTTACACTTATTTTCTTCCTTTTTATTATCTTTACACTTACTCTCTTCCTTCTTTACATCTTCCTTGCATTTATCTCCATCTTTTTTGTCATGCTTCTTATGATCTTTTTTATCGTCTTTACATTTTTTCTTATCTTCTTTTTCTTTTTTCTTTTCTTTCTTCTTACAAGAATTCCTTGAAGTATCTTCTACGTCATCTTTTGATGATTCCTTAGAAGTCCTTTTACTCTTTTCTTCTGTACTCTTTTCTTCTGGAGCTGAAGTTTCCTTCTCCTTCTTTTCCTCTTTATTTTCTGAAGGCGCTTCTATTGTAGTCTTATTACCATCTGCTGGACTAATACCTAAAGTTTGTGCATAAGTAGTAACACCTTCAACCATCATTAATGCAGAACATATTAATAATGATACAACTTTTTTCTTCATAACTTTTTCCTCCAATGTTTTCTTTAGTTTATTATTACTCCTAAGTATTTCAAGTTTAGTATTACCCTTTTTCAGCCAAATTATTATTGTCCAACACCATTGTATAGACATAAAACTATGATGTAAATAAATCCTTTTTAACTACTAATTTCTCAAATTTGTACAATATAGAAAAAATCTTTTTATCATAGACTAATACTTCTATATTAGTTCCAGAAACCATAGGTGATATTTCAATTTGAAATTCTCCATTAGCTTTTGATCTAGTTGTTCCTACAGTTCCATTTTCAGATACAACAATAATATTACTATTAGGAACAGTCTTACCTTTAATCTTTTCGCTACTTGATGTAATCTTATCTACCTCCAAGTTAACATACTCTTCATAAGCTGAAACTACTTGTGTTGCCATCATTGCATGTCCAACTTTATTAGGCGAAATCCTAACTACTCCATTTTCAATCTTAAAATTTAAAACTTCCTCACTATTTAATATGTGATAACAATCTATTATTTTATAATCATTATTGCTATTATTTTTAACTATTAAATCATTAATTAAATTTATTTGTTCATCAAAAAAATCATAAATATTACATTTTTTATTAATAGGATTATATACTGTATTTACATATATATCTGCTTCTGGTGCTAATTTTTTAATTTTTTTTATTATACTAGGAAAGTCCTTTGAAAATTTATTTACTTCATTCAAAATTTCACTTTTTATTTCATCACTATTTAAATACTCACTTATTATAGAATCGAAGGTTTCTTCATCACAGCCTTGTAATATGCTTTCATCTATATTTAAATTTCTCAATATAGCATTTAATATATTATTTCCTCCAATTGATACTGTAATTAAATCTGAATCTTTTATTTCTTCCTTATTTTTGTCTATTATATTTAATAGCTCTGAAGAAGTTATTCCTACCTCACTTAAATTACTGTAATCTAAATTATCATTTACTGCATATAAAAAATCTTTAATTAATGAAACATATGAAATATCATAATCATTATTTGCTTCTATAGATATTTCATCACCTATAGCAACATATTTATCTAATACTTTATTAGAAACTTCTCCCTTAACTTGCATAGCCACAGGTAGTGCCAATAAAATCATTCCTATAATTATTATAAATATTACTTTAACTCTATTCTTCCTTTTCAAAATATCCCCTCCACCCTTTTGAACTCCTATACTTAATTATAGGTTTTTTTTTTCTAAATTTACAGATTTTTTAGGTATTTTTTTCCAAAATATATCTGCATAATTTTTCCCTATTTTTTGAAATACTTTGTTTTTCTACATATTATTTTAATTTGAGTATTTTTAAATAATCAAAAATAAGCTACTTTAGGCAATTTCATTTATTACCTAAAGCAGCTTACAATCCTACATATATTTTTCTAAAGTTTCAGCCCTATTATAAGATTTTTTTATTATCTCTTTTGGATAACCTATATGATCTAATAACTTAATAGCATTACGTGTTTTAGATACTCCTCTTTTTAGCTTATAATCAAAATTTAATCCCTTACTATCTACTTTTTCACTAAAATAGAAAAAGTCATAATTTTCTTTAAGAATATCTGTAAGCTCCCTATCATGTGTTGCAACTATTGATATACTATCTTTGCTATTAATATATTTTAGTATTTCTGCAGAAGATGCTATTCTTTCAATTGGATTCGTCCCTCTGAATATTTCATCTATTGGACAGAATACTGGCAAATCTAATTCTAAAGCTTTAATTATTCTAAGTAACGCTTCAGCCTCAGCCATATAATAACTCTTTCCTAAAGTAACATCATCACTTGGACTTATTGATGAAACTATATTAAATAAACATGCTTCATACTTTTTAGTTAATGTAAAATTAAATGTTTGTGCAAATATAATATTAAGACCTATCATTCTTAAAAATGTAGACTTTCCTGCCATATTTGTCCCTGTTAAAACAATTCCCCTTTTCTCAAAATTAATTGAGTTAGGAACTGCATCTTTTATTAATGGGTGTACACCATCTACTATATTAATACCAACTTTATCTACAAATTTAGGCTTAGTATACCTTCCTTTTATTTCTTCTTTATAAGATGCTATAGACATATAACTCTCTATTTCACCTATTAAATAATATAAATCTAAAATATACTCTCTCTTTTCCTCTAATAAGCTAGCAATTCTATAAAAAGCAGTTTCCTCTAATAAAAATGGAATAGTTAAAACTTCAAAAACTCCACCAGCTGTATTAGCCAATTGAATTGGTTTAGTAGCACTATCAATTCCCTTTAATTCTTTTAATAACGCTTTAATTTTATTACTATAAATTTCAATTGCAGGATGTTTTATCTCTTGAATTTTTTTTGCAGAAATTATAATATTTCTTAAGTAAAGTAGCCCTTGTGATTTAATATTTTTTCTTTCCTTATCATTAATAAATACATTAACCCATAACAATATAAATGTAGCTAAAAGTAATCTAGGCTCTTTTAATAATATAGATAATATTATTGTTCCAAACATTAAAACTCTACCAAATAAAATATATAAATAATATTTAGTTTTATTTTCCTCCAAAGATTCCATTATCATATCTAAGAATGTATTTTTTTTATCATATCCTAGCTTGAAATAAATCATTTGTAATTTTGTTCTTAAATCAGTAGATTTTCTTAATATTTCAACTAATTCATCTCTTTCCTCTAATTTCTTCTTATCATGAAGTGGGTTTCTAAGCATTTTATATAAAATTGCTTCTCCCGCACTACTATAAGTTCTATCAACCTTAGCAAAAACTTCATCCATATTGAAATCATCCCAGGTTTGATCATCTATTGTATATCCATCATGCTCTTCCATATCAAAATAAGTTCTTATATATTTAAAGTTTCTTTTCTTTTTTCTTTCTTCACCAAAATCTTTTTCCATCATATCGTAAAGACCTAAAAGTGAATCCATTATATTTTTCATTTTACACCTCTTTTTCCCCATTAAGTTTACTATTAACATTTAATTACTATTATACACTATAAGCTTATTTTATTATATAAAAAGCAACATAATATACTAAAAAAACTCCCTATAAGCTCTAAATAAACCTTAAAACTTATAGGAAGTATAAAACTAAATTTATTTTGTTATTTCATCTTTTTTTATATGTAAATCCATTTGTGGATATGGTATGCTAATATCTTCTTCATCAAACCTAATTTTAGCTGTTTCAAGTAAATCAAAATAAACTTTCCAATAATCCTTATTATTAACCCATGCTCTTACTACGAAATTAACAGCACTATCTCCATGTGCAGAAAGGGCTATAAACGGTTCAGGATCTTTTAAAATTAAATCATGTGCGTCTACAATATTTGATAATACTCTCTTTACCTTAAGAACATCTTGCTCATATCCAACTCCAAAAGTTAAATCTACTCTTCTTAACTCTTTTGCTGAATAATTTACAATACTTCCATTTGCTAAATTACCATTTGGAACAAGTATAAGCTTATTATCTGTCGTTGTCATATGTGTATAAAACATTCCTATTTTTTCAATAGTACCTGAATGACCAGATCCTTCAATATAATCTCCAACATTAAAAGGTCTTATTAATAATATTATTACTCCTCCTGCAAAATTAGATAAACTACCTTGTAATGCAAGCCCTATAGCAACCCCAGCAGATGCAACTAATGCTGCTATTCCTGTTGTTTTAATACCTACATATTCTAAGAATGTATAAATTACTATTGCCTTTAACACCACTTCTACAAAACCCTCTAAAAATGTGGCTACTGTGGCATCTACATTTCTTTTATTTAAAGCTTTGCTCATTATATTTACTACCTTTTTAACAAGCTTCCATCCAATCCATAATAAAATTAATCCTATAATTAACCTTACTCCTTCTGTAGTTGCCCAATTAATAATTTTGTTTAAATATTTTTCTAAGTTCATATTTGTACAAAGCGCCTCCCTAATTTTATTCATTATTTTATTATATACATATTTAACTTTTTGTAAACTTCAAGTTAAAAATTTGAGGCACATGTAATAAATTACTAATTATTTTTATTTATCTTTATAAAACTTATATAAATAATAACTATTCACAAAGAATATAAATGAATTTATTATTCCAACAGGATAAGCTTTTACTGTAAAACCATATATAGCAAATAATATGCACCCTATTGAATTTATTACTCTAAGCTTTACTATATCACTCATAATCAGAGATATAGCAATCATAATTGATGCTACATATCCAACCCACTCAATTGCTGGTATTCCAAACATTGCAACCACTCCATTCTAATTTTATTTACTAAAATTAGTTTGTGCAAAATAGCTTAAATTTAAAAAGTAAATTTATGTCATACAAATTGGATTTTTATTATAAATTCCATTAAAATTCTCTTAATATTCTCTTAAACTAATTACAAAAAGAATATTTTAAGTATATAATATATTTGATTCTTGTAATTTCTCAAGGTATCTTACCAGAAAGGAGTTATTATCGTATAATGAAACTTAATTTCAAAAATACAACTAAATATTTATTAATTGTATTATACCCATTGTTCTTATCAATTTTATTAGAATATAATATCTGTCAAAACTTCAATGACACATTAAAATTCTTAATAAAAAAACCAAACATATTATTATTTAATATTATTATTTGTACCATCTTATTTGTGGTAATTTTTCTTATATTTAAAAAGTCTTATTTATCTATTGCTATTCACGGAGGTATACTTTATATTCTCTCTTGTATTGAATATTTTAAATATAAAACTAGCGGTAGTCATTTGGTAATAAGTGATTTATTAATGACAAAAAACTTAAGTGACGTTGGAAAATTTGCTTCATTAAAAATTACTTATCCACTAATTATTAACTTTATAATATTAGCACTATATATTTTCTTAACTTATAAAAACAACTTAAATTTAGATTTTTCTCTTAAAAAACGTATTTTTAGTTGTGCTATTATAAGCTCCTTGATAACTATAATACTGGCAACACCTATTTCTGCAAAAATTTTTTCAGTCTTTGAAATAGAAACTCCAGCAGCTACTAATATATTAGAAAGTAATGAACAGTTTAGTGATATAGGATTTCTTCCTTATTTAACAAAAACTACCTCAGAAAATTTAATGGATATGGTAGATCCACCTGAAAATTATAGCTATGATTCTATAAAAAATTTATTATCTAATAATGATACAAGTACAGACTCTGAAACTACATCTGAAAATAATCCTAATATTATTTTTATTATGTCTGAATCATTTAGTGATTTTAGAGTTTTTGACTCTTTAGATATTGATAGTAATATTTACTCTGGATTTGATTCAGTTGGATCTGAAGGGTATGTTGGAAATTGTGTAGTTCCAACCTTTGGAGGATATACTACAAGAACTGAATTTGAATTATTGACAGGTTTACCAACCTATGCGCTTAATACACCTTCAGTTCCACAAAATTTACTGAAAAAACAAGAGATCATAGATACAATTCCTAGTTACTTTAAATCTCTTGGTTATGGTACAGCCTATATTCATCCTTTTAGCAAAACCTTTTATGATAGAGATACATTATACACAGAATATGGCTTTGATGAATTATATTTTGATGATAATATGACAGTTGAAACTGAAAACTTTAGAAGATATATTTCTGATAAAAGTGTTTTCAATCAAATTAAAAGTGTTCTACAATCAAACGAAAGACCAAGCTATATATTTGCTACTACTATGCAAAATCATCAACCATACTATGCAGAAACTGCTGAAGGAACAGATCAATTATCATATTACTTAGCTGGTATTAAGGAAACTAGTGATCAATTAAGAGAATTTACAAACTGGTTAAAGGACTTTGATGAAGATGTAGTACTTGTTTTTGTTGGTGATCATTTTCCTTTTTTCACACCAGATGATAATGTTTATGATAGATTAGGTGTTTCTGATGACAATGCAGAATTAATTTATAACCAAAAATATATATTATGGAATAATTATGATTCTAATATTTTTAATAAAGATATTAATACTATTTCTGCATTTTATATACCTTATGTTGTTACAGACTTAATTAATTCTAAAAATACTGATTTTATGAGCACTATGAAGAATTTAATGAAGGAGTATCCACTTTACTCACCAAGCATTCAAAGTTCTGATTCTCGAAATGAAGCTTTAGATTTGATTACTTATGATAAAGTTATAGGTGAAAATTATAGTTCAGATAATAATAATAATTGAGTTTACTAAGGTTAAAATTTTTACCTCATTAATTTAAACTTATTTATGAGGCACCAAAAACTGGTTTAGTAAAAAACTTGACTCTAAAATATTTTATCAATAAAAAATATTTTAGAGTCATCTACAAAAATTATTTCAAATCAAATATTATATTTCCCTTATCATCATAACCTAATTCTTTAACAAATGTATGCCTATTAGGATCATATAGTGGATCTCCTACTATCTCTTTATAATTCCTTGCATGATATACTAACATATCTTTTTTACCATCTTCTGAAACAGTAAAGCAACTATGTCCTGGTCCAAATATACCATTTTCTTCATCTGTCTTTAAAACAGGCTTTTCTGACTTATGCCAAGAATATTTATTTAACAAGTCACTATTTTCATCAGCAATTAAAACTCCCATACAATAATTATAATCAGTAGCACTTGCAGAATATGAAATAAATATCTTTCCATTTCTATTTAGTACTGCTGGCCCTTCATTAACTAAGAACCCAATTTTCTCCCAATCATATTCTGGTTCTGCAATCATTACCTGTTCATCTTCTATTGTCCAAGGATTCTTCATCTTTGCAATATATAAATTAGAATTCCCATATATATTAGGATCTTTTTGAGCCCAAACTAGATATCTAACTCCATTATGCTCAAATGTAGTTGCATCTAATGCAAAAGATTCCCAATTAGTTTTTAATTGCCCTTTTTCTACCCATTCACCCTCTAATGGATTTTCACTCTCATTTTCTAATACAAATATTCTATGATCAAATAATCCCTCATTTGTTTCTGTAGTTCTAGCTGCTGCAAAATATATATACCATTTTCCATCGATATAATGAATTTCAGGTGCCCATATATTTGCACTTAACATACCTTCATCATGTTTTCTCCAAATAGTTACCCCATCTGCTTCTGATAATCCATTTATTGTTTTTGCTCTCCTTATTTCAACCCTATCATATTCAGGTACTGAAGCTGAAAAATAATAATATCCATCTATGTGTTTATATATCCACGGATCTGCTCTTTGTAATATAATAGGTTTTACTAATTCTTTAACTGTCATAACTCTCCCCCATATTTAATACCAAACTTACAATATTTTTACTATATTTTTTCATACTCTATTTTCATTATTATATCTTGTGGATAATCACCAAAAGATTTTCCGAATATACTTATTCCGCCTATATTCTTTGCATTTTCTTTTATACCAATTCTTACACTTATAAAATCATTTTCTGTAATCTTAAAATCATCAATTGTTTTATCTGATAATTTTACATCATCAATATAAGTGCCTGTATTCTTAATTCTCCAATATTTTAATAATCCATATTGATTTATTGTATCTGGCCACCATTGTGGATTATTTCTTCCACGTCTACCCCCAAAATCACCTGGACTAGTCCATGTTCCAACTTCTATATCATTTATCCACATAGTTATATCTGATGGCCAATCATTTCTATAATGTGGAGCTTCTGAACATATTTCTGTTGAAATTTCCAACATATATATTTTTTTATTTTTTAATTTTTCATATGGAAACTTATATTCTATATATCCTTTATAAAACCATAACAACTGAGCATTAACTTTTTCTGGATAATAGAAACTACTTGGTTTGTCAAATCTACCTATACTTCCTTTTTCACTAACTAATCCACAAGATGGCGATATCAAACAATCGCTATAGTTACCAATAGGCATATTTATATAAACACAATTTTCTGATAAAGTATTTATGCTATCATTCAAATTAATAATAATGTTACTACAAGCCTTACTACTTACCTTCATAGATCCTCTAATTCCAGGCTGTAACTCTGTAAGCACTAATCCAGCTTCTTCTAAAATCTTTATATTTAATGCTGTTGTTGATACTGGTAAATCTAAAGTTTCAGCAATCTCATTTACATTTAAACATCCTCTATCTAATAGTTGCAAAATATTTATTCTTGATTCATTTGCTAATGCCTTTATTACACTAAGCATCTCATTTTTATCACTATAACTTAGTTCAATTTCTTTTAACATTCTGCGACACTCCTTCTTGTAAAAACCACTTTTTAATTTTTATTAATATTAATTTGCAAGTAAATTACAAAGCGATTAAAAAACTACTATAGTAAACTAATAATTTTAGATTTAAGATACTTAGTTAATATACTTTACATATCTTTTCCTAATCTAATTACATTCCAAGAAGCTTTGCTTAATTGTGCAGTTAAAACTCCATCAACTAATTCACTTCTACTAACTAATTTAGGTGTAACTGTTTCTTTAACAATAGAATTTACAGCTTTCATATCATTATTCTCTAAGACTATATGTTCTATTATCTTATAACCTTCAAAACTCCTTACATCACAATCTAAATTAATATCTTCATTTAAATTTCTATTTACTGCAAATATAGTAACCTCTTCCTTCTCTTCATTATACACTGCAATAGATTCTACATCATTAACATCTGTAAAATCTATTGTATCATGTTTTGGTGATGATATTACTGATTGCAATGCTATTCCTCTTCCATATTTTGAAGCATGTAAATAAGGATAATAAATTGTTTGCTTCCATGCAGGGCCATTCTTTTCCGTCATTATTGGTGCAATAACATTTACTAATTGTGCCATACAAGCAATTTTAACTCTATCACTATGTTTTAATAACGTTATTAACATTAACCCAACTAATAGTGCATCTTCAAAATTATAAATATCTTCTAATAACGCTGGACCAATTTGCCATGGTCTATTTTTCATGATATCATCATCTTCTGCATTAGAATGGAACCATACATTCCATTCATCAAAACTTAAATTAATAGTTTTTTTGCTACGCTTCTTAGCCTTTATATAATCACATGTAGACTTTACAGTTTTAATAAATTCATCCATATCTACAGATTGAGCTAGAAAATTTGCTGTATCATTAAATCTATTTCCATAATATTGATGAAGCGAAACATAATCTATTTCTTCATAATTATGATTTAATGTTGTTGCTTCCCACTCTGGGAAAGTTGGCATTCCTGTATTAGAACTTCCACAAGAAACAAGCTCTATACTTGGATCTATAGTTTTCATTGCTCTTGCTGTTTCAACACTCAATCTTCCATACTCTTCCATAGTTTTGTGACCTAATTGCCATGGACCATCCATCTCATTTCCTAAACACCAAGTCTTAATTTTATGTGGCTTTTCTACTCCATGTTTAATCCTTAAATCACTATATTTAGTCCCACCTTCATGATTACAATATTCTAATAAATTACATGCATCTGAAATTCCTCTAGTTCCTAAATTAACTGCCATCATTATTTCTGAATTAATTGAGTTTGTCCACTTAGAAAATTCATTTAATCCAACCTCATTTGTTTCTAAACTTCTCCATGCAAGTTCTAATCTTCTTGGTCTTTCCTCTACTGGTCCAACACTATCTTCCCAAAAGAAATTAGATACAAAATTTCCTCCTGGATATCTTACAATTGGTACATTTAATTCTTTAACTAACTCTATAACATCTTTTCTAAATCCATTTTCATCTGCTGAATAATGTCCTGGTTCATATATTCCACCATATACAGCTCGTCCTAAATGCTCTATAAAAGATCCATAAATTCTTTTATCAATTTCTGATATTTTAAATTCTTTATCTATTATCATTTTTGCTTTTTTACTCATATGATATCTCTCCCTTTAGTTTTATCACTCTTTTTTATCCCTTAACAGCTCCTGCTGTCATACCATCAATAAAGTATTTTTGGAAACATAAGAAAATTATTAATACTGGAATCACTGAGAAGAATGAGCCTACTATTAATAAATCATAGTTATTACCATAAGGAGTTAATAATGTATTTAATCCTATTGGCAAAGTAAATTTAGTGTCAGTCTTTAAAACTAGTAAAGGCCACAATAAATTATTCCAAGCACCCATTGTATTTAAAATTGCCATAGCAGCAAATGCTGGTTTCATAACTGGAATTATTATCCTAAAGAAAATTCCATATTCTGATGCACCATCAATTCTTCCTGCATTAATTAAATCTCTTGGAATTCCCATTAAATATTGCCTAAAGAAAAATATAGTAGAAGCACTAGTTATTCCTGGCAGTATAATTCCCGAATAAGTATCTATTAATCCCATATCTATTATCTGACTATACATAGGTACCATTAATATTTCAAAAGGAACCATCATAACGAATAATACACAAATAAATAAGAAATTTTTAAACTTAAAGTCATACATTGAAAATCCATATCCAACTGCTGCACATACAAATAAAGTTATTATTACAGACACAGCTGTTAAAAATAAACTATTAAAGAACCATGTAAAATACTGATGATCTCCAGTAAATAAGAATATAAAATTATCTAAAGACATTTTATCTAATTCAATCTTTAAGTTTATTCCATAACGTATTAAATCATTTCCTGGCTTAAATGATGAAATAACTAATATATAAAAAGGTATAATTACAATACAGGATAAAATAAGGAATAAAGTAAAAACTAATACTTGTAATGCCAAACGCTTTTTATTTCTAACAGCTTTCTTTTTTATTGGTTTTTCTATATTTGTTGATACATTTAAATTAGCCATTACCTACTCCTCCTTTGAAAATGTTCCATTTAATTTTAATTGAATCATATTAATAGTCATTGCTATTATAAATAATATAATACCAACTGCAGATGCATATCCCATTGCATTCTTTTCAATACCTTGTCTATATAAGTATCCTACAATTGTAAGTCCTATATTCTTTGGTGAAGCATTTCCACCCCAAATCATATAACTTTCTGTAAACATTGCTAATCCAGCATATATTGAAATAGTTAATACGTATACTATTGTTGGTTTTAATTGTGGAATTGTAATATAAATAAATTTTTGAATAGCACTTGCTCCATCTATATCAGCTGATTCATATAATTCATCTGGTATATTCTTAAGACCTGATAGAAAATATAACATATTAACACCTGTCCATCTCCAGCATGCTAAAAGTAATAATGCAAAAAAACCCGTTCCTGCACTTTTTAACCATTTTATAGGTTCCATTCCAAAGAAACCTATAATAGAGTTCATTACAGCACCATCTAATTCACTAAACGCCAATCTAAATATTGTACCTGCAACAACTACAGATGTTAATGCTGGTAAATATAATGCAGATTTAAAGAACTCTCTTCCCTTAGCAAATTTACTATTTAAAACTGTTGCAAGTAACATAGGAATTGGAATAAGTAATATTAAGGTCCAAATCATATATTTCATACTGTTCATAATAGCCTTAAGAAATACTTTATCTCCTAATAACTTGCTATAATTATCAAGTCCAACCCATTCAGTTATTCCTGGTAAAACTGATTGAAAACTCATTATTATAGTTCTTACCATAGGTGATATAAAGAACACTAAGAATATTATTATAAATGGTAATATAAATACATATGGTGCAACTTTTTTATTATATATAAATCTTTTTACCATTGTTTTACTCCTCTCGTATAGATTATGCAAAGTTCATCTAAAATGATGAACTCTACACTTCTATAATTTTATTTATTGAATTGCATTTTCTACTTCTTCTTGTGCATAATCTAATTCTTCATTTACATCTCCACCATCTTCAAATATACTATTTAAAGTAGTTGTACATAAAACTTCATTTATAGATGGAGTATTTTCGACAATCTTACATAATCCAATCTCATCTCTAATTTCCTTTAATACATCAAATGGATTGTTTTGGAAATATTGGACATATTGGTTATCTGGATTATTAGTAACTTCTTCATTTTCCCAAACAGCAGTATTAACAGGATCAAAACCTAGTATTTCCCAAACTTTAACATTACCTTCTTCTGAAAGTTTAGCAAATGCTAAGAACTCTTTAGCTAAATCGGCATTTTCACATTGCTTAGTAACAACCGTACCAGTACCTCCTCCACCAACAGAACGATCTTGTCCTTCTTCAAATACTGGAGCTGGAGCTATAGCAATTTTACCTGATAATTCCGGCATATAGTTTATAAATCTTGACATATACCACATTGGCATAATAGCACAAGCATAATTTCCTTTGTTGTATTCACCAAAAGCTTCTTCCATATCTGGTTGTCCACCTGCTATTGTAGCAATTGCATTGCTGTCTTGAAGATCTTTTAATGTTGATAAAACTTTTTTCATTTCATCACTATTAATAATTGGATTACCATCTTCATCTGTATAATCACTACCTAATTCTGAAAGCATTAATGATTCAGTCCATAATGTACCTGTATCTGCAGTTCCTAAATACTTCCCTGTAGCTTCGTAATACTTACTACCAGCTTCTTTAAAATCATCCCAAGTTTTAATTGTTGTATAATCAATACCTGCAGCTTCTAATAATTCAGTGTTATAAAAAGCAACTGTTGCACCAACATGTGTTGGTAGCCCATATATATTTCCATCTTTACTATAAAGATTAAGTCTTGATTCTACAATTGAATCCTTATAAGGTTCAACAACATCATTTAATGTTTCTAATTGTGGCACACCTTTTAAGAAATTAGGGAATTGTCCAACTTCTATGTCACATAAATCTGGAGCTCCCTTTCCAGCTAGTAAAGATGATTGTAATTTAGTATTCATATCACCAAAAGGTAAAACTGTCATCTTTAAATTAATTGTTTTATCTGGATTTTGCTCATTCCATTCCTTAACCATTTCTTGATAGAATTGAGCATGCAATTCAACAAATGTCCACATTTCAAATTCAGTACCATTTTCATCCCCTACAGTTACTACTGTTGGCTCCTCTTCAGCTTCATCTGATGTACCCTCTTCTGATTCACTTGTTGCTTCTGAATCGTCTGTACCTTTATTAGATCCACATCCAACCATTAAACCCGTAGTTAATGATGTAGCTAATACAAGACCCATCAATCTCTTAAACGTTTTCATCTTAATCATAATACCCCTCCATAATTCATATAAATATATTACAAAAGCTTAAGCTTATGTAGACACTCAAATATCTAAATACCCTTTTAAAATCAATTTATTTTTATTTTATTGAATTATTACAATATTATTGTAACTAATTCCTCATAGGATTGTCAATACATTTATGTATATTTATTACAATTTATTTTTACTATTATTTTGTTTTTATGGATTAATTATGTATTCTCATTTAAATTGTACTTACAATATCTTATTTACCTATTCCTCTTTAATATACTAAGTATTTCATAGTTACTTTTTATTAAAGTATTTTTTATTTTAAATTTGCTATTATTATAAAATACCTATTCTAACGAAAATTATCCACGATTTCTTAATTTAATCGTGGATAATTTTCTAATTAATGATTCTATAATTATAATATCATACTTATAATTAAACATTAGAAATAAAAATTTATTTAAATTACAACACTAATTTTTTCTTTGATTTTTCTATCACCTTCTCAACTATAGGATCAAATAATTCAGCTACTTCTTCCTCTTCTTCAATTAATTCTATAGATCCATAGTTAGTTATAGCTCTATGCATAGGCAATTCCCCTAATAGCTCTACATTCATATCATTTAAGAACTTTTCAGTATTTTCTCCATTAAATAACTTAATAGTTTTATCACAATCTGGGCATTTAATATAACTCATATTTTCTATTACCCCCAATATATCTATATTCATTTTTCTAGCCATATTTATAGACTTAGAAACTATCATAGAAATCATATCTTGAGGAATAGAAACCATAACTACCCCTTTTATAGGTATAGTTTGCATTACAGTTAATGGTACATCACCAGTTCCCGGTGGCATATCTATTATTAAATAATCTAATTCACCCCAATATACCCCAGTCCAAAATTGTTTTACAACATTAACTATAGCCGGTCCTCTCCAAATAACAGCTTCATCTTCTTTTTCTACAACAAGATTCAAAGACATTACCTTAATTCCTTCACTACTTTCTACAGGAAAAATAAGAGTTTCTGTTCCCCTTGCCCTTTCTTCTTCTATATGAAGTAATCTTGGTATACTAGGCCCAGTTATATCAGCATCTAAAATCCCTACCCTATATCCTCTTTGAGCTAATTGTCTTGCCATCATAACAGACATTGTAGATTTTCCAACTCCACCTTTACCACTCATTACAGCTATTATATTTTTTATTTTATTTTCTGGATTATTTTCAATTCCACACTGTGTTTCATCTTTTCCACATGATCCGTGACTTGGACATGTACTACAGTTTCCCATTAATTTCACCTCATTTTATGTATCTTTTTTTATATTTATCCTAAGTTTATTCCTAATATTTATCTTTGTCAAATATTAAAAAACTGCCTCCGGGGTAAATCCAATATTTGTATTGGCCCCGGAGGCAGATACATTTATTTACAGTTATTGTTTAGACATATAGTCTTTCCAATCTCCATTGCTTATATAAATGCTATTATTTTCAAAAACCTCTTTATCATTCATAGCATAATAATAAACATAACAACTCTCCTTACTTCCATCTGAAAGTTCAACATCCATTATTATTCTATTATACTCATTTCTATTATCATTTACCCCATAGTAATTTTCCATTTTATCCATTGGAATCATTACACTTTCAAAGTCATTTAAAGTCATTACTTCACCTATTACCACATCATCACCTTCAATTAATGCCGGATATCCTTTATGTGGCATATGATATAACTTTCCTTTTACTTTTCCCTCTTGAGCATTTGATATTTTTCCTAATAAATATTTATCATAATTAAAGAACCCAGTTCTCAAACTACCATAAACAAAAATTTTCTTTTCTTCTCTTGGCTCTAACACTTTAGCAAATAGCTCCACCAACAGCCTTGATATCTTCTGAATTTTCTACTGCTGCTTTTATTGCTAATTCTAATCCCCTTGAAATATCAATTGTACTCATAGATGGTTTTTCTGGTTTATCAACTACTTGAGATGGAATATATGGAACATGTATAAATCCACCTCTAATATTAGGGTACTTCTTATCCACTAAATATAATACTCCATACATCACATGGTTACATACAAAAGTTCCTGCTGTATTAGATACTGATGCAGGAATTCCATTACTTTTCATTTCATTAACCATTGCTTTTATTGGTAGATTTGAAAAATATGCTGCCTCTCCATCTTCATATATAGTAATATCTAAAGGTTGATTTCCTTCATTATCTTCAATCCTTGCATCATCTATATTTATTGCAACTCTTTCTGGTGTTATACCAAATCTACCACCAGCTTGCCCAACTGAAATAACTATATCCGGATTGTGAAGTTCTATTGCTTCTTCAATTTTTTCTAAAGACTTTCTAAATACTGTAGGAATTTCAAGCTTAATTACTTCAGCTCCTGAAATAGTCTCAGGTAATAACTTAACTGCTTCTAAAGCCGGATTTATTGGCTCTCCTCCAAATGGATCAAATCCTGTTATTAATACTTTCATATTTACCTTCTCCTTCGTTACTTTTTCATGTTTTTGTAAAGCTTAATCTTTTATCACTCTACGAATTATGAGATATTACCTATATCATAAATGATTTAGATAATATCTCATATATATTATAACATATTAAATTAAATTAAAATGCTAAGAAATACATTAATGCAATGTGAATAGCTAATAAAATTAAAGCTACAGGTGCTTGATGCTTGATTATTGAATTTTTATCTTCAATTTCAAGTAAAGCAGCTGGCATAATATTAAAGTTAGCCGCCATTGGTGTTAATAATGTACCACAATAACCTGCTGTTAATGCTAAAGCTCCTGCTATAGCAATGTTAGCACCTTGCGCAAATACAAATGGTATACCTATACCAACTGTTATTACTGAGAATGCTGCAAAAGCATTTCCCATTATCATTGTAAATACTGCCATACCTATACAATAAGCAGCAACTCCTATAAATATATTTCCTTGAGGTAATACACTTGATATTCCTGAAGAAATTACATCTCCAACTCCTGCTGCTGTAAATAATGCACCAAGTGCTGCTAATAATTGTGGTAATATACTTACTGCTCCTACTGATTGAAGCATTCTATCTGATTCTTCAACTAAAACTTTTGGTTTTGCCTTAGTAATAATAAATGTAACTATCATTGCTATAACTGTTGCAACACCTATGGCTGCTGTTCCTGAAATTGGTGTAAATTGTGCAATTCCTAATGCAAGTAAAGCTATAACTAATGATGGTATAAATACCTTAAGTCCTAATTTTTCTGCTTGTTTTTCTCCAAACTTTTCATCTAACGCCTTAACAGTTCCAGGTTTAACCTGCTTACTTAAAGTAAGTACTGCTATAACAACTAACATTCCTCCAACTACCACTGATGGTATATATGGTCCAAATACAAATATCACTCCAAGTAATGTCCAAAAGATAGCTGTTCCAATTTTAGCTTTGTGATTTTTATCTCTTAATGTTAATACAGCTGTATTTAACATCATAATTCCAATTATTATATAGAACATTTCTAATAGCATATTAGAAATCGCTGCAAAATCCATATATCTTTTCTCCTTTGTAACTATTTATTCTTCTTACCAAATTGTCTTTCTATTTGCTTGTCCAGTAATATATTTTGAACTAAAACTAATACAAATGAAATTACTGCTACAGGAATTGATGCTTTTGCAATATCTAATCCTGTTGTTGCATATCCTAATTCACTTAAAGTATTAGAAATTAATAAAACTCCTGAACTTGCTAAGAAAAGATTTTGACCATAGAAATTACCATAGTTATCCATTGAAGCTGCCGCTGCCTTTATTTTAGCTTCTGTTTTTTCATCAATCTTTCCATACTTACTTATTGCAGCACCTTGAGCCATTGGATTTATTAAAGGTCTAACAAATTGAGGATGCCCACTTATTCTTAATGACATAGCTCCTGCAATTTGTCTTATTAAACAGTAAAGTGTTAACAGTTTTCCTGTTGAAAGATTCTTTACCTTCTTAATAAGCGAAACTGCTTTTTCTTTTAATCCGTATCTTTCTGATATACCTATTACAGGTAAAGTTAATATAAAAATTGTCATTAATCTTTGATTAACAAATGTTTGACCAAGAATTGATAATATTTCAGTAATATCCATTTGAGCTGCAAATCCTGTAGCAAGCGCTGATATTATTATTACAGCTATGCTATCTAATTTTAAGGCAAACCCTACTATTACCATTAATATTCCTATTAGTACCATTTATGTTCCCTCCATTACGTCTATATATTATATTTATACATCTTTTTTCTACTTTTGTCTACAAAAATTTTATACCAATTTTATAATTTTATGTACTTTTTTAATTTGATATCGTTTTCCTTAGAAAATTATTAATATTTTTTCTATTTTCAATAAATTCTATTATATATATTTATTTTCAGATTATTCCCCCTTTAATAAATATACTTTTTTTTGTATATTTATTCATTGACTTTCATAATAATGATGCTCATAGTAATCATCTTTTTTATCATGATATTGGAAATCTTTATAATTATTATAGTAATCATAATCATCAAAATAATAATGAAAATCATCTATTTTATTATTTAAATCATTGTTAGGTAGTATTTCATACTGCTTTGGACTAGTTTTATTGAAATAATCATCATAATATGATGTAGGCTCTATTATATAAAAATCAAAACTAATTTTTGCTATGCTAAAAATTAAAATAAAGCTTACCCAACTTATAATTTCTTGATTTTTGTTCATATTTAACTCCCTCTACTTTCAATTATTTACTATATTTATTTTTAGCTATATTTTAATTTTTTATTAACATAAAAAAAGCTATATTAAATTTAATAAAAAATTTTAATATAGCTCTCTTTAATTCTATTTTCTTTTATAAACTTCTATAAATGTATCTTTATAACCTTTCCCTATTAATTCACCTTTTCTACTTTCTGCATTTCTTCTTTCTTTAAAACTACCTACTATACATCTATAATATACTTCATCATTATTTAAGTTATTTGTACTAGAATTTATCACTTTTCCAACTTGTAATAAACATCCTTTAACAATTGATTCTGCTATTTGTTCAAATTTAGAATCAAATATAAGGTTATCTGATGTGTTGTCTATAAATCCAATCTCCAACAATATTGCAGGACATTTAGTTTCTCTTAAAACATGAAAATTAGAAACCTTTATTCCTCTATTAATAAAACCATTTTTAACTACTCCATAATTAACTTTGTTAGCTAATTGCTTCGCTATGCTACCATTAGCATATACATGTATTTCACTTCCTTTAGCAAGTTCTGGCTGATATGCATTTCTATGAATACTTATAAAATAGTCATAATCTCCAATATTTTCTTTATTACTTCTTTCAGCTAAACTTATAGTAGTATCTGTAGCCCTTGTATAATTAACACTTTCATTATTATTTTTTAATAATTCACCAACTCTTAAAGATAATTTAAGAACATCATCGCACTCTCTTCTTCCCTTATAGCTAGCTCCTGAATCTACTCCTCCATGACCAGGATCTATTAACCATTTTGCCATATTGTATATACCTCCTTGAAAATTTATTTTTCAATATAAATATATACAAATAATCACCTTTATTTATAAACTTGTACCTAAAATTTATTTAATAAGTATTTGTATTTTTCCTAATGACTTTTCCATTCCATTACTACTAACTCTAGTTATTATATATATTTCATAAAAATCTCCTAATACTTCAATATTATTATCTTCTATATAGTTCATAATAATATCGTAATATTTTCTTATATCATTATAATCATCATCAAAATTTAAATTTAAATACTTTCCCCTTGGTAAAATAATTTTATCATACTCTGCAATATCCATTCCTCTAGTAAAGTTTATCATTGTGTTTCTATATTTTATTTTGTTATCTTCTTTAAGATTCTTATATGAAATAACAAATCCTAACTCCTTATTAAAGTAAGTATACTTTCTTTCTACTTCCGCTAAAATTTTACTTAAATTCACTTCAAATTCTTCTGTAAATCTATTTGTATTATTATACTTAATAAAGCTTCTCTCCTCGTAAAACTTTACAAATATTTTATTTAATCCTTCATCTAATGAAACTCTTATACGTTCCTCTAGGAATGTAATATTCTCTTTTATCTTATTTAACTCTTTTATTTTTTTATCTATGATTGCTTTTTGATTTCTTATAACATGTAAAACTGATTCTGGTGAAGTATAATTTTCTATTATACTTTTTATCTCATCTAAAGATAGCCCCATGGCCTTACATTGTTTAATTAAATCTAATATTATAAAATCCTTAGTACTATAATATCTATACCCTGTATTGCTATTTATATATGAAGGCTTTAATAATCCAACTCTATCATAATGTCTTAAAGTTTCCACAGTAATATTATGTATTTTAGCCACTTCTCCAATAGAAAATTTAGATTTCATATTTATTTCCTTTCTAAAAATTATTACTTTTTATTAACCAAGTTATAAATTTTATTTAAATAATAAATTTATTTTTGAACTATTAATTTATCTATAATCTGATTTAATAAATATTTCTATTAAATTATTTTATACTAAAATACATATTTTTTGTTGTAAAATATCAAAAAATAGCCGTAACAGTATATTAAGATTTTAATATACTGTTACGGCTTAAATATACTTATTATTTTTAATTTTCTTCTATTACTCTAAAAGTATATAGCTTTATATTTCCTACTAATTTTATAGTTATAAATGTTAAAGTTTCAGATATAATTGCACTTGTCCATATCCCAGTAATACTAAATAATCTACCTAAAATAAATAAACATACTGGTAAATATACTACTGATCTTAATATGCAACTTAAATTAGAATACTTAGGCATTTCAATTGCTTGATAATAAACTAAATTATTTAAATTTAATCCTACTGCAAAATAACTTAGACATGCTATTTTTAATGCATCATAAGACATTTTAGCTATTTGCATATCATTTGTAAATATTGATATTAATGAAGGTCCAAATACAAAACTTATAATAACAAAAACTACTGTTATTACTATATTAGAGATTGCTGTTATTCTAAAGAATCCTAGCATTTTTTCTCCATCTTTCTTTCCATAATTATAACTAACAAGTGGTTGAACCCCTAATGTAATTCCGTATAAAACCATATATATATTAGTAGTTAAATAATTTAATATACTATATGCAGAAATACCTATTTCCCCTACATAGTTTACTAAAGCTATATTATGAAGCAAAACAATTATAGAATAACTTCCTTGAGCAAAAAATGAAGGAAATCCTATAGTACAAAATTCCTTTATTGTTTTAAATGATATCTCTACATTTCCAAAAGATAAATATCCCTTTTTCATAATAAAATGAGGTAACAATATACTTACTGTTACTATTTGTCCAAGTCCAGTTGCTATTGCAGCACCCTTTATTCCCATTGATAATTGAAAAATAAATACATAATCTAAAATTATATTAGTAATAGCCCCACTTATAGTAGATACCATTGCTAGCTTTGGTCTACCATCATTTCTAACAAAACTATTTAAAACAATTCCTATTAAATTTGGTATACAAAATATAGCATAAAATCTTAAATAATCTACAGCTAGTGGCTTTAATACTTCAGTAGCTCCTAATATCGTTACTATCTGACTAGTAAACAATACACATATTATACTTATTACTAAACTAAATATTAACAAAGATTTAAAAACCTGTCTAAAAATATTAACAGCTTTTTCTACATTATTTGCTCCAATATTTTTAGACACTAATGCTCCTCCACCAATAGCAAACATGGAAGCTAAACCAAATAACATTACTGTAAATGGAAGAACTATATTTACCGCTGCTAATGCTGAATCTCCAACTCCTTGTCCTACAAATATTCCATCTACTACTGTATATAATGAAGAAATAAACATTGCTAATGATGACGGAATAGCATATTTAAAAAATTCTTTTTTCATATATATCTCCTTTAACTTTTAATCCTATAAAATTATAAACTCTTTTCTTACACAAGAGTCAATAGCTTTTTTTCATTTTTATATTTAAATAAAAATAATGTTATCCAAAATCCCCTAAAATAAATACAAAAATTATCCCTTTTTACTTTCCCAAAAAGAGCTTAAAGTTAATTTTACTATATACAAAGCCCACATCAATAATATTTTTTATTAACGTGGGCTTTAATTAATAAATTTATTCAATTTATTCTTTAAAACATTTTTCCTCTTTTACTATTATTTATATAATTTACTGCTCTCATCTTAAACCTTTCATATTCTTTAAAATTATAAAAATGCTTTAAATCTGATACTAAAAATAATGCACTCATTATTAAATATTTTAGATCATTTAAATTATTTTTATCATTATCCTCAACTTGAATTTCATCACTTTCAAACTTTAATTTTTCATAATTATTTAGAGCTATATTTAAATTCATTTTAATTTGTTCCTCTGTAAAAGATTTAAAATTCTCCCTAACTAATTTATCAATAAATGCTATAAACTCTTCATTGATATGCGTAAACTTTTCATATATACTTATTAAACTCATACTTTTCCTCTTTCTAACTAGATTAATTACATATTAAATTATATATTAATATTAAAAAGTTTAAAAGTTAAAAAGACTTCACTGAAATTTAATTATGTTAACTTAACTTTTATATTATTTGACCACCTTTTCTAAAGTCTATAAATGTTAATATTTCGTCTATACACAAAGCTACTATAAACAGTATTAATAGAATAGGCAATATTTCACTTAATAAATTATAAATTTTATATATAAAATATGGATGAATTATTTTTACATCAATAATACTTAGAAGAACCCAAATAAGTGAAAATCTTAAACATATAACACCTTCACAATTATACTTTTCTTTAGAATAATCCCAATAATCCTTATGAAAAACTCTTCTCATTAGAAACCCTGTTATATATTCCACAGATGTTGGAATTATAAATGATATTAAAATTAAAAACATTATATTAGGCAAAGCCTTATATAATTCAATTATCCAAGCCATAGCTATTGCATACATAGGTTTAAATAGCCCCTTTAAAAATCCATCCTTTTGGAAATGCCCGTGAATATAATATGAAAAGACATTTTCTATTATCCATCCAATAAATCCATAAACAAAAAAATTATACAAAAACTCCATATTTATTCCTCCTTACTATATTTTAGTTTTTCTAATATTTATAAATTTATCCATAAAAAAATAACCAAATTAATTGGTTATTTTTTACTAATTGATTATTGTATTAATTTAGCAATTTAAACATTTCTACAACTGATTGTTTTACATTATCCGGCAAATTGTTTAAAGCTCTTTGTCTCTTACTTTCATCTTTTATTTGTGCTATTCTCATTATTTCTTGTTGTAAACCTGGAGTCCTATTTAATTCCCCTACTAATCTATTAAACTTATTTGCAAAAACTGGATCTTCTTTCATTTTTCTATCAATCTTCATTATAAGTTCATATGGATTCATTTATTTTTATTCTCCTCAAAATCTTTATAATTTTATAATATTCTTCATTAATATAAATGTTCATGCTAAGACTTCTATAATTACTTTAAATAATTTTTATTTAAAATGTATAAATTCATATTGCTTTTACACAAAATACTTTATGAAACTCAGACTTTATTAATTAAAAATATTAATATTATATATAAGGAGAATTAAAATGAAAAATTTAAATATTTATTCTAATTGTTTTAAAAAGATACTTATATTCTTACTTATATTTTTATCATTCAGTAACATCTCAACATATTCTTCTATCTTTTCTTCTATTAATATAGAAAATACTTCTGCAAATACTGATTATAGAAAAAACAATGTGGATGAAGAAAAAAAAATTGTCTATTTAACCTTTGATGATGGACCTAGTAAAAACACAGAATTAATACTTGATATATTAAAAGAAAATAATGTACATGCAACCTTTTTCATAATTTCACCCTATATAGAATCTCATATTAAACTTATTAAAAAAGCTTATGAAGAAGGAAATGCAATTGGCAATCATACTGCAGACCATGAATTTAATTATGTTTATACCTGTGAAGAATCATTTTTTAAGAGCTTTAATAAACAACAAGAGTTTATAAAAGAAGTTACTGGAAATGAGTGTACTATATTTAGATTTCCTGGTGGATCTCATAATACTATTGTTAAAAATTCTCGTGGAAAGGATTTTACTAAAAATATAACTTCTAAACTAAATAAAATAGGTGTTAATGTCTATGATTGGAATGTGGATTCTGGTGATGCCAAAGGAAATAATATTCCAGCATCTACTTTAATTCAAAATGTCTCTAGAGAAATTAAAGATAAAGATGGTAATTATAAAAATAATGCAATAATATTAATGCATGATTGCATGACTAAAAACACTACTGTAGAGGCTTTACCTGAAATAATTAAATTATTAAAAGATGCTGGATATGATTTTGGAATATTAAAATAACTAAATTGCAAAGCAATTTAGTTATTTTAATTAGTAGTTTATACCTGCTGGAACTATATTTTCTTTATCTCTTGATGAGCAAGGAGTAACTCCATAAGTCATATTACAATGTGGACATTTATCTACTAAAGTTTTCATTGTAAAGCTTTTGCCACAATTACATTCTATTTCATGTTGTATTGATATAGGAAAATCAGCCTTTCCTTTACTCCTTACTAAATCAACAACTACTTTTCCATCTTTCTTATTCATGCTTCCGCATCCACAACTCATATTATTACCTCCTACTTTTTTATTATATTTTTTTATTATATTTTTTTATTATTATAACTTACTTTAAAAACTATTTCAGTAACAAAAGTTACAAAAAAACACTGAACATCCTCTTTTATTTAAAGAATATATCTAAACTTCTTCCCCTTTTAAATACTTTACATAAACAAAATTTATAAATTAGAACACATTGAGTTTATATTCGAATATATTATAGTATATTACAATTACACTTAGGAGGATAAAATTATGAGCTGCAGATTAGGAAATTGTGTTTTTAAAACTGGTTGCAATGAACAAATCGATGCTACTGTAAAATTACCAAGGGAAACTAGAAGCTGTATATTTGGTACAGTTGTTGATTCAGCTGGTTTACCTGTTGCTGATGCAGTTGTTAAATTGCTTCAAGTCGTTGATAGATGTGAATATCCTGTTCCACTAACTCACACATTTACAGATGATAATGGACAATTTTTACTAGGGCCTTTATGTCCAAATACAACTTATATGTTAAAGATATTTAGTGACAATACTCAAATAGTTCAAAAATGTCTAAAAGTGAGCTGTTATAAAGGTTCTTGTATAAACGTTAATACTGTATCAAATGACTCTGCTAACCAAGGATGCGGATGTTAATTTTACAACTTTATTGATTTTTTGTACAAAAGATAAACTAAAAGGAGCTGTTTAAAGCTCCTTTTAATTTTTTATATTTAACATGTCATCTCATCATAACATATAACTTTATTTCTTCCTAATGATTTTGCCATATATAATGCTTCATCAGCAAATTTTATACTATTATAAAAATTTTTATCTTGAATACAACAATTATAAATTCCTAAACTCACTGTAACATCAATTGTTTGTGCACTAAATGTAAATTTATATTTTTCAACATAACTCCTTAACTTTTCTGCAATTTTTTTAACCTCACTATAACTGCAATCATAAATAACAATTAAAAACTCTTCTCCACCAAACCTTGCACTATATCCACTTTTAGAAATAATATATTTCATAATACTACTTATACTTCTTAAAACATAATCTCCCGCAGCATGTCCATAATTATCATTAATTAATTTAAAATAATCAATATCCATAAGTATTATAGAACAATTAATATTGCTTTTTAGTATAACTTCACCTTTATTTAAAATTTCTTCTCTATTTAAAAGATCTGTTAATCCATCATGAGTTGCTGCATACTCTATCTTGTTAAATAACTTGCCATTCTCTAAAGCAATTGCCATATATGAAGTTAAAATCTCTAACTTTTTTATATCATTTTTATTATAAGCATTTTTATTATAACTTTGTACACTTAATATACCTATAACTTTATTTTTTATTATTATTGGACAAAATACTAAAGATTGTACTTTTTTAGATTGAAAATATTCTAATTCGTTAGTTTTATTTAAAACATATTTATTATATTCAGTCTCTATATCATTAATTAAAACATTCTTTTTATTTTTATAACACCATCCACCAAATGTTCCCTCTAAAGCTACTCTTCCATATTCCTTTAATTTGCCATCAACTATGAACAAATCATAATATAAAGAATCATTCTTATATAAGGCAACTCCAAAAGCATCTGCTTCCATAAGTTCACGTACCTCTTCATAAATAATATTTAAATTTCTTTCTATTTTCAAATTAGAAGTAAGCTTTTTTCCTATATCAGATATTAAATCCATATCTTGATACATTTGTTTATATATTTTTGCTTCTTTAGCTACTTCTTTACTATGAATTTCCGCAAACCAACTACTACTTTTATTATTAAAAATATTTTTCTCAACTTCTAAATGCATCTTTAAATATTTATATGCTTTATCCATCTCATTACTTCTGGCATAAGCTTCACTTAAATCATAATATAGTGCGCTTTCATCTAAAGGAGATGATATTTTTTTTATCTCATTACAAGCTTCCATAAGCTTATTTACACTTTGATTATAATCTCCTATTGAATAATAATAATTAGAAAATTTTCTTAATGTTTTAACAACAAATACCTCATTATTAAAAATTTTAGCGTTTTCAATTGCTGATATAAAATCCTTTTCTGCTTCTTGTAAAATTCCCATTTTATAATTTGCTACAGCCCTAATGGATAATACTTCACACTCATATACCCAACAATTTATTTCTTTAATTAAATTATATGCCTTTTCACAACATTCATAAGCATATTTAAAATCACCATCATTTACTTCGACTTCAGCTAATATTATATAATATAATATCTTGTTTTCCTTAGATATTCCTTTATAAATTTTTTTTATTTTTTTTAATAACATCTTAGCTTTTTTGTACTTTTTACATTCAATATATGCAATGGAAGTATTGATTAAAAGTTGTATTAATAATTCTTCTTGATTTTCCTGCTCAGCTAACTCAATTCCAATTAACCCACTTTCTATAGCTAAATCTATATTTCCTAATTTTGAGTAGTCTGCTAAAAGGGCATTATAAGTAGATATTTGACCATCTATATCATTATTATCTATGAATATTTCACTAGCTTCTATTCTACATTGGCAAGCCTTATCATATTCACATCTAATATAATAAATCCATCCTTTATATAATAAACACCATGCATAAGCTATATTATAATTATTATTTTTTGCTATATTTATTACTTCTTCTAATATACTCTCCACCTTTTTAGAATTTGATCTTATATTATTTAAGAAAATAGACTTAAAGTATTCTATATTATGCTTATTTTTCTTAAACTGTTGCAAATTATATTTTAGTTCTGCATCTTCATTCAAGATACTTTCCTCCATTTACCAACTCATAATTTTACATATTTTCTTGCTATTAACTATTTTATCATATTATTTATTCATTTTAAATCTATTTAATTATCTTAATATTATTTTTATATTTAATAAAAATTAACTTAAAATTTAGATACTTTTCTATTTTTTATATAATTATAAGTAAAAAGAGAGTAATATCATAATAAAATATTACTCTCTTTTAATAAAATTTATAGGTTGTTATCTGAAGCTATTTTATCTACTATAGCTTTTCTTTCTTCTCCTATAACGGCAATTAACTTTGTAGGCATAAATCCATTTTTATATATTCTATCATCATTTGCTTTTATCATAGCCACAACTGTAGCTTCCAACTTTTCATATGATAATAAATCTTCTAAATATAAATCAATTACATCTTTTAATTTTGTTGCTAACTCTCTAGGATTTCTGTATACAGCTCTCATATGTTGCTCCTTTATTATTAATATCTTTATATATTGTTTATTATTCCTTTTATATATTATATATTAACTAAATGCTATTTACTAGACATTTTATAGCTCTATTCCTATTCTAGATGGAATACCTTCTTCAAAAGGATGCTTTATACATTTCATCTCTGTTACATAATTTGCAAGCTTTATAAGTTCCTCATTAGGATTTCTTCCTGTCATAACAACTTCTAATGTTTCAGGTTTATTTTCTAAGAAATCTATAACATCATTTAATTCAATAAATCCATTATTTATAGTTGCTATTAATTCATCTAATATTAATAAATCATATTGTTTTGTTTTCATAACTTCTACTATTTCTTTAAATCTAGCTGTATGTTCTTTTTTTGCTTCATTCTTTTCTTCATCATTCATATTCCACACAAATTTATTTACAGGCTTCCCTGGTAAAAAGGTTATATATTCCTTTAATTTATCTAAAGATATTAACTCTCCACTTTTTCCACTTTTTAAGAATTGAGTTATAAAAACCCTTTTTTCTCTCCCAGCTGCTCTAATGGCTAACCCCATAGCTGCAGTAGTCTTTCCTTTTCCATCTCCACAATATATATGTATAAAACCCTTTTCCATAATATTCACTCCTGATTTATTATATATAGTTATTTTTTAATATAATACTTTTTATACAACATCTTTGTCAATATTCTCACTTTATTTATTACAATTTTTAGAGAACTTATACCTTTTTAAAAATAAAAGTTAAGGTGAAATTTTATATTATCTAAACTCATTGTTCAAATAATAGTTTTCCATTTCCCTTAACTTTTAATACAACTATCTAATTAATATAAATATTAATATTAAAGCCGCAACTATTTGTAATAATCCTACACCTAGTGCATACAAAGATACAGCTTTTCCTTGTTTAAGTAACTCTTTTACATTAACTCTTAATCCTATTGCTGCTAATGCTATAATTTCAAGATTATTACTTACAACTTTACATACATGAGATACATTCACAGGTATAACTTTTACTGAAAATAAAGCACAAGTTACAAAAAATCCTATAACATACCAAGGAATTTTAACTTTTTTCTTTTCAATTTCTTCTACTTCTTCCTCTAATATCTCTTCATTAGTCTTATGTTTCAAATGCCCAAATACAAATACCACAACAACCAATAGTACGACTCTTAATATTTTAAAAATCATAGCCATATCCTTTACTTCTTCTCCAATCATGGCTCCACTAGCTGCAACTTGACCTACTGATTGCAATGTACCACCAATTAAAGCTCCAGTTTGAATTGTATCTGACCCAAATAGTAATCTAGCTATTATTGGCAAAACAAACATTAAAACTATTCCTGTAATATTTACTATAGTAATTGCTATCCCCTTTTCCTTATCATCTGCATCAATTACTGGAGCTGTTGCTGCTATAGCAGATGAGCCACACACAGCATTTCCACTAGCCATTAAAAATCTAAAATTTTGACTAAACCCTAATTTCTTTCCTATGTACATAGCACCAATTATTGTTATTGACATTTGTAATATTATAAAAACAAATCCACCTATACCAAGTTCTAATAGAGTATTTATACTTAAAGTTCCTCCTAGTAAAACAATAGAATATGATAATATATCTGTTTCTGAAAACTTATATCCTCTTTGAAAAATATCTTGATTTAAAAATAAATTTCCTACAAACATCCCTAAAAATATCGATATTGTACCAGCTCCTAATTTAGGCACAAATTTAGCAATAAATATTCCTACAAGTGCTACTGCTACTGATACTAAAAATCCAGGTAATATATCTTTGATATAATTAATAAATTTATTATTCTTCATAATATCATTCCCTTCTGAAAAATTCCAACCACTTATTACATAATATAGTATATCCCTCAAAATATTATTAGTAAAATAAATATTAATCATGATAATCATTACTTTTTTTAATAATTGGTGTATAATAATTATTATATTTAGTTTATCCATTAATATTAGGAGGTTATTACATTGATTGAAGAATTTAAAACTTTTATTGCAGTTGTTGATTTCAAAAACTTTACGAAGGCAGCTGAATATTTAAACCTTTCACAACCAAGCGTTAGTACTCATATAAAAAATTTAGAAATCATTTTTGGAGTTACACTAATAAATAGATCAGTTAAGCAAAAAACTATTTCTATTACAGAAAGTGGCTATACCTTATATAAACGAGCTAAGGAAATTATAAATCTACTAGATGTCACTTTTCTAGATGTACAAACACTTTCAAATTCAATTAAAGGAAGTATAAAAATAGGGGCTAGTTTAACTATAGGAGAATACATATTACCAAAATTTTTAGCTCATTTTTCTAATAAATATCCCGATGTAGATATAGAAGTTATCATAGAAAATACTGCTCTTATATCTACAGAGTTGAAAAAATTGAAGTTGGATATAGGTCTTATAGAAGGTTCTGCTTCATCAGCTTTATTTAAGCAGGAATATTTTTTAGAAGACGAAATGGTGCTTGCCATTCCTTACAATAGTGATTTAAAAGATAAAGAACTTAATTTAGCTAATCTTCAAAATAGGAGATGGATTGCTCGTGAAGAAGGGTCTGGTACTAGAGAATATCTTGATCTATTCTTTACACAGCATAAAATAATTCCTAAAAGTATGATGGTATTAGGCAGTAACTTAGCTGTTAAAGAAGCTGTTAGAAATAACTTAGGCTTAACTATTACCTCTAAACATGTGATTTTAGAATCTGATGCTAGAAATGAATTATCATATATAGAACTTAATAAAGACTTCACAAGATCATTTTCATATATATACCCTAAAGAATTAACGCTATCAAAAGCAGCAAATATCTTCCTAGAAGAACTTAAATCATATACCTCAAAGAATAGTATTGTTCGTCACGTGGAGCCGAAAAATTAATGATATAACACAACACGTGTAAGCGAAAAAATTAAATATTTATTTTCCGGGAACTGTGAAATTTTTACCTAGAATTTATATCTTTGTTCCATTGAACTTACTAAAGTTGTAAAAGTCGCTTACGCTTCAATACAACTTCTTTACGCAAGTTCAATTCCACAAAGATTAAATTCTACGGCTCAATTTCAATGTTCCCTCCA
>URGW01000011.1 GCA_900547475.1 uncultured Clostridium sp. | reverse complement strand
CTGAGGGAATGAAATGACTTTCGAAGCTTTAGCTCTTTTTCTGGAAAAAACAATATAAATTCTTAACGAAAATTACATAATTCATGGAGATAATATCATTAATTTTCGGTATCACGGCATTCAAGCTCTAACGAACAATTTAGATAGTTTGCGGATAAAGTTGAAAAAAATAATATTTATGTGTATAATAGAAAAGTTAAATGTATTAATAAGATGATATTTAGAATGGAGGGGGAAAATGAATACAGATTCAATTTTATTGCCTTTAATTCCTCTTAGAGGTATTACTATTTTTCCCAATATGATTATACATTTTGATATTGGTAGAGAAAAGTCTATAGCTTCTCTTGAAGAAGCTATGCTACAAGAGGGTAAAATATTTCTAGTTACTCAAAAGGATCCAGAAGTTGAGTTGCCAACTGAAAAAGAGGACATGTACTCAATAGGAACTATATGTAAAATAAAACAGATACTTAAGCTTCCAAAAGGAACTACCAGAGTTTTAGTTGAAGGTATAGAGAGAGCTAGGTTATTAGAGTTTGAAGAAAAAGATAATCACTTAAGAGGTATTATTGAAAAAATATCAGAATCAGAAAAAAATGTTGAAACTAACGAAGATTTAGCCTTTAGAAATCAGCTTGGTAAAGCATTTGCTGCATATATACATGCAACAGAAGGTGACAATAGTAAAGTTCTTCCAATGATGGATCAGGAAAAGAATTTAGGAAAAGTTACAGATTTAATTGCTGCTTATATACAATTAGAGGATGAAAAGAAGCAGTTGATATTAGAAACTATTGATGTTCATGATAGAATAGAAAAATTACTTGTTTTTATTGATGAGGAAATACAGATAGTTGAAATAGAAAAAGAGATAGGTAACAAAGTAAAGACTAAGCTTGATAGAAGTAATAAAGAATATTTCTTAAGAGAACAGATTAAGGTTATTCAAGAGGAACTTGGAGAAGATGAAGAACAGAGAGAAATAAGAAAATATATTAATGCTTTAAGGAAACTTAGAATGCCAAAAGAAGTAAGAGAAAAGGCAGATTATGAGTTATCAAGATTAAAATCGTCTAATTCAAGTGATGGAAATAATATTAGAAGTTATTTAGATTGGATAGTTGCATTGCCTTGGAATAAATCTACTAAAGATTCTTTTGATATAGAAAAGGCTTCAATGATACTTGATGAAGAACATTATGGATTAGAAGAAGTAAAAGAAAGAATTTTAGAGTATCTAGCAGTAAAACAATACACAAAATCCCTAAAGGGACCAATTTTATGCCTAGTAGGACCTCCGGGAGTTGGGAAAAGTTCTATTGCTAAATCAGTAGCTAAGTCATTAAACAAAAAGTTTGTGAGAATTTCATTGGGAGGAATTCGTGATGAAGCGGAAATAAGAGGGCATAGAAGAACTTATATTGGTGCTATGCCAGGAAGATTAGTTTATGCTTTAAAAGAAGCTAAAGTAAGTAATCCATTGGTTTTATTAGATGAAATTGATAAATTAAGTGCAGACTATAAAGGGAATCCAGCAGATGCTTTATTAGAAGTTTTAGATCAAAACCAAAATAAAACATTTAGGGATTCTTATATGGAAGTTCCTATTGATTTATCTAATGTTCTTTTCATTACTACTGCTAACTCATTAGATACTATTCCTAGAGCATTACTGGATAGAATGGAAATAATTCAGGTTTCAGGATATACCTATGAGGAAAAGTTCCATATTGCTAAAAACCATTTGATTAAGAGAGCTATGGAGGAGTATGGTATTGATGAAAAAACAATAAAAATTTCAGATAATACTATAAAAGAAATAGTAAATGGATATACTAGAGAATCAGGGGTTAGAACTTTAGAAAGGCAAGTTAATAAGGTAATTAGAAAAGCTATTACCGAGTTAATTAAGGGTAAAAAGAAGAGTTTAACAGTTTCATCAAGTAAGTTAGAGAAGTATCTAGGGCCAATTTTATTTGAGTTTGAAAATGATGATAAAAAAGAGAAGGTTGGAGTTGTTACTGGTCTTGCTTGGACTGCATATGGTGGAGATACATTACCAGTAGAAGTAGCTGTTATGAAAGGAAATGGTAAACTTGAATTAACAGGGAAATTAGGTTCAGTAATGCAAGAATCAGCTAAAGCTGCTTATAGTTATGTAAGAGCTAATAGTGATAAATATGATATAGAAGATGATTTCTATAAGAAAAATGATATTCATATTCATGTACCAGAAGGTGCTGTTCCAAAGGATGGTCCTTCAGCAGGAGTAACATTAGTTACAGCATTAGTATCAGCTTTATCTAAAAAGCAAGTCAAGGGAAATATAGCTATGACTGGAGAAGTTACTTTAACAGGCAGAGTATTAGCCATTGGTGGTGTTAAGGAAAAATGTTTAGCTGCTCATAGAATAGGAATTGATACGATTATTTTACCAAAAGAAAATAAAAAAAATGTAGATGAAATACCATCATCAATTAAAGGAAAGTTAAATTTAATATTTGCTGATAATGTTGAAGAGGTATTACAAAATGCATTAATCGGAGTTGATAAAAGTGATAATTAAAAAATCAGAGTTTATTATATCTGCTGTTAAGAGAAATCAATATCCAATTGACGGTAGAAATGAAATTGCATTCGTTGGAAGGTCTAACGTAGGTAAGAGCTCTATAATAAATGCTTTAACAAATAGAAGAAAACTTGCTAAAGTATCTCAAACACCTGGTAAAACAAGATTAATAAACTTTTTCTTGATAAATGATGATTTTTACTTAGTTGATTTACCTGGATATGGCTATGCTAAGGTATCTAAAAAGGAAAAAGAAAGCTGGGGAAAAACTATAGAAACTTATCTAACGGATAGAGAAGAATTAAAAAGAGTTATATTATTAGTTGACTCAAGGCATAAACCTACAGCAGATGATATTATGATGTATGAATGGATTAAACATTTTGATTATGATTGTATAGTAATTGCAACAAAGAGTGATAAGCTTTCAAATAATGAACTTGCTAAAAGTAGAAAATTAATAAAGGAAACATTAGGCCTTGGAAATACAGATAAGTTTTATTTCTTCTCATCTTTAAATAAAAAAGGAAAAGATGAGTTGATAGACAATATATTTGAAGATTTATCAGAAGAAGCTAAAAATTAGTAAAATAGCTACCCAAATGTGGGTAGCTATTTTATTTTGGCATTATTTATCACATTTAATATTGGTTTGGAATAATTAGTAGAGAGGGGAAATGTTAGAAAGATACTAAAACTTAAAATTAATAAATTTTAAGAAAAATATCATTATAAAGATAAAAATAGTGTCAAATAACATGGACAAGAATAGTATATAGTATAAAAACAAAAAATCAAATCCTTAGGAGGAATGTTAATATGCCTAGTATGCAAGATATGATTGATGAACTAAATGACATTGAATGTCCAAGTTGTCCTCCAGTAGATCAATGCTGTAGTGGTTTTGGAAATTGTGGTAATTTTGGATGTGGCTTTGGAAGCTGGATCTGGATATTATTAATTTTATTCTATGCTGGACAAGGTGGAAATGCAGGATATGCTGGAAACTCAGGATGTTGCTGTAACACAAATAGTAATTGTTGTTGCGGAAATACTGGAAACTATGGAAATAATGGTTTCTTTGGTGGATTAGGAAATTGTGGTGGAGGATATTTATTCTTACTAGTTATCCTATTCTTATGTAATGGTAGCTTCGGATGCGGTAATTTTGGAAACTGTGGAAATAATTTAGCATCTTGTTGTAACCAAATATAATTTATTAGGAAGGGGGAATAGTTATGTCAAAGAAAAAACACAATAAATGCTGTTGTGAAAAATGTTGTTGTGAACCTTGTTGTTGTGAGCCTTGTTGCTGCAATAATAATGTAGTTAATAATGGTGGATGCTGTGGAAATATATTTGGTGGGTTAAATAATTGTGTAGCACCAATTATATTCTTATTAATTGCCTGTGGTTCAGGACTTCTTAATAATAACTGCTCATATTTAATAATCTTATTATTCTTACTATGTGGTGGATCCTATGGTAGCCTATTTGGAGGAAATAATAGCGTAGGAAACAATTGCTGTTGTGAAAGTAACTGCTGCTGCTAGTTAAGAGGATGGAGGGTCTTATGACCCTCCAAAAAAATGCCTTAATTTATAAACATATATTATTTAATTACATATAATAGAGTAAAGAAATTAATTGGAGGAAGCTGTATGTCCAAGCGCAAGCATAAAAGTAGAAGTGATACTAGGCGTGAAGTTAAAAGTGAAAATAGAAATAATACAAATATAAATAATAATGCAAGCAATAATATGAATAATAGACAAACATATAATAATGGACCATTTGGGATAAATCCTAATCAATTATTAAGTAGTATGTTCGGAAATATAGATATGAATCAAATAAGTAGTTTGTTGCAATCTATGAATACACAAGGATTTGATTTTAATAACTTAAATTTAGGAAATTTAATGGGAAATATGAATCCTATGGGAACTTCAATAAATCAAAATAGTAATTTGAATAAAGACAATGATAATAGCGGTAGAGATGAAAATGGGGAGAGCGTTAATAGTAGTGTTTTTGAAGGAAGTAGTGATAGAAATGATGAAAATATGAAAATGTTAAAAGCTATTAGAAGTATTGTAGGTGGAGAAAGAGGAGATTTTATAGATAAGATAATTCTCATGTATAATGATGGAGCTTTTGATGAGTAATATTATTAATAATAATAGATGAATAAAATTTTTAGAAAGGTTAATACTATTATTGTACCGGAGAGTATTCTCCTATAGCTAATGAAGAAAATCTTCATTAAAGCTAAACCCCCCCATCCCCCTTTTAGGCCGCTTTTATAGCGGCCTTTTATTTTAATTCTTTACTATAGAAGAGATTTTATATTCGTCTAGTTCTTCTAGATTTACCTTTACATGCATAGTGAGTTCTTCAGGAGTAGTATTTGAATTAATAAAATTAATTTTTTCAAATGAAAGTACCCAGTATATTGAGGTTGACTTTCCTGAATTATCCCAGGATATGTCATAGAAATAACCTTTTTGAAAAGAATAGCGATAAGTAGATTTATCTAGATTCCAAAGGATTCCTAGTTCTTCACTTGGAATATATGAAGTAAATATATCAGGAGCATCGTCTAGTTCATAATCAGCTTCAATAAGGTTAATAAGTGTTTGAATATTGTTTAATGATGGAATTGTTTGCTTACTAAAAGTAATATCTTTTATTGAATTAGAATTTAATATATAGCTATTAGTACCTTTGTCTCCAGTAGCTGAATTAGTTGTAAATAACTTTGGGGTTCTAGAATTATTATAATCTAAGATTCCTAAAATATTATTTTGAGAAAAAAGAATTTCTTTAAAATTATTATCCATCCATTGGAAGATATAAAAAGTTGGTTTATTGTTTTTAAAACCGCTAATAATTAATTCAGGAATTTTATTTCGATTTAAATCTATGTAGGAAATATTTATCCTACAAGAGGGGGCTATATCTAAAAGTGAGTAATCAAATTTATTACTCTTTAATAATATTTCGCCAGTAGAGTTTTTTATTTTTATTGAGTAGGTTGAATTAGTTGAGAGAATTGTTAATTCATCATTTTCTCCATCACAATCAAAGTCATATTCTTGGTTGCTTTCTAAAATTTTATTAGATAGAGTTTCTGAATTTTGTAAATATGTATTAATTATAGTTATTATGCTTATATTTATTAAAAAAAATATAATAATGAAAGCTATAAGAGTATTTTTTTTTATAGTTATAAAATTAAACATAGTATCACCTCAGTTAAGTATATGAAGATATTAGGTAATAAATTCTTCTATAAAATAAAAAAAGCCAGTAGAAAATTCTACTGACAATTTTTACATAAACCATAAAAGAAAAGTTTATTCCATTTAACTTTATATTGCGTATTTTCTTCAACCATTTTATTTAGAGGGGAAAAATCTACATCGCATAGATCATCTACTTTACCGCAGTTAATACATTGTATATGACCATGTTCACTACAATTTCCATCATACCTAAAATTACCTTCGCCAATGTTAATTTCTTGTACAAGACCAATTTCTACTAAAGTTTTTAGTGTTTTATACACTGTTGCAAGACTCATAGTAGGATAATTTGGTTGTAAAGCTTTATAAATAGTTTCGGCAGAAGGATGTTCACGAGTGCTTTTTAGATATTGATAAACAGCTAATCTTTGAGGTGTTAATTTTAATTTCTTTTCTTTAAAGGTTAGAATTATATCTTCCATAAGGTGCACCTTCCTATATATATTTGATAATATTATATTAAAAGTTATAATTATTTGTCAATAATATTTATTAATTAATAAATAAAATTCAATAAAATTTTATTGTAAAATTATAAAAATTATGATATTTTATAAGGAGAATTAGAAATAATAGTTACATATTATGATATTAATTGCAAAAAATATAATTTGGAATTAATATAAATATAAAGGAGGATTTATATGGCAAAGTATAAAGTTGGTGATGAATTATTAATAATTAATGATCCAAATGCTGAAAATGAAAAATTAAAATCTTTAACTAAGTTAACACTAGATGGTGATTATGCTCAAATTTCTTGGGGATTAAAGATAGTAAAGGTTGAATATGATAAGCCATATGTGACATTAACATATACAAATGTTGATGGAGAATTGAATAAAGTTTTTGCTGAATGTAGAGATATTGAAAACTTTGATCAACAAAAAGTTTTAGAAAAGGCTTTATTAAGAGCATTCCAAAATGAAATAATAAAAATATCAGTTGTTAAAAACTCTGCTATTAAAAAATAGAATATATATTTTTAAAATATCAATTTCTTTTATGAGGAGATTGATATTTTTTTATCAAAAAAATATAAAAATATTGATTTAATGAGAAAATATGTTATATTATAAATAAATAGTACAAGACATTGTTGGAAATGGAAGAAAAGTTTATTTGTGTATAAAAGCATATATAATAGACTGATAATTTTGTTTACAAATAAAGTGGGGGTATGGGTTATGAGTAAATGTCCATTTTGGTCAAGTAAGAGGGAGAAGATAAGTTGTAGTAATGAATGTCCAATGAGTCCAACTAAAAATAACAATGAAGTTTGTCCTTTTGTTGAACATTTAGTAGGAGATAAGGTTATTTTTAAAGAAATTATTGATGATGATTTTATTTATTCAGAAGATAAAAGTTTGGAGTATATAATTCCGGCATATGTAGGGTATAAAGATGAGTAAATATAATAGTCACTGAAGTAAGGTATCAGTGACTATTATATTTTTTAGTGTTTTTTTTCCATTAAAAGTTCTTGTTTTAATTTCCAAAGTTTTGGTGAAAGATCCACATAATAAGTATGAGGATTTTCAAATCTTAAAATTTCAGGCCATAATTTAGAGGTTTCTTGTTTAGAAAATTCTTTGATTTCTAATACTGAAGGTGAAGAATAAACTTGCTCACCTTTTTCGAAAATTTTAACTAATAATTCTTTCGCATAAAAATTGGTTATTTTTTTTCTTTTCCATGTATGAATTGGATGGAATATTTCAAGTTCCGAGTTTTCATCTATTTGTTCGTCATTTAGGGAAATAACATCAGCTATTGCGATATCAGTACTTTTATCAAATAATCTATATATTTTTTTAAAACCAGGATTAGTAATTTTTTCACTATTTTCACTAATTTTAATTTTTGGAATTATTGTAGATTCTTTTTCAACTGCTACAAGTTTATAAACACCACCAAATACAGGTTCAGATTTTGCAGTTATTAGTCTTTCACCAACGCCAAATGAATCAATACAAGCTCCTTGTGATAAAACATCTCTTATTATATGTTCATCTAGAGAGTTAGACACAATTATTTTACAATCGTTATAACCAGCTTCATCAAGTATTTTTCTACATTTTTTAGTTAAGTATGTTATATCTCCAGAATCAATTCTTATTCCTTTTGGTCTTTTACCTAGTGGCTTTAGAACTTTATCAAAAACTTTAATAGCATTAGGTAGACCAGATTTAAGAACATTATAAGTATCGATTAATAAAGAGCAATTGTCAGGATATGTTTGAGCCCAAGCTTCAAAAGCTTCATATTCAGTATCAAATAGTTGTACCCAACTATGTGCCATTGTTCCAACGGCAGGAACGTTAAAATATTTGTCAGCAATTGTACAAGCAGTAGAATCACAGCCACCTATTATAGAGGCTCTTGCACCATATATGGCACCATCATAACCTTGGGCACGTCTTGAGCCAAATTCCATAACAGTTTTTCCATTAGCAGCTCTACAAATTCTATTTGCTTTAGTAGCTATTAATGTTTGGTGATTTATAGTTAAAAGTATCATTGTTTCAACAAATTGAGCTTGTACAACAGGACCTCTAACTGTTACTAAAGGTTGATTTGGAAAAACAGGATTTCCTTCAGGAATGGCCCAAACATCACATTCAAACTTAAAGTTTCTTAAGTAATCTAAAAATTCTTTTGAAAAAATATTTTTTTCTTCTAAGTATTTAATATCACTTTTAGTAAATGATAAATTATTTAAATATTGAATAAGTTGATCAACTCCAGCCATGATACAGTATCCACCGCCATCAGGTACTCTTCTGAAGTACATATCAAAGTATGCTATTCTATCTTCTACTCCTTTATTAAAATATCCATTAGCCATTGTTAATTCATAAAAATCTACAAGCATTGTAAGATTTCTTTCGTTAGTAACGTCAAATCTCATTAAATTTTCCATTTTTATCTCCTTTATTGAAAAATACCTAAAGATATTGTACATCTATATATAAATTATTACAATATAGTTATTTATATTATAATGAAGTCAATAATTAAAGTATATTATATTTAAGGAGTATGTATGAAAATAGCATTAGATAATTACCAAATGAAAGCAATTAATATTAAAGGTAAAAATACATTAGTAGTAGCTGCTCCAGGAAGTGGTAAAACAACAGTTATAATAAATAGAGTTAATCATCTTATTGAAGAAAGAAAAGTTAAGGTTGGAAATATTATTGTTATAACATTCACTAGAGCAGCTGCTGAGAATATGAAATCAAGATACAAAAATATTTTTAAAAAAGATATAGCACCTTTTTTTGGAACTTTTCATGGATTATTTTATAAGATTTTACTTAGAGAAGGTTTTGATATAAAAATAATAGATGCTGGTAAAGGACACGGAATAGTAAAAGGGGTATTAGGAAAATATTTTGATGATGTAAATGATGATAAAGTTAGAGATGTTTTAAATAACATATCATTATTTAAAACATCATTAGGAGAATTAGAGGAATTTTCACCATCAATATCTATGGAAATTTTTAAAGAGTGTTATGAGCAATATGAAAAGCATAAAGAAAAAGAAAAGCTTTGGGATTTTGATGATTTATCTGTAAGAGTATTATATCTATTTAAGAATAACTCTAATATATTAAATAAATATAAAAATTTATTTAAATATGTTTTAGTTGATGAATTTCAGGATTGTGATGAGTTGCAAATAGCCTTTTTAAAAATGATAAATGATGGAAATGAGTTGTTTGCTGTAGGAGATGAAGATCAATGTATATATTCATTTAGAGGATCTAAGCCTGAATATATGGTAGAGTTTGATAAATCTTTTATTAATGGGCAAAAAGTATACTTGTCAACAAATTATAGAAGTAAAAAGAATATAATTGATATGTCTAAAAAGTTAATTTATAACAATTTAGGTAGAAATAATAAAGAGATATTATCATTTGAGTCTGAAAAAGGAATTATAAAATTTATGAAACCTTATAATGAATTTTTGCAAGGTGAAGAAATTGTAAATATTATTAAATCCTTTATTGGTGAAGATTATAGTAACAATGCTATATTATATAGAACTAATATGGAAGCAAGAAGTTTAATAGATACTTTTACAAGAAGAAAAATACCTTTTTTCTTATTAGATAAAGGATATAATTTTTTTGAGCATTTTATATGTAAAGATATAATAAACTATTTAATGCTATCAATAGATCCATATAATAGAGAAGCCTTTAATTTTATAATAAATAAGCCATTTAGGTATATTAGTAAAAGTAATTTAAGTTATGTAGGAAATTATAAAGAGTATAAGAATGTATTTGATATTCTTATAGATAAAAGTGATACTGCACCATTTCAAGCAAAAAAGTTAAATGATTTAAAGAAGGATATTGCGTATCTTAATAAGATTTCTCTGGGAAGTGCTGTACAATATATAATATCTTCTTTAGGGTATATTGATTATCTAAGAGAATATGCAAGTAAATTTAATCAAAATTTTAGTGACTTAGAAGATGTGTTAGAGGAATTTAAAGGAGCTATAGAAGGGTTTAGAAATATATCAGAATTTTTAACACATGTAGATAACGTTAAAGAAGAGATAGAGAAAAGTAAAGTGGTTCAAGATGGTGTAATTCTCAGTACAATACATGGTGTAAAAGGTATGGAATTTAAAAATGTATTTATTATTAATTGCGTAGAAGAAACAATTCCGCATAAATCATCAATAGAAGAGAATTTAGAAGAGGAAAGAAGGCTTTTCTATGTTGCAATTACTAGAGCTATTAAAAATTTATATGTATTTTCACCTAAAACTATTAGAGGTAAGTTTAGTGATATATCTAGATTTGTTTTAGAAAGTGGATTAGAAGAAGAAAGTAATTCTGTGGATTATGGAATAAAAAAAGGTGATGCTTTATATCATAGACAGTATGGAGATGCAAAAGTAAAGTTAATAGAGGGAGATAGAATAACATTAGAATTTAAGGAAGATATAGATAGAAGTTTTTCTTTAAGAATATTAATGGAAAATAACTTAATAATATTAATTAAGTAATATTAATTAATATTCTGCAAAAGGGTAATAATAAGTATATAAAATCTTTTGCAAAAGGTGGATTTATTATGTGTAAATATAGAAAATATATAAAGTTAATTTTATTTGTAATTATTACTACTATAAGTTTAAATAGTTTTACAGAGGCAACATTAGCTTATTCACCAGAGGAAGGGAAAAAGTTAGAAATATTTATTGAAAAGAATGGTGATTTAATTAGTACGGATGAAAAGGAAAATTTAAATCAAATAATTTCAAAGTTAAATAAATATATGATGTTGTCTCAAGAAGAAAGAGAATATATTCAAGAATGTGAGTTAAATGTAATAAGAAAAAAACTAGGAGATGCACAATTTGAGGAGTATAAAAAGCTTATAGAAAAAAGATCATCAGGAGCAGAGTTCCAACAGCCAGAAAGATTTAGATTGTATGAGTTGGAAAAAATGTTAAGATAAATAAAAAGAGATACATTATCAAATTAATTGAATAAAAAGCATGCATAATATATAATTAATCTAAATAGGCTTATATTTTTTAATATAAGCCTGTAAATTTTTTTAGGAGAAGTTTTTATTTATGAAAAATTTTAATATAGAAGCGAATCATATTAAGGATGAATTAATTGAAATAAGAAGAACTTTGCATCAATATCCAGAGTTAGGCTTCGAAGAAACTAATACATCTAAATTTATAAAAGATTTTTTAACAAAAGAAGGAATTACCTTTAAAGAATTTGCTGGGACTGGTGTATGTGGAATAATAGAAGGTACTAAAGAAGGGGAAAATAAGAAAGTAATAGGTTTAAGGGCAGATATTGATGGATTACCAATGCAGGATAAAAAGTCTTGTAGTTATGCATCAAAGATTAGTGGAAAGATGCATGCATGTGGACATGATGGACATACTACTATTTTATTAGGTGCAGCAAAGTTATTAAATAAAAATAAAGACAAATTCAATGGAACTATAAAGTTGATATTTGAACCAGCAGAGGAAACTACTGGTGGAGCAAGGGTGATGATAGAGGAAGGAGTTTTAACAAATCCAAATGTAGATGTTATGTGTGGATTACATGTTGAAGAAACATTAGATGCAGGGATGATAATGGTTAGAAGAGGTACAGTAAATGCTGCATCTAATCCTTTTAATATTACAATAAAGGGTTCAGGAGGACATGGAGCTTATCCTGATACAGCTATTGATCCAATAGTTATGGCAAGTCATGTTGTTACTTCACTGCAAAGTATAGTTAGTAGAGAGATAAAGCCTGTTAATCCAGCAGTTGTAACAATTGGTAGTATACATGGTGGAACAGCACAAAATATAATACCTAATGAAGTAAAATTAGGTGGAATAATAAGGACTATGACAAATGAAGATAGGGAATTTGCTAAATTAAGATTAAAGGAAATTGTCAATGGGGTATGTACAACTTTTAGAGGAAGTGCAGAAATTGAAATAGAAGAATCATATCCTTGTTTATATAATGATGATGATATGGTGAAAATATTAGAGGATTCAGCTAAGAATATTATAGGAACTGAAAATGTTAAAGTACAAAAGAACCCTAAATTAGGAGTAGAAAGTTTTGCTTACTTTGCAAATAAAGTACCATCAGTATTTTATTTCCTAGGAATTAGAAATGAAGAAAAAGGAATAATATATCCAGCACATAATAGTTTATTTGACATAGATGAAGATGCACTACCTATTGGAGTAGCAATTCAATGTGAAGTTGCCATGAATTATTTGACAACTTAGAAAAATAATATTAATCTAATAAAATGGGAATTTATATAACAATAATGAGTTTACAACTCTGATTGAATAGAGGATAGTTGTTTCATAAATGAATCTCTAAATCTTTGATTTGGTAAGATGAATTTACAACTGTGATCCAATAGAGAAGAGTTGTTTCATATACATAATATAGGAGTTGATTTTTTGAAAATTGAAATAGGAACAAATGAGGCAGGGCAAAGACTAGATAAGTTTTTGAGAAAATATTTAAAAGATGTACCTTTAAGTGCTATATTTAAAGCATTAAGAAAAGGTGATATAAGGGTAAATGGGGTAAAGAAAAAAGAAAATTATTCTTTAGAATTAGGAGATATTATTGAGATAAGGTATATCCAAAGCAAACAAGAGAAAAAAGAAGATTCATTTATAAAAGTAAATTATAGTGGACTTATGGTTACATATGAAGATGATAATATAGTAATTGTTGAAAAATGGCCTGGTGTTTTAGTTCATCCAGATCAAAAGGCTGCACAAGCATCACTTACTGATTATGTATTATCATACCTACATGGAAAAGGGGATTACTTACCAGAGAAAGAAAAGACATTTACACCAGCTCCATGTAATAGATTGGATAGAAATACTTCAGGTGTTGTTATATTCGGAAAAAATTTCGAGTCATTAAGAACAATGAATGAGATGATAAGAGAAGGTAAGGTAAAAAAATATTACAATGCTTTAGTAAAAGGGAAAATAAAAGATGGAATATATAGAGGTTATATTTCAAAAAATGAAAATGAAAATATATCAAAGGTATATGATGAAAAGAAACCTAATACAAAAGAAATTTCTATGGAAGTAAAGACTGTTCAAACTAATGGAGCATATTCATTACTTGAGATTGATCTGATTACAGGTAGAAGCCATCAAATTAGAGCTCATTTAAGTCATTTAGGCAATCCAATAATAGGTGATTTTAAATATGGAGACAGAAAGTTAAATTCATTCTTTGATAATAAGTTTGGATTAAATTATCAGTTCCTTTATGCATATAAGCTTATATTTAAGGGAGCAGATGGAAAGCTAGAATATTTAAAAAATAAGACAATAGCAGAAGCACTTCCACCGATGTTTAAGAAGATAAAGAAGGATGTATTTAAATTTACTATATAAGAACGTATAAAGGGGAAAGTTATGGAAGAGAAGTCAGTGGGTCGTAGTTTTCTTATACTGTCTGTGGCAGGAATACTTGTTAAAATATTGTCAGCTGCATATATACCGTTATTAAATGCTATTATAGGGCAAGATGGAATTGGAATATATAATGCAAGTTATTCATATTTTGTTTTTATATTAGCTATTACAAGCTTAGGTGCACAACCAGCAGTTGCAAAGGTTGTATCAGAATTAAGAGCTCAAGGGCATCATGAAGATGCTCTAAGAGCTATGAAAGTTGCAAGAACATATTTAGCTATAATAGGTGCTATTATTACAATAGCTTTTATGGCTTTAGCTGAGGTTATAGCTTCAGGTACAGAGTGGTCAGAAGCAGCTTTATCATTAAGGTTTTTAGCTCCTACAGTATTTTTTAGCTGTATATTAGCAACATATAGGGGCTATATGCAAGGTACAGAAGATATGAAAACATTAGCGATATCTCAAGTGCTTGAGCAAATAGTTAATATAGTATTAAGTTTAATATTTGCATATGTATTTGTTCAAATTAGCATTGAATGGGGCAGCGCAGGAGGAACAGTAGGAACTACAATAGGCGCAATTGCAGCTTTAATATTTATATTGATAATGTATGATAAACTTGATTACGAAGGTAAGGCTGAACTAGAAGATAAATCTGAAAAGCAAATAAGCAATAAAAAAATATTAAGGAAGCTTCTATTTTATGGTGTACCAATAATAATGGTGGCTGGATTGCAAAATGCTGGAGGGCTAGTTGATACTATAAATGTAAAAGCTAGATTACTTGCAGCAGGTTTTTCAAATGCAGAATCAAGAAGGTTGTATGGTGTATTAGGATATTACAATACATTATTGAATGTGCCTTTTGCATTAGTTACTGCATTAAGCGCTGCGGTATTTCCTAAAATAATACAAGCGTATATACAAAAGAATAGAAAAGAGTTAAAATCTCAAATGGCATATAGTTTTAAAATAACTTATTTAATAACTATACCAGCAGCAGTAGGGTTATCAATTTTAAGTAAAGATATATACGTAATGCTATTTAACACAACAGCTGGATATGAAATGTTAAAGTATGGTTCAATAGTATTGATATTTATGTCCATATCTGCAATTCAAAACATCATATTACAAGGGATTAATAAAGTATATTTAGTACTAAGTACAGCTTTATTAGGGATAATTATAAAGTTTATTATTAATTATTTCTTAGTGGCTATTAAGGATATAAACATATTAGGAGCAATTTTTGCAAGCTTCTTTGCATTCTTACTTCCTGTTATTATAAACCATAGAAGATTAATAAGAATATTTAAGATGAGAATCCCTATATTTAAATTAGCAATTATTCCTACTATATCTTCAGCACTTATGGCTTTAGGGATTTATGGTTGTAGAATTCCAATTGATAGAATTACAAATATAATTGGAAGTGGAAGAATTATAACTGCTTTTGTTATATTGATTCTTATGGGAGTTGGAGGAATCATATATCTATGTGCTTTAATTTTCCTTGGAGGCATAAATAAAAAGGATTTAGATATGATTTCACCTAAATTATTTACTTTATTACCAAGGTTTTTAAGGAAAAATATGTAAAATAAAATTATTAAAAGTTCATTATCTATAATTAGGATAATGAACTTTTTTGTTAATAAATATTTCATTGGATATTAATCTTCATCTAATCCAAATCTGCTTAGGTATGCAAAAATAGCAAATGTTAAAGTTATTACAATTATATTCTTACTTAAAAATAATCCATCTAATAATCTAGTTGTAAATAACTTCAACATTAAATAAACTAATATTCCAGTAAGAGAGAAGATCACTATATTAAATATTGATAAATTTAGTTCTATATGTTTTTTTACTTCACGTAAGTTTATTATTAATCCTAAAGTAGAAGTAATAAATATTGTTATTATATAAGAAAAAATATTTATGCTAGGTATTCTGGTAAAGAAGTAAAGACAAAATATTTCAGTAAGTGAAATTATTATAGAGTTTCTTAAAATTATACTTTGCCTGTTTAGGCCGTTTAAAATTCCAAACATTGTATTAGCAACAAAGAAAATAGGTGCTGATAAAGAAGAAAGCCTAATATATAAACCTAAATCATCTCTTTGAAAAAACATTTGACCTAATGAATCAGGAATAAGTTGACAAATGATAGTAGTAGCCATACCTAATAAAAATGCAATTTTTAAAATAGTCTTAATTCTTTGTGAAGCACTATAATATTCACCAGTACTTATACTTTGTGATAAATCTGGTACAAGTAATGTATTTATTGAATTAACGACTATAAGTGGAAATGTTACTATAGTCAAAGCCATTCCATTAAATCTACCAATAAGGTTTAATGCAGAACTATAATCAAGTCCAGAAGCTACTAGTTGTCTTGGTACAATTAATGTTGAAATAGTTGCAAATGTATTTCCTAAAAAACCGTTTAAACATAAAGGCAAATAAATTAACAATACATTAAAAATAAGTTGAGCCTTACTTTCAGGAATTTCTTTACTAGTAGGCATTCTTTTTTTTGTGTATTTGTAGTAAAAAAATAGTAATATTAAACTTTGTAATTCTCCTAAGGCTAAGGATACATAAGCTAGTGTTATTAAAGATGATAATGATTGAGCTTTAAAAACATATACTAATAAAGCGATAGTTATAATTCTCATAGCTTTTTCGGAGATATCAACAATTGCAGGAACAACAATTTTTGAGGTTCCATAAAAGAAGCCTTTTAATATATTAGAAAGTGCAATAAACACCATTGCAGGACAGGTAACTTTGATGGCATTTAATGTTCTTATATCTTTTATACCATATTTACTTATGTATGGAGCTAGAAAGAAAACTAAAATTCCTATAACAATAGACCAAATTATGTTAAAGAAAGCAACTGAACGAATAGTTTTAAATAAATTATTATATTCTCCTTTTGATTGATATATTGCAGATCTTTGAGAAATAGCAGCTATAATACCTGCAGTCATTAAGCAAATAAACAGATTATAAACAGGCATTACTAAACCATAAAGAGCAACTCCTTCAGGTCCAGCTAAATTATTTAAATACATGGAAAAAATGAATCCTAGTATTCCAGTTGTTATATTAGCAACAGTAAGAAAAAATGAATTTTTAAAAAATATATCCTTCTCCAAAGTTAATTAGCCCCCTTAAGTAAAGTTTGTAAGTCTACTTTTAAAATTAAATTTTAGTTAAAAGATTTTAGTGAATTACATTAATACTTATTCGGTAAAATTAGATAATATGATATTAACTAGTTATTATTTAATTATTAAGTAATATTTTGTTAGTGGGAAAATATAAATAAAAATATAAAGGGGGATGAGTAATGTGGAGATTTCTTAAGTTTTTAATATTTTCTATAATAATTGTTAGTTTATCATTTGGAATTTATAAATTTAGCAATAGATATGATTTAAATCTTATCTATGAAAATGTTGATTGGTCTATAAATACAAAGGGGTTAGGAGGAGCAGTTTCTTTTGATTTTGATAAAGAAAATAATTTATATATAGCATTTAAAAATACTATTAAGATGATTAATAAAGATAATAAAGAAGAAATTTTAGTATATGATAAGTCTTTAAATATATATGATATAGCTTGCTATAATAATGATATTATAATTGCAAGTGACAATAGAGTATTGCTGTATGATGTAAATAAGGAACAATATACAGAGTTAATTAATAATTTACCTAATAATGGATTAAATTACAAAACAAATATTATTTTGAATGGAGATTATTTGTATATAAGTATAGGCTCTAATACTAACTCTGGAATTGTTGATGAAAATAATAAAAATGAGGACAAAGCATCTTTTGAGTGGGAATCAACGGGCATAGGATATAATAATAATTATGCATTTGTTCCATTTGGGGAAAAGGTTATAGAAGGGCAGAAAATTAAAGAAAATGTTTTAAGTAACGCAAGTATTTTAAGATATGATTTAAATAGTAATGAATTTATAACATATGCTACAGGAATTAGAAATGTTGAAGGATTAGCGATAAATAGTCTAGGGAAACTAACAGCTATAGTTGGAGGTATGGAAGATAGTGGATTAAGGGCTGTTAAAGATGATGCTGATTATATATATGATATAAAGGAAAAAGCTTGGTATGGTTGGCCAGATTTTAGTGGAGGAGATCCAATTACTTCTCCAAGATTTTCAGATGGAACTAATAAACTTTCTTTTGTTATAGCTAACCATCCAACTGAAGTTACTTTAGGGCCTAGATATCAACATGATAAAGTAGCTTCATTAAAAGGATTAACTATCGACTATGAAGGAAAATGCTTCCCTAAAGATACTGTAATATTTGCTGATAATGTAGATAACTATATATATGTTTTAACTGAAAATGATACATCTAAAGTAATAGTGGAATTAGATAAAGATAGTCATATAGAGAAAATAAAGTACAATGATGCGAATATATATATATTAGATAGTAAGGGTGGTTGCTTATATAAAATAGGTGGACAAATAAATACAACTATATTTAATTTGCCGAATATAATTTGGACATTTATTATAGTTTTCGTAATGGCAATAATAATAGTTATAATGTATAAGAGTAAAATAAAAAAAAGTAAATAAGAATATTAAAAAATATTTTGAAAGTTATTTTCAAAATATTTTTTTGCATTAATGTAACTAAATGAGGTAATATACATGGGTAAGAGTAAATACTACTAAATCTGAATACATAATAAAAAATATGATTTAATTTAAAATAAGTTACATAATTATATACATATAATAGTAAAATCTATAAAGAATTAAATTTTTTTATTTTAGGGAGTGGTATTTATGGGAAAAACAATTATATTAAACTTAAGCAATATAAAATTAACTGGAGATGTATTAGATGTTGGGGAAAGCTATGGAGTAATATATAATATTTCAAAAGATGCTATAGATGAAGTTTCTGTAGATTTATTAGAAGGTGCAATTGATGAAAAAACTACTAATGGAGGATATGACACGTGTACAGTGTTTTTTTATTTAAGTAGTATATGGAGAGAGTCTAGTAAGTTTAATTTAATTAGAGAAGCTAGTAAGTTAGTTAAAGTTGGAGGGGAAATATATATATGGGACATAAATAAAGAAATTGGAGAAGTATCAAATAATAAAGTTATGGCAGTATTACCATCAGGTAAAACAAAAGAGTTTGAGTTTAAAAATTTAAACCCAATCTCTAAATCAAATATAGATGATACAAAAAAAATGTTGGGTGATATATACGATATAAAAGAAGAAAAAGTTTGGGAAGATATTTTTTTTGTAAAAGGTAAAAAAATAAAATGAATAGATGAAGGGAAGAAAAAAATGAAGGTATTATTAACAGCTATAAATTCGAAATTTGTTCATAGCAATTTAGCAGTTAGGTATTTAAAGGCATTTACGGAGGATATAAATTACGAATGTCAAATAAGAGAATTTTCAATAAATGATAGAGATGAAAAAATATTAGAAGAAATAATTAAAGAAAGGGCAGATGTAGTAGCGTTTTCAACATATATTTGGAATATAGAAGTAGTTAAAAGGTTGTCAAATTTAATAAAGCTAATAGATAAGAATATAAAAATTGTTTATGGGGGACCTGAAGTTTCTTATGATAGTTTAAATATCTTAAAAGAGCTTTCAGGAGATTATGTAATTCAAGGTGAGGGAGAGAAAACTTATAGAGAGTTTGTAGAATATTTATTAGGCAATAGAAATATAACAGATGTAAGAGGTTTATATTTTAAAGAAAATAATAAAGTTATTAGCAATGGTAATAGACCGTTGATGAATATGGATGAAATAGTATTTCCGTATAAGGAAGATGAAAATTTAGATAATAAAATAGTTTATTATGAAGCTTCTAGAGGCTGTCCTTTTAATTGTAAATATTGTCTTTCTTCTACTACACATGGTGTAAGATTTTTAAATATAGAAAGAGTTAAAAAAGAACTGCAATATTTTATAGATAAAAAAGTTAGATTAGTTAAGTTTGTTGATAGAACATTTAATTGCAATTTTAAATTTTCAATGGCTATATGGGAATTTTTAATTAATGCAGATACTAATACACAATTCCACTTTGAGATTTCTGCAGATATATTAAAACCACAAGAGTTAGAATTATTAAGAAAGGCTCCTAAAGATAGATTTCAATTTGAGGTAGGAGTACAAACAACTAATGATGAAGTGTTAAATAAGATAAATAGATTTGTTAATTTTAGTGATATAAAAGAAAAGGTAGTTGAACTATTGGAGATTAAAAATATTAAGCAACATTTAGACTTAATAGCTGGATTGCCAGGAGAAGATATAATATCATTTAAAAAATCATTTAATGATGTTTATAGTATAGGTCCAGAAGAAATTCAGTTAGGATTTTTAAAATTACTTAGAGGATCTTCTATGAGAGAAGAAGCTGAAGAATATGGAATGAAGTATTCACCATATCCTCCATATGAAATATTAGAAACTAATGATATATCATATGATGAACTTTTAATATTAAAAAAAATAGAAAATATGGTTGATAAATACTATAATTCTCAGAAATTTAATAATATAATAAAATTTTTAATAAATAGTTTTAAAACACCTTACGATTTTTATCTAGAGTTAGGAAATTATTTTGATAAAAAGGGATATTTTGATAGAAATATAGGAAATAGTGAGTATTATAGAGTATTTTTAGATTTTAATATGGATATAACAAAGTTAGATAGTGAAATATTACGAGACATAATAAAATATGATTATTTATTATTTAATAAAAGAAGAGGAATGCCTGAGTTTTTGGGGAAAGGAGTAGAAAAGAGTGTTGAAAATGAAATTAAGGATTTTCTTAGAGAAGAATACTCATTTAAAGATTATTACATTGAAAGTTTTAGTATAAATATAAATGAATTTATAAAAAATAATAGTATAAGGAAAGAAAAAGTATATTTCTTATATTCATACGAAGGTGAAATGATTGATATAACTAGAAGATTAAAGAAGAATTGATATTATAAAAATAATATTAATAAAATAAATAAATTTTTAATAAACAGATAATTATTTTAATATTAAAGTGTTGTTTAGGAAATGTTAATAAAAAAAAGTTGAAAAATTGTAAAAACAGTGTATAATTAATAAGGAGATAAAAAGTAATTAATACTATATAAAGTATTAATATTTATATTATCCAACTTGTATATAGTAAAGGTGGTGAGACTTTGGCATTAGAAGCAATTAATGAGATAAAGGAAGCTGAGAAAAAAGCTGAAACAATAATTTTAGATGCTAAACAAAATGCAAAAGAAATTATTAGCAATGCGACTAAAGAAGCTGATATTAAATATGATCAAATAGTAAGTGAAGCTAAAATAAAAGCTAATAACTTATTAAATGCTGCTTTAGAAGAAGGAAATAGCAATGCTGAACCTATCTTAAAGATGGGAGATAAAGAAATAGAGGCTATACGTAATATGTCTCAAGATTTAAAAGATAATGCTATTAATATAGTTGTTGAGAGGATAGTGAAGATTCATGGCAATAGTTAAGATGAACAAATTCACTTTGCTTACTTTTGAATCTAAAAAAGAAGAACTTCTTCGTAGGCTACAAGGTTTTTCAAATGTAGAGTTTATAAATTTACAAGATGAAAACTTGTTAGAGGCCAATGAAGAGTTACAGTCTCTTAATAAGGATGAAGTAGATTCAAGAATTGCAAAGTACGAAGAAGATTTATCAAAGGCTAAAACTACTCTAGACTTTTTAACTCACTATATACCTAAAAAGTCAGGACTAAAGGCATTAGAGGATGACAAGGAAAACTTAACTATTGATGAATTAGAAAAAGCAGTTGAAAATATTAACTGGAATGAGATTTATTCGAAAGTTAAGGAAAAGGAAGATGAGCTTCATAGCATAGAAAGTAAGATTACTAAGCTAGAAGGTGAAATTGAAGTTTTAAATCCATGGCAAGCCTTAGATATTTCTTTTGAAGCTCTAAATGAGCTAAACATGGTATCAACTTTTATTGGAAGTATTTCAAAACAATATGAAGAACAACTTAATAAAAGTTTAGATTCTGAATATGTTGAAATTATCTCAAGAGGTAATAATGATATAAACATATTAGTTGTGTCTTTAAGTGAAAGACATGATGAAGTATTAAACATTTTAAGAGGATTTGGATTTAGTTCATTTAAATCAGAGTTTAATGAAATACCACAAGTGATTATAACAAATCATGCTCATGAAATAGAAGAATTAAAGTCTAAAATATTCTTTGTAAAAGAAGAAGTAGCTTCTTTTGAAGAAGACTACAATAAAATGAAGTTAGTTTATGATTATCTTACAAACGCTGTTTTAAGATATAAGGCTTCAAATAACTTCTTAAGAACTACTAATACTGTTGCAATTCAAGGATGGTGTGAAGTAGAAAATAATGAAAAATTACAAAATATATGTAAAGAAGTTTTAAATGATGATTATTATATATCATTTGAAGATGTAAAAGAGGATGAAATTGAGGAAGTTCCAGTTAAATTAAGAAATGGAATACTTAATAAAACATTCGAGTCTGTTACAGAAATGTATAGTTTACCAAAATATAATGAAGTTGATCCAACTCCATTATTAGTGCCATTTTACTTAATATTCTTTGGGATGATGGTTGCTGATGTTGGATACGGATTAGTAATGTTAATTGCTGCATTTTGTGCAATGAAATTCTTAAAATTAAGTAGTAAAAATGAAGATTTTGCTAGATTTTTCTTATTTTTAAGTATACCAACAATAGCTATAGGATTAATTTATGGATCATTCTTTGGTGATGCAGTAAAAATACATGGACTTATAAATCCAACTGAAGATGTTAATACTCTTTTAGTAGCTTCTATAGTATTTGGTGTTATACAAATATTATTTGGTTTATGCATAAAAGCATATACACTTATTAAGTCAGGAAAACCAAGGGATGCATTTTATGATGTTGGTTCATGGTTAATAACATTAATATCAATTGGTGTATTAGCTGGTTGTATAATGTTAGGATGGCCATCAATAGTTAAATATATTGCAATAGCAGCAATGATATTTGGTATGATTGTAATAGTATTAACTGGTGGTAGAGAAGAAAAGACAAAAGGTGCTCAAATAGGTCAAGGATTATATGCTTTATATGGAATAACAGGTTATATTGGTGACTTAGTTTCGTATACAAGACTTATGGCATTAGGGCTATCAGGTGGATGTATTGCAGGAGCGTTAAACTTATTAATGAAGTCGTTAACTGGTCCAGCAATAATATTATTACCACTTGTGTTCGTAGCAGCTCATGTGTTTAACCTATTATTAGGTTTATTAGGAGCATATGTTCACACAGCAAGATTACAATATGTAGAATATTTCTCAAAATTCTATGAAGGTGGAGGAAAAGCATTTACTCCATTTAAAGCATCAGAAAAATATATGAATTTAAAGGAAAATTAGGAGGATTTTAAAAATGAATACATGGATACAATTTTTTATGGAGAATAATGGTGGTTTAATATTTGCAGCTTTAGGTGTTGCATTAGCAGTTGGTTTATCAGGAATAGGTTCAGCTAAAGGTGTTGGACTAGTAGGGGAAGCAGCTTCAGGATTAGTTACAGAAGAACCAGAAAAGTTCGGTAAAGCGTTAGTATTAGAATTATTACCAGGTACTCAAGGTTTATATGGTTTCGTTGTTGGTTTCGTTGCTTACACTAAGATGGCTCCAGGAATGTCTTTAGAGCAAGGATTATATTTAGTAGGTGCTTGTTTACCAATCGCTTTAGCAGGTTTATATTCAGGTATAGCTCAAGGTAGAGTTGCTGCATCAGGTATTCAAATATTAGCTAAGAGACCAGAACATAACACTAAGGGAATTATCTTAGCTGCTATGGTTGAAACTTATGCATTATTAGGATTCGTTATATCATTCATGCTAGTAAGTATGGCAATGTAATTTTACAACGCAATATAAAATTAGCGTCAATATAAGATTGGAGATATAAATTATGTCAAATGTAAAAAATATAACTTCTAAAATCCTTAAGGATGCAGAAGCTGGAAAGGAAAAAATCTTAGCTACTGCTGCTGAAGAGAAAGATAAAATTATTTCTAAAAAAGTAAGCAGTGCAAATGAAATTGCTAAAGAAATTTTAGATAAGGCTGAAGTTGAAGCAAAATCTAAAAAAGAAAGAGTAATATCTAGTGCTAAATTAAAAGTTAGAAATAACAAATTAGCAGCTAAGCAAGAAATTATTAATGAAGTTTTTGAAAAAAGCATAGATAAATTAACAAATTTATCTAAAGAAGAATTCTTAAACTTTTTAAAAAATACAATTTTATCAATGAACTTAAGCGGCAAGCAAACATTAGTTTTAAATGAGCAAGGATTAAAGTTTGTAGATGCAGCGTTTATTGAAGAATTAAATAAGAAAGTAAATGCACAAATAACTTTAAGTGAAACTCCAGGTAAATTTAAAGGTGGTTTTATCTTAGAAAATAATGGCATAGAAATAAATAGCACTTATGAAGCTTTAGTAAGCTCATTAAGAGATGAGTTAGAGTTTGAAGTGGCAAAGGTGTTATTTAATTAAGGAGGGGTAGTATGGATGTAATGCAATTTACTCAAGCTCTTTCAAGAATTTGGGTATTGGAAACAAGACTCCTTGATAAGGCCAAAGTAGAAAGAATGTTAGAAGCTAATTCTGCTGACGAGGTTTTAAAAATACTTGGGGAAACTGAGTATGCAAATATAATGGGCAATGTTAAAAGAGCTACTGATTATGAAGAAATTTTAAGTACTGAACTTAAAAGGGTTTATAAGTTAGTTTATGAACTATGCCCAGTAAAAGAAATCGTAGATTTAATGAGCATTAAATATAAATACCATAATATTAAGGTTTTATTAAAAGGAAAGTTCTTAAATAAAGATTTTTCAAATATGCTAATAGATTTAGGAAAAGAAGATTTAAGTGATTTAAAGAGAAAGATTGATACAGATAATTTCAGAGACTTAAAAGGAAATGTTGAAAAAGCAGTTCTAGAAGTTATAGCTGATTTTGAAGTAAATAAAGATCCTCAAAAAATTGATATTATAGTAGATAGATATATGTTTAAAGAATTAGTAGAAATAAAGAAATCTTTAAATTATAAATTTACAGATAAACTTGTAAATGCAATTATCGATGCTACAAATATTAGAACTTTGTTAAGAATTAAAAAGCAAGGTAAAGGAAGAGAGTTTGCTTCAGAAGTATTAGTTAGCGGTGGATCTATAAGCAAAGATACATTAGTATCTATATTAAATGAAACACCAGAAAATATTATTTCAAAATTAAGCACAAGTGTATATTCTGATTTAATAAAAGATGGTGTTGAAGGGTACATAGCTACAAATTCAGCAAATCTTTTAGAAAAATTAAGTGATAATTACATTATGGATCTTATGAAAACTGGTAAGCTAGTAACATTTGGACCTGAAAGGATTTTATCATACATTTATGCTAAAGAAACAGAAATTAAGATAATAAGAATTATTATGGTAGGTAAGCTTAATAATATTGCTGAGGAAGTAATAAGAGAAAGGCTGCGTGATATTTATGTATAAGAAAATTGGAGTAGTTGGTGATAAAGACTCGGTTTTAGCATTCAAAGCTATAGGTATTGATGTATTTCCAGTAGTAGAAGCTGATGAGGCTAGAATTGCTGTTGATAGAATGGCTATGAATGGATACGCAGTTATTTTTATAACAGAACAAGTTGCAGCAACAATAGAAGAAACAATTGAGCGTTACAATAAGCAAATGCTTCCTGCTGTAATATTAATTCCAAGCAATCAAGGAACTTTAAACATAGGTTCAAAGAGAATAAGCGATAGCGTGGAAAAAGCTGTTGGTGTAAATATTTTATAGGAAGGCAGGTTAGAGAGTTGAAGACCGGAAAAATAATCAAGGTTGCAGGTCCTTTAGTTGTTGCTGAAGGAATGGACGAAGCAAATATTTATGATATGGTTAAGGTTGGAGAAAAGGGTCTTATCGGAGAAATCATTGAAATGAGAGGCGATAAGGCATCTATCCAAGTTTACGAAGAAACTACAGGAATAGGGCCAGGGGACCCAGTTGTTACAACAGGAGAACCTTTAAGTATCGAACTTGGGCCAGGACTTATAGAGTCAATGTTTGATGGAATACAAAGACCACTAGATGCATTTGAAAAAGTAGCTCAATCACCATTCTTAACAAAAGGTGTATCAGTTACTTCATTAAATAGAGAAAGAGTTTGGAATTTTAATCCTACAGTTAAAGTTGGAGATAAAGTTGAAGCTGGTGATGTAATCGGAACAGTTCAAGAAACTGCAGTTGTATTACACAAAATAATGGTTCCATACGGAATTGAAGGTACTATTAAAGAAATTAAATCAGGAGACTTTACAGTTGTAGATACAGTTTGTGTTGTTGAAACTGCTAAAGGAGATAGAGAAGTTCAACTTATGCAAAAATGGCCTGCTAGAAAAGGTAGACCTTATGCACAAAAATTAAAGCCAGAAGCTCCTATGACTACAGGTCAAAGAGTTATCGATACATTTTTCCCAGTAGCCAAAGGTGGAGCTGCTGCTGTACCAGGTCCTTTCGGAGCAGGTAAAACAGTTGTTCAACACCAAATAGCAAAATGGGGAGATGCTGAAATAGTTGTTTACGTTGGATGCGGTGAGCGTGGGAACGAAATGACAGACGTTCTTAACGAATTCCCAGAACTTAAAGACCCTAAAACTGGCGAATCATTAATGAAGAGAACAGTACTTATAGCTAATACTTCAAACATGCCAGTTGCAGCTAGAGAAGCTTGTATTTATACTGGTATAACAATAGCTGAATACTTCAGAGATATGGGATACTCAGTATCAATCATGGCTGACTCTACTTCAAGATGGGCTGAGGCATTAAGAGAAATGTCAGGTAGACTTGAGGAAATGCCAGGGGATGAAGGTTATCCAGCATACTTAGGCTCAAGACTTTCTGATTATTATGAAAGAGCTGGTAAAGTTGTTTGTTTAGGTAAAGATGGAAGACAAGGTGCTGTTACTGCAATCGGTGCGGTATCGCCTCCAGGGGGAGACCTTTCAGAACCAGTTACTCAATCAACTTTAAGAATAGTTAAAGTTTTCTGGGGATTAGATGCACAACTTGCATATAAGAGACACTTCCCAGCTATAAACTGGATTAATTCATATTCATTATATGCTGATACTGTAGATGGATACTTAAATAAGACGGTTGCTGAAGATTGGTCTACTTTAAGACAAGAGGCAATGGCTTTACTTCAAGAAGAATCAGGATTACAAGAAATTGTAAGCTTAGTTGGTATAGATGCATTATCAGAAAAAGATAGATTAAAATTAGAAGTTGCTAAATCTATAAGAGAAGACTATTTACAACAAAATGGTTTCCATGAAATAGATACTTATACTTCATTAGATAAACAATATAAGATGTTAAAGCTTGTATTATTATTTAGAAAAGAAGCTGAAAGAGCTTTAGAAGCAGGAGTTTACTTAGATAAAATCTTAGAATTAGAAGTAAGAGATAAGATTGCAAGAAGTAAATATATCCACGAAGATGATATAGCTAAGATGGATGATATAGCTGCTGAATTAAGAGCTGACATTGATGCTTTAATCAACGAAGGAGGGGTTCTTAATGCTTAAGGAATACAGAACAGTAACAGAAGTTGTTGGTCCTTTAATGGTTGTTGAAGGAGTTAGCGGCGTTAAGTACGATGAACTAGTTGAAGTTGAAATACAAACTGGTGAATTAAGAAGAGGTAAGGTTCTTGAAGTTAATGGCTCTAAAGCAATGGTTCAATTATTTGAAGGATCTTCAGGGATTAACTTAAAAGGAACTAAGGCTAGATTTTTAGGAAAGCCACTTCAATTAGGCGTATCAGAAGATATGTTAGGAAGAGTATTTGATGGGATGGGTCATCCAATTGATAAGGGGCCAAAGATAATACCAGAAAAGCAATTAGATATTAACGGTGAAGCAATTAACCCAGTATCAAGAAATTTCCCATCAGAATTTATTCAAACAGGGATATCTGCAATTGATGGATTAAATACACTTGTTAGAGGACAAAAGTTACCAGTTTTCTCTGGTTCAGGTCTTCCACATGCACAATTAGCTGCACAAATAGCAAGACAAGCGACTGTTTTAAATTCAGATGCTAACTTTGCAGTTGTATTTGCTGCTATAGGTATTACTTTTGAGGAATCTCAATTCTTCGTTGATGAATTTAAGAAGACTGGGGCTATAGATAATGCTGTATTATTTATGAACCTTGCTTCTGACCCAGCTATTGAAAGAATAGCTACACCAAGAATGGCATTAACTGCTGCTGAATTCTTAGCATATGAAAAAGATATGCATGTTCTTGTTATTATGACTGATATTACTAACTATGCTGAAGCGTTAAGAGAAGTTTCTGCAGCTAGAAAGGAAGTTCCAGGTAGAAGAGGTTATCCAGGATACTTATATACTGACCTTTCTACATTATATGAAAGAGCAGGTAGAATTAATGGAAGAGGTGGATCTATCACTCAAATTCCAATATTAACAATGCCTGAAGATGATAAAACTCACCCAATCCCAGACTTAACTGGATATATTACAGAAGGACAAATAATTCTTTCAAGAGAATTATACAAAAAAGGAATTATGCCTCCAATAGATGTATTGCCATCACTTTCAAGACTTAAGGATAAGGGGATAGGTAAAGGTAAGACTAGAGAAGATCATGCTGATACTATGAACCAATTATTCTCAGCTTATGCACAAGGTAAGCAAGCTAAAGAATTATCAGCAATCTTAGGTGAATCTGCATTATCAGAAACAGATAAGAAGTTTGCTAAATTTGCAGAAGCATTTGAAGAGCAATATGTTTCTCAAGGATTTGAAACAAATAGATCAATAGAAGAAACTTTAAATTTAGGTTGGAAATTACTTAAGATTCTTCCTAAGACTGAACTTAAGAGAATCAGAGATGAATATCTTGAAAAGTATATGCCAAAGGGAGATGAAGAGTAGAATATGGCAAAGTTAAATGTCAATCCTACTAGAATGGAGCTATCTAAGCTGAAGAAGAGATTAACTACTGCAGCAAGAGGACATAAGCTTCTTAAAGATAAGCAAGACGAATTAATGAGACAATTCATTAATCTTGTTAAATATAATAATGAGCTTAGAAAATCAGTTGAAGCTGAACTAGAAGGTTCATTTAAAGATTTCGTTATGGCAAGTGCTGTAATGAGTTCGGAATTCTTAGAAGAAGCAGTTGCTTATCCAAAAGATAGTGTATCTGTTGAAGTAGGAACTAAAAACATAATGAGTGTTAATGTTCCACAAATGAAATTCCACAGACAATTACAAGATAGCGAAGGAAGCATTTACCCATATGGATTTGCTAATACATCTTCTGAATTAGATGATGCTATAGGAAAGTTAGAATCAATACTTCCAAAGTTACTTGAACTAGCTGAGGTTGAAAAGTCAACACAGTTAATGGCTGATGAAATTGAAAAAACAAGAAGAAGAGTTAATGCCCTTGAGTATATGACAATTCCTCAATTAGAAGAAACAATTAAGTTTATCAGAATGAAACTTGATGAAAATGAAAGAGGAGCCTTAACTAGATTAATGAAGGTTAAAGATATAATTAACGCAAGAGCAGAGTAGATTTTTACATTATCACAATAGGGAGTTGCTTTATTGCAACTCCCTTAAATTTTATTTAATATTATATATTTGATAATAAATTAAATTAATAGTATAATGCTAATTATAATACATGATATTACACATTATGATAAATTTTAAGGAGAATCTTAATGAAATATTTACTAGCGATAATAATAGCTTTTTCTACAGTATTTATTTTGACACCAATACTTATGAAATTAGCGTTTAAATATAATTTTACTGATAAACCTACTGAGAGGAAAAAGCATAAAGGTGAAACTCCGCTTTGTGGAGGGATTGCTATGTTTATTGGTTTTTTTCTAGCTTATTTTATTGCTTTTTATAATTATAACTTTGATGAAAAATATGGAATATTTATAGGAGCATTATTAATATTAATAATAGGAGTAGTAGATGATTACTATAAGAGCATAGGGAAAGAGTTTGGAATTACTCCTAGGTTAATAATTCAACTTTTAGCAGCAGTAATTGTATTTAAGTCTGGGATTTCATTTGAAGGATTTACAAATCCATTTACGGATGAATATATAACATTATCCCCTATAGTTCAATTTGTACTTACAATAACATGGATTTTTGGTGTTACAACTGTTATAAATTGGTCAGATGGAATGGATGGTTTAGCAGGAGGGTTATCTTTTATTTCAGCAATGACCTTTGCAGCAACTGCTATAATATTAGGGCAACGACCTTCATTGTTATTTTCGCTTATAACAGCAGGTGTTGTATTAGCATTTTTATTTTATAATAAGTATCCAGCAAAGGTATTTATGGGTGATTCAGGAGCTAATTTTTTAGGATTTATTTTAAGTATAATTGCTTTAGATGGGGCGTTTAAAGGAGCAACTATATTGAGTTTAATGATACCAATTCTAGCTTTGGCTGTTCCAATATTTGATAATATATTTGTTATATTTAAGAGGTTTTCAGAAGGAAAACCAATATATCAAGCTGATAGAAGTCAAATTCATTATAGGCTTCAAGCAAAAGGTTTAAATACCAAGCAAATAGTAAATTTTATAAGTATAATTAGTTTAACTTGTAGTATTATTTCTATATTATTGTTGTTAATAAAATTTTAAATTTAAAATAGCTATTTACAAATTAGGAAAAATTTTTTATAATGTAATAAAGTCTTATCAAGAGTGGTGGAGGGACTGGCCCGTTGAAACCCAGCAACCTGTCGATAGTGACAAGTTGCAAGTGATAAGTGACAAGTTATTAATATTAATTTGCCACCTATCATTTGTTACTTATTACTAGTTGAACGTGGTGCTAATTCCACAGCTTTAAGCTGATAGATAAGGGTATTTTTATAGGCATAGTTATTTTAACCTAAGGGAAATATCCTTTAGGTTTTTTTATTTTACAATAAAGAATAAGCAATAATAAGAGTAAAAATTTATTAATGAATTTTAGTCATTAGTATAAAGTTATTGTAATAAACTTTACATTAACACTAATTTAAAGGGGGCATTTTTATGAAAATTAATGAATTGTTTAATAGTAAGGAGTTAGTATTTTCTTTTGAGATATTTCCACCAAAAGTTACATCATCAATTAGTACTGTTTATAATACTTTAGAGGAATTAAAGGATTTAAAGCCTGATTTTATTAGCGTAACTTATGGGGCTGGTGGTAGTTTAACTGATAATAGAACGACTGAACTTTCCTCAGTTATAAAAGAAAAGTATGGAGTAGAATCTGTAGCTCACTTAACATGTATATCATCTACTAAAGAAGAAATAGATATAATCTTAGATGATTTAAAAATGAAGGGAATAGAAAATATACTAGCTTTAAGGGGGGATATTCCTGTTGGACAAGATCCTAAAGGAGAATTTAATTATGCTTATGAGCTTATATCTCATATAAAAAATAGAGGGGATTTTAATATCTTAGGAGCATGTTATCCAGAAGGGCATGTTAAGGGGAGAGATATTAAAGAAGATATGTTACATTTAAAAATAAAGGAAGAAATGGGGGTTACTCAATTTATTTCTCAATTGTTTTTTGATAATAATTATTTTTACAATATGCTAGATCAAAAAGAAAAATTAGGAATTAAATCACCAATTCAAGCTGGAATTATGCCAGTAGTAAATAAGAAGCAAATAGAAAGAGTGGCATCTTTATGTGGAGCTTATATTCCTGAAAAGTTTATTAAAATAATGAATAAGTATGAATATGATAAAGATGCTCTAAGAGAAGCAGGTATTGCATATGCAGTTGAGCAAATAGTAGATTTGGTTTCTAGTGGGGTAGAGGGAATTCATTTATATACAATGAATAATCCATATGTAGCAAGAAGAGTACATGAAAATATAAATACAATAATAAATTCAATTAATAATAAAAAAGTTATATGATGTATGGGAGGATAAAAAATGAATAAAGTAGAAAGTTTTGAGTTAGATCATAGAAAGGTTAAAGCTCCATATATAAGAAAATGTTGTGTATTAAATGGACCACAAGGTGATTCTGTAACAAAGTTTGATATTAGGTTCTTACAACCTAACAAAGAAGCATTTGGAACTGCTGCAATGCATGGATTAGAGCATTTATTAGCATATGAGCTTAGAAATAACTTAGAAGGTATAATAGATTTATCACCAATGGGGTGTAGAACAGGTTTTTATTTAAGTATTTTTGGCGATAGAGGAACTATTGAGATAAAAATCGCAATAGAAAATGCATTAAATGAAGTGTTAAAAGCTACAGAAATACCAGCAGCCAATGATATACAATGTGGAAATTACAGAGATTTATCACTTTTTGGGGCTAAGGAATATGCTAAAGAAGCGTTAAGTAGAGGATTTTCTTTAAATATTTATGCTGAATAGTTTAAGTGATATTTAGTATATAAAATTTAATATAATATTTATAGCGAGGTATGTATTTTTATTACATAACCTTGCTTTATTTTTGAAATAATTTTAGTTAAATTTTAGTGGAATTTAAATGGGAAATATTAATATTTAAAATAAAATATGATATTATCCCAATGATATGGCAAAATGTCTAAAATTGCACTATAATATATTTATATGTATTTTTAGGGGGATAGGTATGAATATATTATTGGTTGAAGATGAAAAAATTCAACGTGAAGCATTAGCATCGATAATTAAATCAAACTTTGTTGATGTTAGAATATATGAAGCTGCGTCTAAAAAAGAAGCACTAAAAATAATTGGTGAAAAAGACGTACATTTATTCTTTATAGATATTCGCTTGAAAGATTCATCAGGATTAGACCTTGCAAAAAAAATAAGACAACATGATAATCATTCTTTAACTGGAATAGTATTTGTAACGGGTGAACTTATACATATTATAGAAGCATTTAAAAATATTCATTGTTATGATTTTATTGTAAAACCATATAAGGAGAAGGATATAATAAATATTGTTGATGTTTTTTTAAATTCAACACCATTAAGGAGTATTAAAGAGGGGAAGTATTCATTTATAGATATTGATTCTAATATATCTATAAAATTATATCATAATGATATTATTTATATTGAATATATTGATAAATGTTGTTATATTCACACTATGAGTGGTATATACAATATTAAAAGAACTTCTTTAGTTAAACTTTTAAAAAGTTTAAGTGATGATGAAATAATTCAAACACATAGGTCCTTTGCTGTTAATATGAAATATGTAACAGAAATTGAAAAAACTTATGAAAAGGTATGGGGTATTAAGATGAGAGGTTCTGAAGATATTGTTTTATTGAGTTACACATATAGACAAGCATTTTTAAGGAGGATTTAATAATGACGGTGTCAAGTATAGTTATATCATTAATTGAAATAATAAGTCTTCTATTAATATATAATATTATAATAAAAGATGATATATTTTTTGAAATTAAAGTTAAAACAATAGTTTCAATTATAACTACTTGTTTTTATGTTGTTTTAGTTAGAGTATATAATGTAGATCAACTTATAATATTAGTTGGTGTATTATTTTTAAATGCAATTATAGTTAGTAAATTAGAAAAAAAAGATACATTGCTGACTTTTATAGAATTAGTAGTAAGTTTTTTAATAGTTGCAGTTTTTGAATTAATTACAATGTTTATTGTTCATTTAATAATGGGAGATACTGATATAGAGCCATTAACATATTGTATATTAATTGTAATTATAATGAGCAGTTTAATTTTGTTGTTAAACAAAAATGGATTAAATAAAAAAATTAGATTATCAGAGTTTTTCTCAAAATATAAAAGTATAAATATAATAGTATTAAACTTATTTGTATTTTTCTTATTTATAAAAGTTTTACTAAGTAATGAATTAATGGAAACAAATATAGTTATTCCAATAGCTATATTAGCATTAATATTAGTTGGGGTAAATTGTTACTTTTATGTTTTTCTATATAATATTCTAAATGAAAAGAAAAAAGATGAAATAAAAACTTCTTTTGATCCACTGCTAAATGATTTAATGGGAAAGCTTAGAGCAAATGAACATGAATACAAAAATCATTTAAATACTATTTGGAGTATTGTACAAATTTCTAAACCCGAAGAAGTAAGAGAGAAGGTTAAGGAATATATAGGTAACTTAGTAGAGAACAATGAAGTATTCTCTAAATTGATTGATGTAGAAAATACAATAGTTAAAGCTGTACTTTATAATAAAGCTCAAAGAGCTGAAAAGCTAGGAATTAAATATAAATATAGAGTTACAAGTGATTTAAAAAATATTTCTTTAGATAATTCAGAATTGACGGTAATATTAAGTAACCTATTAAATAATGCAATAGAAGCCACCAGTATGATAAAAAATAAGGAAATAGAAGTATATATTGGTGAAGATGAAAAGTATTATACAATAAGTGTTAAAAATTATACTGAAAATATGGAAAATGAAAATTTATATAATATATTTAAAATAGGTTATACAACTAAAGGTGAAGGAAGGGGATATGGATTATACAATATAAAAGAAATTGTAGAAAAGAATAAGGGTAAAATAAGAATTTCACTAGAAAATGAAATTCTTATTTTAACAATAAAATTTTTAAAGTAAGAAAATTTCTAGTTTATATCATGGTAAAATTAGGATTCAAAGTTGAATCCTAATTTTTATAGGCTTGATAGGTAAGTTTAAATTTATATATGTAATAATAAAACTTTAATTAACCATTTATTTTGAAAGAAAGATGTTTCTGATAAACTTAAATAAAATAAAAGTAAAAAAAGAGGAATCATCGTAAAATATAAAAAATTACGAGATACCTCAAAATAAATGTAAATAATAAAAAGTTATTCTTCAATTTTTTTTAATGGTTCTTGTGGTTCACCTAAGAAAAATAAGCTTTGTGGAATTCTTGCAAGCTGAGAAGTAAACTCTGTAGCTACAACCATTAAAGCAGCTAAATTAAATAGTAATTTTTTTTTCATTTTTATAAGCCTCCTTAAAAAAATCTATAATTATATATAAAATAAGTAATAAACCACATTTAATATAGTAGTTAGATAAGAATAGTGTTGAAATAACAAACCAACTGATAAGAACGATTGTAACAATATTCTTAAATTTGAAATTTTTATAATGGGTATTAACAGTTTTTCTCTTTGGATTAACTGGATTAAAAACTCTAACAATTATGATGGATAATGTTATAATTATAATATGGATAAAAGTGTTAACTTTAGGAAGGATATATGCTAAGTAATATATTGATATAAATAATATATTGCTTTGAATCATACAACCTATATAAGTTTTAGCATGACTTCCACCTATTAGAGGTCTAATTAAAATTAGTAAAATTATTAATAGAATAAATACTGAAAATTTATTCAATAATAATGAAATGATGAACATTATTAATAATTTAAAAAACTCTCCATATAGCACTTCTAATCCGTATCTAATATTGTCTATTTCGTATATATCAGTTTTTCCTGTAGTATTTACTATAAAGTCCAGTTGTTTTTTTATAAATGGATTCAAAAATATACCTCCTTAATTACTACATAGACAATTATAATATAAATTACACTTAAATTCTATTAAATGCATAAATTTCATTAAATTAATTATAAAAAGAAGTGAAAAATAAATAAAAAACAAGAAATTTTTCTTTATATGAATAAAATCACCTTAATAATTGATTAAAAAGCATTATTTTTACTTTTTAATCAATTATTAAGGTGATAAAATATAAAGGGAAATGATGGAGGTGAGATAAATACTTACATTTATTGAATTTACAAGTATGTTAATTATGTATCATATAATTTTTGATGAAGAAAATAGTAATATAAAAATATATACTATTTATTCTATATTAGGGGGCGGGATAGCATCAATTATACTTATGATTTTTAATAAATATCCAGTACTTACATTTGTTTTGATTTTTTTATTAGCTAATATTATAGTGGGAAAGCTTTACAACAAGAACATTATTGTTAATATTGTTGGATTAATTATTTCATGTATGACAATAATTTTCATTGAACTTGTAGCAATGCTTATATCAATTTTGATATTTGGACATAATGATTTACCATATTGGGCATATTTTATAATTCTTTTATTATCAATGAGTTCAATTATATATTCTACTTATAAAGTTATGAAATCAAGAAAAATTAATTTAGAAAATTTTATAGAAAGATATAATTCAGTTGTGCTAATTTCTATTAATTTAATTATTATATTTTTACTTTTTAAAGTATTGTTACAAAATGAATTTATAAAAGATTTAGAAGTAGTGGAAATTGGAGCATTATTCTTAAGTATGATAATTATAAATACATTTTATTTTATAAGTATTTATAAAAATGATAAAGAAAATAAAAAATCAGAGTTAAAGCAAAGTATTAATCCATTAATACAAGAGCTTCTTGATGAAATGAAGGCAAGTGAGCATGAGTATAAAAATCATTTAAACATATTGTATTGTATGATACAAGTTTGTAAAGAGGACGAGCTAAAAGATAGAGCAAAAAAATACATAGGAAATGTTTTTGAAAATAAAAATTTATTAAATAATTTATCTTACATAGAAAATACTATTCTAAAAGGAGTCTTATTAAGTAAAATAAATCAAGCAGAAAAAAATGAGATAATATGTAAGTATAAAATAGATAGTCAATTAGAAGGAATAGCACTAGATGATAGTGAACTTACTGTAGTATTAAGTAATTTATTTAATAATGCTATTGAATCAGCAAGTAATAGTGAAAAGAAATATATAGATATTTTTACAACATATAAAAATGGGAAGTATATAATAGAGGTTAGTAATAGTTTTAGTAATTTTACTGAAGATATGATTCCTAGTATATCTAAGATTAGGTTTTCAACAAAAGGAACTGGGAGAGGTTATGGGATTTACAATATAAATAAAATAGTTAATAAATATAAAGGTAAAATTAACATGTCAGTAAAAGAGGATATGTTTAATATAAGTATAGAGATATAAAAAGTAGTATTTTCATACTACTTTTATTTTAGTTATTGTTTTTATTTTTTTTGATTTTTATTTATTTTTTCTAAATAATTATGTTCATTTAAAATACCGTTTTCAAAAGTTTTAACAGCATTTTTTGTAAAGTTACCAATTCGAGCCAAATTTATCGGATTATTTGTATTAATTTTATTACTCATAAAAGTTACCATCCTTTAAATAAAATTTATATTATAGTGTGTCTATTTAACTGTTATAAAAACAAGACTTATTATTATATTTTCCATAAAATAAAAAACTATTACGCATACAAAAGGATTAAATTGACATATGTGGATGTAAAGTGTAGAATTAATATAATTTATAAACAGAGTTTTTTAGAAAATAAGGGGGAATCAAAAATGAAAGCAATTCTAACAGTAATAGGTAAAGATAAAGTAGGAATTATAGCAGGAGTAAGTAGTGAGCTTCAAAAGCTAAATATTAATATCTTGGATGTTAATCAAACTATAATGGGTGAATTTTTTACAATGATAATGATGTTAGATTTAAAAATAAGCAATAATAATTTTGAAGAAATTAAAAAGACTTTAGAAATAAAGGGAAGAGAGTTGGGTGTTGAAGTTAAGATTCAAAGAGAAGAAATATTTAATTCTATGCATACTGTATAGAATATTAAATCTTTAATGGAGGAAAATTATGAATGCAAATAACATATTAGAAACAATAAAAATGATAGAAGAAGAAAAATTAGATATTAGAACTATAACTATGGGAATTTCTCTTTTAGATTGTATAGATAGTGATGGAGATAAGGCAAGAGAGAAGATATATAATAAAATAACAACTTATGCTAAAGATTTAGTTAAGGTTGGAAATGAAATATCCAATGAATTTGGTGTACCAATAGTAAATAAAAGAGTTTCTGTTACACCTATTTCAATAATTGCAGGGGCAACCAATGAAACTAATTATGTAAAATTTGCAGAAACATTAGATAAAGCAGCTCATGAGTTAGGAATAGATTTTATAGGTGGTTTTTCAGCTTTAGTACATAAGGGCTATACAAAGGGAGATAAAATTCTTATTAATTCAATACCAGAGGCTTTAGCTAAAACTAGCAAGGTTTGTTCTTCTGTAAATGTTGGATCCACTAGATGTGGAATTAATATGGATGCAGTAAAAGAAATGGGACAAGTTATTAAAAAAACTGCTGAATTAACAGCAGATAAAAAGGGATTTGGATGTGCAAAACTTGTTGTATTTGCTAATGCTGTTGAAGATAATCCATTTATGGCAGGGGCTTTTCATGGAGTTGGAGAAGCTGATAGGGTTATAAATGTTGGGGTTAGTGGACCTGGGGTAGTACAAAGAGCTATAGAAAAGGTTAAAGGAGAGAGTTTTGATGTAGTTGCTGAAATGATTAAGAAAACTGCTTTTAAAATTACTAGAATAGGGCAATTAGTTGCACATGAAGCAGCAAAAAGGCTGGATACACCTTTTGGAATTGTAGATTTATCATTAGCACCTACTCCGGCAGTGGGAGATTCAGTAGCACATATCTTAGAAGCTATGGGACTTGAGGTTGTTGGAACTCATGGAACAACTGCAGCTTTAGCACTTTTAAATGATGCAGTAAAAAAAGGGGGAGTGATGGCTTGTAGTCATGTAGGAGGATTAAGTGGAGCTTTTATTCCTGTTTCAGAAGATGCTGGTATGATAGATGCTGTATTAAATGGTTCATTAAATTTAGAAAAGCTTGAAGCTATGACAGCTATTTGTTCAGTTGGTTTAGATATGATAGCAGTGCCAGGTGATACACCAGCAGAAACTTTATCAGCTATGATTGCTGATGAAAGTGCAATTGGAGTTATTAATAATAAGACTACAGCAGTTAGAATTATTCCAGCACCAGGATGCAAAGTAGGAGATTTAGTTGAGTTTGGAGGTTTATTAGGTACTGCACCTGTAATGCCTATAAATAAATATTCATCATTTGACTTTATTCAACGTGGCGGTAGAATACCAGCACCAATTCATTCATTTAAAAATTAGATAAAATAACATGGTATATAGGGACACTTAACCAATATTAAAAAGAATAAATATTGGTTAAGTGTCCTAATTTTATTGGATAAAATTTAATATTTGTGATATTTTGAGTAAAAATATATAATAAAACTTGGGAATTCAAAATAAAAATGTTTAATTAAGGTAATACTATAAATAATTATAACTGTACAAATTTCCTACAGTAGATTATTATTAAATGTTATATAAAAAAATATAAAAAATAGATTGGTCGTGATGAAAAGTAATGAGTGGAAATTTAGCTTTAGAAAAAGAGATTCTTGAGCAAAAGCGTAAGGATATATTAAATGAAGTTGAAGAAAAAAGAAAATATCAAGCAGAAATATCTAAAAAGTTAAGAATATTAACTAAGGAAGCAAAGGGAAGTTATGATCAAGAAAAAGAAAATACAGAAAAAATATATAATTTACTAAAAAAAGAGATAGAAAATTATGAGGAAGCATTAAAAAATCCTTATTTTGGAAGAGTTGATTTTAATGAGAAGTTTGGTGTTGAAGAAAATATTTATATAGGTAAAAAAGGGATAACATCTACAGTAGATGGTGAAGAAATTGTTGTAGATTGGAGGGCACCAGTAGCAGACCTTTATTACAGTGGAACAGGAGGAGAAGCTTATTATAAGGCTCCTATGGGAATAGTTGAAGGTGAGTTAAATTTAAAAAGAAAGTTTTTGTTTAATGATGATAATTTAGATAAAGTTTTTGATGAAAGTACAAATGAAATTATTATTAATGGAGAAGAAGGATCAGAGCTTGTTGATGAGTTTTTAAAAATGAATCTAGAAGAAAGTAGGGGTAAAAAGCTTAAGGAAGTAGTTGCAACTATACAAAGAGAGCAAAATGATATTATAAGATGGCCTAAAAATCTTCCTATAATAGTTCAAGGATCTGCAGGTTCAGGAAAAACTACAATTGCATTACATAGGCTAGCATATCTTTTGTATAGATATAGAGAATCTATGGAAGGAAAAGATATATTAGTATTAGCACCAAATAAGTTATTTCTAGATTACATTTCCGATATTTTACCTACTTTAGGATCAAATGATGTAAAACAAACAACATTTCAAGAGCTTGTGATGAAAATTCTTAAGTTAAAAGGAAAAATAAAGACTAAGGATGATAAACTTAAGGAACTTATAGAAATAGAGGATCAAAAAGAAAAACAATTTATTGTAAATTCCTCAAGATTCAAAGGGAATTTAATATTTAAGGGCATAATAGATAGATATATAGCTTTATTGGAAAGTAGTTCTTTAGAAATAGATGATATTTTAATATCAGATTATATTTTATTTTCAAAGAGAGAAATAATGAGATTGTATTTAAAGGATTTACAAAGTTATCCTATAAATAAAAGGAAAGATGAGATTAAGAGATATTTATCATTAAAATTAAAGGAAAGAATAGAAAGTCTTATTATTCAAATTGATAGAGAATGGGATATAAAAATTAGAGAAGTAAAAAGGGAGCTAAATGATGGTGACTTAAGAAGACATAAGTTAATAGATATATACAATGAAAGGGATAATCTTAAAGAATATATTAAACATGATGCAAAAAAAGTAATGAATGAATATTTCAAAAACTGGAGAGGAGTAACTTGTAGTGATATTTATATTAATTTATTTAAGGATGATCAAGTTTTTGAAATTGCAACTGGAAATAGAATCCCTGAGGAATTAGCTAAATATATGAAGGTAGAAGCAATATCAAATTATGAGAAAGGTATAATAGATGAGGATGATTTATCAGTACTTTTATATATATACATGTTATTAGAAGGAATTGATGAAAAATCAAAATATAAACATATAGTAGTAGATGAAGCACAAGATTACAGCCCCTTCCAAATTTATTTAGTTAATAGCTTATCTATGGGAAATTCTTTAACATTAGTTGGAGACTTAGCACAAGGCATTTATCATTACAAGGGAATTAGAACTTGGGAAGATATTACTGATGGTGTATTTGAGGGTAAGGCAACATTCATAACATTAAGTCAAAGTTATCGTTCAACTGTTGAAATAATTGAATTTGCAAATTCAGCATTAAATGCTCAAGGTTTAGGTTTAAAAAGTGCAAAGCCAGTATTAAGACACGGAGAAAAGCCAGAAGTAATTAAATCAGTTTCAAGAAGAGAGTCTGTAAGAATGATTGAAGAAATTGTAAAGAGGCTTAATTCTAAGGGGAAACATAGTATTGCAATAATAACTAAAACTTATAGTGAGGGTAAGGTTTTAGAAAAGGAATTAAAAAAACATACTAACTTAGAATTTTCTTTGATTAAGGGAAATGAGAAGGAAAGTCCAAATACAGATATAATAATTATACCAGCTTATTTAACAAAAGGATTAGAGTTTGATGGAACTATAATATATAATCCAACAGAAAGAAACTATCCAGATAATATATTAAATCAAAGATTACTTTATGTAGCATTAACTAGAGCACTTCATAGTGAGTATATAATTGCAGAAGAGGAGCTTTCTAAGAATATAAATAATTGAAATTACTTGATTATTTATAAAAGAAAGAAACTATCACAAATTAATCGTGGTAGTTTTTTTCTTTTAAGTAAGATAAAAAGTTGAGAAGAATTTTAGCTGTAATTCCCCAAATAACATAATCATTATAGATATAAAATGGAATTTCATAAGATCCAGTAGAGAATTTATAATTATGTTTTTTAGGAATTAATTCATAAGGAAAATTATCATTAGGAGTAATATTAACCTTATTAATAAAAGTATCTACATTAGTATTTAGCAAAAAGTCTAATGGAACAAAAAACACTTTATCAACTTCATCCATATTAATTTTCATATTGTTAATATCTTCTATGAAAACTAAATAAGGATGGATAATGGTGTTATAAGGAGAAACAAAAAGATCTAATGGAGATATGACTTTAATTTTATCTTTACATATTCCTATTTCTTCACAAGTTTCCCTTATGGCTGTAGTAAGAGGAGTTTCATCACTTTCTATTTTACCACCAGGAAAGCAAACTTCATTTGGTTGATTACGTAAAGTTTTAGCTCTAACTTCAAATAAAATATGCAAAGAGTTATTATAATTTACAAGTGGAATAGTAACAGAAGCTCTTTTAAATTTTTTCCATCCATTAATATAAGGAATATAGTTTGAAAAAATATTATTTATATTATCAATCATAAAATCACCTAATTATTTATTTTAGTAAAAAATTTTATTATACATAACCTTAAAAATCAATTTGTTAAATAAAGAAAAACAATTTATAATAAGAAATATTCTATTTTATTAGTTGTAATTTAGGAGTAAATTATGTATAAAGTTTGGTCTGTAGCAGATATAAAAATAATTATAAACGAAATATCAGAAAAATGGAATTATCCATGTAATATAAAAATAGAAATATCCAAAAGAGCAAAAAAAAGAATGGGAGCCTTCTTCTATGAGAAATGCAATAATAAGATAAAGCCTTTAAAATTTGTATTTGCCGAAGAGTTAGTTAATGGTAAGTATAGCGAAAAGATAGTTAAAGAGGTAATAATTCATGAGTATTTACATTATTATTGCAACACCATAACTAACAGTAATAATGGACATAATAAATTTTTTAAAGCTTGTTGTATTAAAAGTGGTATATCCAGTAATACTACTTTTATATATAATAGTGAATTAAAATATGATTTATATAAATATAAATATAAGATATACTGTAGTAACTGTAAAAAAATTGTGTGCATGCATGTTAGAAGAGATGCAGCTGAAAGAAAATTAAGATTATATGTATCTAAATGTTGTAATGAAAAGCTATTTTGTGATAAGCTTTTATAGTGAAATTTTAAAATAGTATAACATTAGAAGAGAAGGAGAATATTTAATGAGTGAAGACATAAAAGAAGTTCAAAATGAAGAAGTTCAAATAATGACTTTTTTAGATGAGAGTGGAAATAAAGTTCAGTTTGAAGCTATTGCTAGAATTTATTTAGAAGATAAGGAATATCTATTATTAACACCTGTAGAAGATAAGGATAATGAAGATATTTACGTATTTAGAATAGATGAAATAGATGGAAAGCAAGAATTAAATCTTGTAGAAGATGATAAAGAGTTTATAGCAGTAAAGAAAGAATATAATAAGTTATTATATTAGTAATAAGGAGAAAAAAAGTGCAAGAATCACAAATTATAAAAATATTAAATGAAAATAACTTATCAGATATAGAAGTTTTAAAAAGAGATGATGAGTTTGTTTTAATAAATTTTTACTTTGATTTTGATAAAGATGTATTAGATGCAGCAAAAGCCTATTCTAATGAAGAAAGCAGTTTAGAAGAGTATAGCAAGGAGTGGTATAATGAATACTATTTCCCTTATCTATATGATTTTGCGAATGATGAAGTATTGGAAATTATAGAAGATATAATAGAAGATTTAGAAATTGAAGGTGAAATGATGGCTATTCAAATGACAGAGAAAACTAGCGATTATGTACAATTTATGGCCTTATTTACAGAAGAAGATAGCAATATATCAATAGAAGAGATAGTAAAGGATTATATATCTAAATAATTTGCTCTAAAAAGGAATAGATTACCATTGAATTTTTTATATAATTTGATATAATAAAATCATGAAATCCTGAGATGTGCGCTTAGCTTATGATGTTCAACCTACATTACATTTACGGGATTTGCAACATGTTTGTGGATGTCGGGCTTCATAATATCAGAAGATGGCAGAAGCAAATTGAGCAGAACCCACCTGCGAGCCGCAGGTGTGAACATTTAAGCGACCGGCATGTTGGGAGTAAATTGAAATTAAACACCTCAATTTTTGAGGTGTTTTTTCATGTTATGCAGCTTTTGATTTTGATATAGAATATTTATTTGAATGTTTTCTTTTATATTTTTTATAAATAAGATGTTGATATTGCCATATATGCTTGTCCAAACTTTGAGATATGTATATCACAAATTTATTTCGAGGAGATAGAAATTTTAAAAGTAAATTTAAAGTTGTCTTTTGTAGAATAATTTTATTTTTAAGACTTTTTTTATTCATAAAGCACCTCCTTTTGATATTAATTAACATTATATGGGTTATTATAGCATATGTGGGAAAAAGGTGAAATAATATAATATCGCAAAGTTTTACAAAACATTACTTAAAGAAACATAAGTATCTTTAAGTATGTTTTGCAAATAATATATTATAGAGTGATAAAAGAAAAAAAGGAAATAATTTGCCGAAAATATCAAAAAGATGAAATAAAAAATATTTAAAAGTTGATATTAAAAAGAAATAAATGTAAAATAAGAATAAGTTAAATTAAATGAATTGAAATTTATTAATCATTTAAAATATTTATAAAAAGAAAGGATGTAAAAAATGGATTATACAAAAGCAAAAATTGAAGATGTAATTATTAGAATAAATGAATTATATAAGAAGAGTAAAGAAGAAGGTTTAACTGAAAAAGAAAAAGAGGAACAACAAATTCTAAGAAGAAGATATATAGATAGCTATAAGGCTAATCTTAGAGCACAATTAGAAGGTATTGAACCTAAGAATAAAAAAAAGTAGAAGGTGATTAATATTGTCAGTTACTGTAGAGAAGTTAATATCAGATTTTGAATTAGAAGTTTTAGTTGAGGGCGAAAAGGATGTAAAGATATCTGTTAACGATATAAATAGACCTGGATTACAGTTAGCTGGTTTTTATAATTATTTTGCACCTGAAAGAATCCAAGTTATAGGAAAAGCTGAATGGAGTTTTTTAGATGACATGGGAATAGAGTTAATGAGAAAAAGGATTAATAAGTATTTTAGTTTTGACTCTAAATGTATAATAATTACTAGAGGTTTAGAGCCACATAATGAATTTCTTAAGGCGGCTAAAAAATCAAAGTCATGGTTATTAAGAACTAATATGGTTACAACAAAGTTTATAAGTAAACTTACTATGTATTTAGCAGGAAAGCTTGCACCAGAAACTAGATTACATGGCGTTTTAATGGATGTATATGGTATAGGTATACTTATAACTGGAGAAAGTGGAATAGGCAAAAGTGAAACTGCATTAGAGCTTATTAAAAGAGGACATAGATTAGTATCTGATGATGCAGTTGATATTAAAGAAATAGATGGAAGTTTAATAGGTACATCCCCAAGAATAACTATTGGAATGTTAGAGGTTAGAGGTATAGGTATTATTGATATATCATCATTATATGGATTAAGTTCTATATTGCCATCAAAGGACATAAATTTATTAATGCATTTTGAGCATTGGAAAGATGATGGAGATTATGATAGATTAGGTATTGATAAAGAAACACAAGAAATACTTGGAGTAAATGTTAGAAGATTAAGAGTACCTGTAAGGCCTGGAAGGAATATTGCAGTTATAATAGAAGCTGCAGCAGGTAATTATAGACATTCATTAATGTCAGATGTTACACCAGTAGATATTATAGAAAAAAGAATGTGTGAAGTTAGTGGGGAAGAATAAGGAGGGCTATATTATGAGTAAATATGCTAAAAAGAACGCGTGGCTAAAATATAATGAAAATGGAAAACAAGATGTTTTTAATTTTTGTGAGGGGTATAAAAATTATCTTTCAGTAGGAAAAACAGAAAGAGAATGTATACATGAAGCTATAAGATTAGCAGAAGAAAAAGGTTATAGAAATTTAAATGAAATAATAAAAAATAATGAAATTTTAAAAGTTGGGGATAAGGTTTATTCTAATAATAAGGATAAAAGCCTTGCTTTATATTTAATAGGAAAAGATTCAATTGAAAATGGAATGAGGATTATAGGTTCTCATGTTGATTCTCCAAGATTAGATTTAAAGCAAAATCCATTGTATGAAGATAGTGACTTAGCATTAATGGATACTCATTATTATGGTGGAGTAAAAAAATATCAATGGGTAGCATTACCACTTGCATTACATGGAGTTGTAGTTAAAAAAGATGGAACTAAAATTAATGTAGTAATAGGTGAAGATGATAATGATCCTGTGCTAGGAATTTCAGATCTTTTAATACATCTTTCAGCAGATCAATTACAAAAGAAAGCAAACGAAGTTATTGCTGGAGAAGATTTAAATGTTCTTGTTGGGAATATACCATTAGAGGGTAAGGAGAAGGAAGCTGTTAAAGAAAATATATTAGTTCTTCTAAAAGATAAATATGATTTTGAAGAAGAAGATTTCATTTCAGCTGAATTTGAAATTGTACCAGCCGGTAAAGCTAGAGATTTAGGCTTAGATAAGAGTATGGTAATGGGATACGGTCAAGACGATAGAATATGTGCATATACTTCATTAATGGCATTATTAGAGGTTGAAAATGTAGAAAAGACTTCAGTTATATTATTAGTAGATAAAGAAGAGGTAGGAAGTATTGGTGCTACAGGTATGCATTCAAGATTCTTTGAAAACTCTTTAGCTGAAGTTATGGATAGAATGGGACAATATTCAGAATTAAAATTAAAGAGAGCGCTTCAAAATTCATTAATGTTATCAGCAGATGTTACTGCAGCATTTGATCCAAATTATCCAGGAGTTTGTGAAAAGAAGAATACTGCTTACTTTGGAAAAGGCTTAGTATTTAGTAAATATACTGGAGCAAGAGGAAAAAATGGATGTAATGATGCAAATCCAGAATTCGTTGCTTGGCTTAGAAAAATTATGGACAAAAATGATGTAGCATATCAAACTGCAGAACTTGGTAAAGTTGACCAAGGTGGCGGTGGTACTATCGCTTATATTTTAGCTCAATATAATATGGAAGTTATAGATTGTGGTGTTGCTCTGCAAAATATGCATGCTCCATGGGAAGTATCTAGTAAAGTAGATATATATGAAACTAAAAATGGATATAAAGCATTTTTAATAGAAAAATAAAATTTAGGTAATAATAGTTAAAGTAAAATAAGAGTTGTGAGAGTAACATTAATTAACAAATTAATGTTACTTCTAACAACTCTTAACTATTTATCTATAATTAAGTTTATTTAAAAATTTTTTAAGTCTATGTTCTTCCATAGATTGAGAACCCAAAATTCCATGTTTTGTATCATCTTCTTCATGACCATGTGAATCAGAACCACAAGAAGTTAGTATATCTTTTTTATCTACAATTTTTAAGAAGTTTTCAGTTTCTTCTGGAGTATTAAGACCATATATACCTTCAATACCATCAAAATCAAGATGAAGTACATCAAGTACATGTAGTTTCTTTAAGAGTACAGGATGTGCTAAAATTACAACAGCATTATATTTTCTTAATAGTTTAATTCCTTCTTCAGCATCTAATTTATTTGCAGGGACATATGCAGGGCAGTGATCACCAAGAAAATTATCAAAGATATATTCCTTTGAATAATTATATCCAGCATCTATTATAGCTTTAGCTATATGAGGTCTTGCAATAGTATCTTTACCATTTTTAAGAACTTCATTAACATCTATTTCAATATCATTAAATTTCTTTAATCTTATAACTATTTCATGTGCACGTTCAATTCTTTTAACTTTTAAATTCTCTAAAAATTTATTTAAATCTGGATTTTTATAATCATCACCTTTAAAGTATCCTAAAATATGAATAGTTTCTCCTTTGTGGGTTGTAGACAATTCTAGTCCAGGAATAAAATTAATGTCTAATTTTTCAGCTTCAGCTTTTGCTTCATCTATTCCAGATAAAGTATCATGATCTGTTAATGATAAGTATTTTACCCCTCTATCATAAGCTTTTCTAACAACATCTTTAGGTGAATATTTACCATCTGATGCAGTAGAGTGTGTATGTAAATCACATATAATCATAATAAAATTAAGCTCCTTTCAAGTAAGTGTTTTGTAGTGTATAAAGCTATGATATAATTTATTCATTAATAATGCAATAAAAAAGCAGTAATGATGAGATAGATTCCTTATACATAATCTTAAAAATATGAGTGACACAATTATTAATAATTTATGTTTAAAAGAAAAATATATAGCGCAAAACAAAAATGCAAATGAAGGTGGAGAAATACAATGCTTTTAATGATTGATAATTATGATTCTTTTGTATATAACTTAGTTAGATATTTTGAAGAGTTAGGAGAAGAAATTATTATTTATAGAAATGATAAAATTAGTATTGAAGATATTGAAAGTATGGATATAGATGGAATTGTGATCTCACCAGGACCAAAGTCACCTAAGGAAGCTGGATTAAGTTTAGAAATTATTGATAGATTTAAAGAAAAGCTTCCTATATTAGGTATTTGTTTAGGACATCAATGCATAGGGTATTATTTTAATGCAGATATAAAAAAGGGGAATGAGCCAGTTCATGGAAAAATGTTTGATATAACTCATAATAATAAAGGACTATTTCAAAATGTTAAGAATCCTCTAAGAGTTACAAGATATCATTCTTTAATAGTAAGTAGGGATAATTTACCGGATACTATTGAAATAACTAGTGAAACTGAGGATAAAGTAATAATGGGAATTAAGCATAAGGATTATCCTATATATGGAGTTCAATTCCATCCAGAAGCTGAGATGACAGAAGAGGGACATAAGATTTTAAATAATTTTATCAATATAACAAAAGAATTTAGCAAAAGAGATGATAAATTCTAATAAAAATACTATTAGGAGTGAAGTTAAGTGGGGTTAATTAAAAGAGAGTTTAATAGTAAATTAAATGCATTTGAAGTATATAATTTATTTAAAGATGAAATAGATACTATATTATTAGATAGTTCTAAAGAGGATAAAAGGCTTTCTAAGTATTCTTTTATTGGAATAAATCCATTTTTAAAATTTGAAGTAAAAAAAGAAAAAGCATATATAAATGATAATATAGTGGAAGGTGATTCATTTAAGATATTAGAAAGTTTAGTAAATGAATATAGAAATAATATTGAAGATGAAATACCATTATTGAGTGGAGCCATGGGGTACATTTCTTATGATTCTGGAAGATTGCTGGAAGAATTGCCTAATACATCTAAAGAAGATTTTAATATTCCTGATATGAGATTTATTTTTTATAAAAATATAATGATATTTGATTTAATTAATGATAAAAAATATATAACTGATATAGATGGGAATATTGAAAATATAGAAAGTATTTTAAAGATAATACATAATGGAAAAAAGATTAATGATGAAATAGTATGTGAAAAAAGTAAAAATATTTTTTATTCAAATTTCATTAAGGAAGAGTATAAAAATGCAGTTGCTAAATTAAAGGAATATATAGTGTCTGGGGATGTTTATATTGCAAATATGACCCAAAGATTTTGGTGTTATAATGAAGATGATTCATTTGATATATATAAGAAGTTAAGAAGTATAAATAAAGCACCATTTTCAGCATATTTAAACTTTGAAGATTTTCAAATAATAAGCTCATCACCAGAAAGGTTTATTCAAGTATTTAATAATAAAGCACATACAAGACCTATAAAGGGGACAAGGCCTAGGGGGAATAATGTAGAAGAAGATGAAAAAAATAAATTAGAGCTTATTAATAGTGAGAAAGATAAGGCAGAGCTATTAATGGTTGTAGATTTAGAGAGAAATGATTTTAGTAAGGTTTGTAAACCGCATACAGTTAAGGTAACGGAAAATTTTAAACTAGAAGAATATGCCACTGTATTTCATTTAGTTTCTACAGTAGAAGGGGAGCTAAAGAAAGATGTTTCAGCTGTAAGATGTATAAAGGAGTGTTTTCCAGGTGGATCAATAACGGGAACTCCTAAAATAAGAGCTATGGAAATAATTGAAGAGTTAGAAGGTATTAAAAGAAATGTTTATACAGGTTCTATAGGATATTTTGATTTTAGAGGTAATTGTGATTTTAATATAGTAATTAGAACAATAATAAAGAAAGATAATAAGGCATTCTTTGGTGTTGGTGGTGGAATTACTTATGATTCAATAGAGGAAGATGAGTATAATGAAACCTTAGATAAAGCAAGAGCTTTAATGAGAGTTTTATAAGAAGGTAGTATATGAGAAAAGTTATATATGATAATGATAGTATAAGTATAGATAGTGGAGTCTTTTTTGGTAGAGGAGTTTTTGAAACTATATTAGTAAAGAAAATTCCAATATTTTTAGAAGAGCATATAAATAGATTAAATAAGTCAATTATAGAGCTAGAGTTAGGTGAGTTAATAGCTATAGAAGATGTAATTCATTTTATAAATCAACATAATATAAAAAATAAAGCTTTAAAAATTACTGTAACAGAGAAAAATTTAATTTATTCTGTAAGAGAAATAAAATATAAAGATAATGATTATGAAAAAGGCTTTAAAGTTGGAATTTCTAAGGTTTTGAGAAACTCAACATCTAGAATAGTATCCTTTAAAACTTTAAATTATTTAGAAAATATTATAGAATATGAAGTATGTCAAAGAAACGAATTAAACGAATCTATTTTTTTTAATGAACAAGGTAATTTATGTGAAGGATGCACAACTAATATTTTTATTATTAAAGATAAAATAATATATACTCCATCAATTAAATGTGGCTTATTGCCAGGAATAGTTCGTCAGTGGGTTATTAATAACTTTGATGTAATAGAGAAAAAAATAACGAAGGAAGAATTATTAAATAGTGATGAAGTTTTCTTAACTAATTCATTAGTTGGGGTTATAAAAGTTTCTAATATAGAAAACAAGCTATTTAATAGTGAGATTATTGAAGAAATAAAAGAGCAATATGATAAAGCAATAAATGGAGGCGAAAAACATGAATAAAGAAAAGATAATGGAAGGTGTAAAATTAATATTAGAAGGTGTAGGAGAAGATATAAATAGAGAAGGCTTAATAGAAACACCTGATAGAATAGCAAGAATGTATATGGAAATTTTTGATGGGATAGGTAAGGATGCTAAAGAAGTGTTATCTAAAACATTTTCTGTAGAAAATAATGACTTAGTATTAGAAAAGGATATAACATTCTTTTCTATGTGTGAGCATCATTTAGTACCCTTCTTTGGAAAAGCACATATAGCTTATATACCTAAGGGAAAAGTTGCAGGGCTTTCAAAGCTTGCAAGAACAGTTGAAATATATGCTAAGAAACCTCAATTACAAGAAAGATTAACAACAGAAATTGCAGATGCTCTAATGAAGTATTTAGATGCAGAAGGGGCTATGGTTGTAATTGAAGCAGAACATACATGCATGACTATGAGGGGTGTTAAGAAACCGGGGTCTAAAACTGTAACTACTACTTATAGAGGAGTATTTAGAGAAGATATAGAACTAAGAAGAGAAGTTATGAACTTTATAAGATAGGTGTAATATGAATAATATTGATGTGATAATGAGTAATAAGCTTTATAAAGAAGCATTAGAAAAATTAAATGATTATGAAAGAAATAGAGAGTTTTGTAATCATACTATAGAACATTTTATTGATGTATCAAGAATTGCATATATAATGGTTTTAGAAGAAAAATTAAGTGTTTCAAAAGAAGTTATTTATGCCATAGGATTATTACATGATATAGGTAGAGTAAGACAATATGAAGAAGGCATACATCACGATATTGCTAGTGTAGAAATGAGTAGAGAAATATTAAAAGAAACAAGCTTTACAGAACAGGAGATTCATATTATTTTAAATGCAATTGCTAACCATAGAAAAGAAAGTGATAATAAATTAGAAGAAATAATATATAAGGCTGATAAGTTATCTAGACAATGCTTTAATTGTAAAGCTGAAAAAGAATGTTATTGGAGTAGTGAAAAGAAAAACTTTAAAATAACATACTAAAGGAGGAGAAAGGATTTGAGAATAGGAAATAAGGAATATAAGTTAGGTGAAAGAACTTATATAATGGGAATATTAAATGTAACACCAGATTCATTTTCAGATGGTGGAAAATTTAATGAAATAGAAGCTGCTGTAAGGCAAGCTAAAAAATTAGTGGAAGATGGAGCAGATATTATAGACGTTGGTGGAGAATCAACAAGACCAGGAGCAGAATATGTAACTGAGGAAGAGGAAATAAAAAGAGTAGTTCCAATAATTAAAGCTATAAAAAAAGAATTAGATGTTACTATATCAATAGATACATATAAAAGCAAAACTGCAGAAGAAGCAATAAAAGCTGGAGCGGATATTATAAATGATATCTGGGGAGCTAAATATGATAAAAATATAGCTAAAGTAGCTGCAAAATATAATGTGCCAATTATTTTAATGCATAATAGAGAAGATAAGCCTTATGAAAATTTAATGGAAGATGTAATAAATGACTTGCAAGAAAGTATAGACATTGCATTAGATGCTGGTGTAAAAAAAGAAAATATAATTTTAGATCCAGGTATCGGGTTTGCTAAGACTTACGAAGAAAACCTAGTGGTAATGAATAAATGTGAAGTTATAAAAGCTATGGGATATCCAGTACTTTTAGGAACATCAAGAAAGTCTATGATTGGATTAACTTTAAATTTACCAGTTAATGAGAGAGTAGAGGGAACACTTGCAACTACTGTTATGGGAATAATGAAAGGTATGGAATTTATAAGAGTTCATGATGTTTTAGAAAATAAAAGAGTAGCTGTTATGACAGATACTATATTAAAAGCAAAGTAGGTAATAAAATGGATAAAATATATTTAAAGGATATTGAAATTTTTGCAAATCATGGTGTGTTTCAAGAAGAGAAAACACTAGGGCAAAAATTCATACTATCATTAGAGTTATCATTAGATATTAAAGAAGCAGCAACAACTTGTGATTTAAGTAAGTCTGTTCATTATGGTGAGTTATGTCATAAGGTTATAGATGTTTTTCAAGAGGAATCATTAGATTTAATTGAAAGTGTTGTAAATAAGGTTGCTAACTTTATATTGGATAATTATTCAATGGTTAAGTCTGTTAAAGTTTTATTAAAAAAGCCATGGGCACCTATAGGAAGAAATTTAGATTATGCAGCAGTTGAAATTGCAAGAGAAAGACATATTGCTTATATAGCTATTGGAAGTAATATGGGAAATAGAGAAGAGAACTTTAGAAATGCAATGAAAAAAATTGAAGAAGTTAGAGGAATAAAAATTTCTAAAATTTCATCTTTTATAGTTACAGAACCATGGGGAAATGAAGATCAAGAAGAATTCTTAAATGGTGCAATTGAAGTTGAAACATATTTAACACCTAGAGAGCTTATGTCAGAGCTTCTTAGAATAGAGAGTGAACTTGGAAGAGTTAGAGAAATAAAGTGGGGGCCGAGAATAATTGATTTAGATATTATTTTATATGATGATATAGTAAGTAATGATGAATTTGTTATTTTACCACATCCTTTAATGCATCTAAGAGAGTTTGTGTTAAAGCCACTAAGTGAAATAGCACCATATGCATTACATCCATTGAAAAACAAAAGAGTTTTTGAATTATTAGATTAAAAATAAGACATTCAAAATAGCTATAATGTTTATAGTATATTTTGAGTGTCTTATTTTACTATATATTAAATTAGTTATTAGAATGAGCTTTATTAATTATATATACACAAAAAGAATAAATATTATTTCTTATAGGAACATCAGTCATATTTATCATATCTTCTTCTAAATTTCCATCCCAAGGAAAAAGTGTTATAGAGTTTTTATCATAAACATTTATAACATATTTTGAATTATTACTATCAAATTCAATTATAAGTTTATATTTAACTTTTTCATCTTCTAAATTTAATTCACTTACATAGTTATCATTATTTAAAGATTCTAAGAAAGAAGGCAAAATATCTTCATCTTTTTCTGAAACTTCATGATATTCATAAAAATTAACATCAAAGACTTTAAGTGAATAGCTTTCATTATTTTTTATTTTTTCGTAAATTTCATTTGAGTAATAATAAAGGTTAGGTTTAGTTCTAAGATTTATGTATTTAGGGTTATTAAAAACACAGCCAGATAGAAGAGTAGTTAATAATATTATATAAATAAATTTTAAGTATTTCATTTTATCCTCCTACAAAATGATTATATAAATAATTATTCTGTAAAAGTATATTTTAGAACAAGACTAATATATAAATAGTTTTTTATATTTAAGTAAATTATTATGAAATTATATTAAAAGAATATATGCTAAAAATATAGTTTATTTAAATTTAAAAGTAACAATATGTAATAAAAAGAAAAAACATATAATAGTATAATTTATAAACAATATATAGGTAGGGTATTAATGAAAGTCATTGCAACTATTGGACCTAATTCATCAAATAGAAAGGTTTTATCAGAATTAATTAACAATGGTGTAAATATTTTAAGGTTAAATTTTTCACATTTTTACGAAAGTGAATTTATAAAAATATTGAATGATTCTAGAAGCATAAAGAAAGATATAATTATTATGGCAGATTTATGTGGGAAAAAAGTTAGGGTATCTGAAAACTTAAAAGGTATATTCAAAGTATATATTAATGAAATAGTTTATTTTTGTAGTTCTGATGTATATTCTCTAATTAGTAATAATAATGATAAATCTAAAATTATTCCACTTAATATAAAGTCTGAGATTATAGAGAAAAATGATATTAAAAAAATATCTATGAAAGATGGAACTATGAATTTTGATATTATTGATAAGGATAAAATATTTTTAAAGGCAATAGCAAAAGATACAGGAGTAGTTAGGGCTGGAAAGGGATGTAATATTCCAGGAGCTGATTTAGGTGAAAATTCATTAAACCATAAAGATAAAGAAAATTTAAAATGGGCTATTGATAATAATATAAATATAATTGGGCAATCTTATGTTGAAAGTTCTAGAGATATATTATGTGTAAGAGAATACATAAAAAAAGTTAAAGGAAATCAAAATAATATTAAAATATTTTCAAAGTTAGAGACTATAATAGGATTAAATAATTATAGGGAGATAATGAATTGTAGTGATGGAATTGTTATTGCAAGAGGTGATTTGGTCCCAGAATGTGGAATGGAAAATTCTGTGGAACAAGAGTTTGAATTGCTAAAAAAATTAAGAAGTGACAATTATAATAAAGAGATAATAATAGCAACTCATGTGTTGGATAGTATGAAAAATGGATTAAATGGTAATATAAGTGAGATTGAAAGTATATATACATTTATAAATAGTGGAGCAACGGGTTTTTTATTAGCAGGAGAAACATCTATTGGGAAATATCCAATACAAACAGCTAAATTATTAAATGAATTAATTGGAAGGTATAAAAAGTATTAACTGTTAAAGTATAGACAAACTATTCTATCATATGTATTATAAAATAGTAAATATATACTTATACTTAAGGAGGAAGTTTAATGAGTGAACAAGAGAAAAATTTGCGTTGGTACAATTTAGCTATGATGGCTTTTGTATCAGTATGGGGATTTGGTAATGTTGTAAATAACTTTGCTAATCAAGGATTAACAGTAGTTGTATCATGGGTACTTATAATTGGATTATACTTTGTACCTTATGCATTAATGGTGGGGGAACTAGGATCTGTTTTTAAAGATAGTAAAGGTGGAGTAAGTTCTTGGATAAGAGGGACTTTTGGAACTACTTTAGCTTATTTTGCAGGATGGACATATTGGGTAGTTCATATACCATATTTAGCACAAAAGCCACAAGCAGCTTTAATAGCATTAGGGTGGACTGTAAAGCAAGATGGTAACTTTATAAAGGGAATGGATCCATTAGTAGCTCAATTATTAACATTGGCAGTATTTTTATTCTTTTTATGGGTTGCATCAAGAGGTATAACATCTCTAAAGATGATAGGAACAATAGCAGGTACATCAGTATTTGTTATGTCTCTTTTATATGTTTTATTAATGTTAGCTGCACCATCAATTAGAGGAATAGAATCAGCAACAGTAGATTTTAGTTTTAAAAATATGATGCCAAACTTTAATTTTTCATATTTTACAACATTATCAATGTTAGTTTTTGCAGTTGGAGGAGCTGAAAAAATATCTCCATATGTAAATAATATGAAAAAGCCAAGTAAGGATTTTCCTAAGGGAATGATTACATTAGCTATAATGGTTGCAGTATCTGCATTACTTGGATCTATAGCAATGGCAATGATGTTTGACGCTAATAATATACCATCAGATTTAAAAATGAATGGTCAATATTATGCGTTCCAAATGTTAGGTGAATATTATGGAGTTGGAAAATTATTTATAGTAGTTTATGCATTATCAAATTTATTAGCTCAAATATCTGCATTAGTATTTTCTATAGATGCTCCATTAAAAGTTCTTTTAGCAGATGGTGATAGAAGATTTATACCTACAGCATTAACTAAGACTAATAAATATGGTGCACCTATTAATGGATATATAATGACAGCTATATTAGTTAGTATATTAATAATAGTTCCGGCACTTGGAATTGGAGATATGAATTCTTTATTTGATTGGTTACTTCAATTAAATTCGGTAGTTATGCCAATGAGATATCTTTGGGTATTCTTAGCATTTATAGGACTTAAAAAAGCAGCTGATAAATATAAATCAGAGTACAAATTTGTAAAAAATGATAAATTTGCTATGGGAATTGGAATATGGTGTTTCGCATTTACTGCATTTGCTTGTATAATGGGTATGTTCCCAAGTAGTGTTGAAACATTTTCTGGTTCTTGGTGGTTCCAAGTATCATTAAATGTTATTACACCATTTGTATTAATAGGATTAGGATTTATACTACCTATGATAGCTAAAAAAACTAATAGAAATTCTGGAAATATTAAAAAATCAAGAAGAATTGTATAAATCTATAGAAAAACAAGTAAAAGTTATTAACAAAAACTAAAAAGAGTATTCATAACCTTTTAACAAAATAATTAATAACTTATATTGCAAAAATAATTAATAGATAGTATAATGAAAACATAAGTTAAATATTATAGTGTAAATGAGGTTGAGTTAAATGAAGAATTTAAAATCTATATTATGGACGATAGTAGGAATATTAATTTTCATTGGAATAATTAGATTTTTTATATACCTGTTACCTTTTATTATAGTGATAGGATTAATATCTTATATAATATTTAAGGGGAAAATGGCTCTTGCAAAGAAAAAATATAATAATGAAACATATAATTCTTATAATCAAAATCAAAATGTTTATGAAGAAAATAGTATAGATGATAGTAATGGAAAAGTAATTGATGTAGATTATAAAGAAGTAGATTAATAATATTTAAGAATGTTATTAAAATAAAGTGAGTTTTATATATTATGTCAAAAAGTTAAATAAGATAATAATTAGTGATAAACTAGAAAACAATAAAAAATAAAAGGAGTTATCTTAAGACCATAATTGGTAAAAAAGTTTGAGTAACTCTAAACAAAAATAACCAGTAGAATTTAATTTTTCTACTGGTTTTAATATTATGCTTAGATAATTTATGCAAATATCGAATTGTACAAGTTGTATTTGGGGGAATATACTATTTTGATATAGGATTTTTTGTACAATTAATATCTAAAATAAAATTGTTTTATCAATAAACTGCAAGAAAAAATATTGTTATTTCATAAGTGCTTATAAAACTTTATTTGAATATAGAATAAATAGATAAAAATGCAGGAAATGAAAGTTGTTCTATCAAAAAACCTTGAAGTTGTAGGAAAATATGGTATAATTGTTAATTATATAAATAAATACTAATAAGGGGGCTATACTTATGGAAAAAATTAAAATGACAACTCCATTAGTTGAAATGAATGGAGATGAAATGACTAGAGTTATTTGGGATATGATAAAAGAGGAATTATTAAATCCTTTTATTGACTTAAAAACTGAATATTATGATTTGGGGATAGAATATAGAAATGAGACTGATGATAAAGTAACAGTTGAAGCTGCAGAAGCTATAAAGAAGTATGGAGTAGGAGTAAAGTGTGCTACTATAACTCCAAATGCAGATAGAGTAAAAGAGTACAATTTAAAAGAAATGTGGAAAAGCCCTAATGGGACCATAAGAGCAATATTAGATGGAACAGTTTTTAGAGCACCAATAACTGTTAGTTCAATAAAACCTTTTGTTAAAACATGGGAAGCACCAATTACAATAGCTAGACATGCTTATGGGGATATTTATAAAAATGTTGAAATGAAAATTGAAGGAAAAGGAAAAGTTGAATTAGTTTTTACTGATGAAGAGGGAAAAGAAATTAGAGAAACTGTTCATGACTTTAAAGATAGTGGAGTAGTAATGGGAATGCACAATACTAATAAATCTATATCTAGCTTTGCCAGAAGTTGCTTTAATTTTGCCTTAGATACAAAGCAAGATATATGGTTTGCATCTAAGGATACTATTTCTAAAAAATATGATCATACTTTCAAGGATATTTTTAATGAAATATTTGAGGAAAAATATAAAGAAAAATTCAAAGAAGCTAACATTGAATATTTTTATACATTAATTGATGATGCGGTAGCAAGAGTTATTAAATCTAAAGGGGGATTTATTTGGGCTTGTAAAAATTATGATGGAGATGTTATGAGCGATATGGTTGCAACAGCATTTGGATCTCTTGCAATGATGACATCTGTTTTGGTATCACCAGAGGGATATTATGAATATGAAGCAGCACACGGAACTGTGCAAAGACATTATTATAAACACTTAAAAGGTGAAGAAACTTCAACTAATTCAATGGCAACTATTTTTGCATGGACAGGTGCATTAAGAAAAAGAGGAGAATTAGATGAAAATGATGAGTTAGTTTTTTTTGCAGATAAGTTAGAGAAAGCTTCGTTGCAAACAATTGAAGATGGAATAATGACTAAAGATTTAGCACTACTTACTGATTTGAAAGAAGTTAAAATTGTTAACACATATGAATTTATTAAAGAAATAAAAAATAGAATACAATAAAATACAGAAAATGGTTATGCCTCTGGGGTCAATCCAATATTTGGATTGACCCCAGAGGTATAACCATTTATTGGATTAACTATGAAAGCATAATTTGTTATAGAAAGCATAAAATAAGCGTAAAAGTAGCAAAGGAGGTAAATATAAATGTCACATAAAAACAATAAAAATTCAAAGGATAATAAAAAGTCAGGTAAAAAGACTAAAGCTGAATTACAAAAAATGAGAGTAGAAACTGCTAATGAAGTTGGATACTCTAAGGAATCAAGAAAACTAGGTAAAGATCAACCAAGACCAGATAGTGCTCAAAAAATAGGTCAGTAATATGATAATTAAATTTTGGTAATGATAATTTAAGCTTTAAAAATACATAGTTAATAGCAAAAGGAGGCTATCGCACTAAAAATTTCATACACAATATATTATTTTTGTAATTAAAAATCAACACAATATATTGTAGTATTTATTCTTAATGCGATAGCCTCTTTCTTTATATTAAAGTGTGGATTTAATATAAAATTATATAAAAATTACATAAGAATTATATAGGAATCCAGTTAATTTTATTTTTAAAATGCCCAATTTCCATTAGAGAAAATTTGAACAGTTTCTCCCTTTTTGTTAACTCCAGTGATTTCAAGATCACTAGTTCCAATCATAAAGTCAACGTGAATAACTGAGTTGTTAACACCTATTTTTTCTAGCTCTTCCTCAGAATATTTATCTGCATCTTTTATACAAGACTCATAAGCTCTACCAAAAGCTAAGTGACAAGCTGCATTTTCATCAAATAACGTGTTAAAGAATATTAGCTTTGAGTTAGAAATAGGTGAGTCATAAGGAACAAAAGCCACTTCTCCTAGATACTTAGCACCTTCATCGCTATCAAGCATTTGCTTTAATACATCATAACCAGTTTCAGCAGTAAAATCTACAGCTTTACCATCTTTAAAAGTAATAGAGAAATTATCTATTAAATTTCCACCATAGCTTAATGGTTTAGAAGAGTAAACTACACCATTAACTCCTGTTTTCTTAGGTAAAGTAAACACTTCTTCAGTTGGCATATTTGCATTAAAAGGTATTCCTTTAACATCTCCTTCTGAACCACCAGCCCAAATATGACCTTCTGGAAGTTCAATATTTAAATCAGTTCCATTTGAAGATTTTAAGTGTACGCTTTTAAAGTTATTATCATTCATAAATTTAATTTTTTCTTCTAAGTAAGAAATATGTTTTTTCCAAGCATATACTGGATTTTCAGTATCAACTCTTACTGTTTTAAATATAACATTCCATAAAGATTCCATAGCTTCTTCATCACTTACGTTAGGGAATACTTTTTTAGCCCATGAAAGTGTAGGAACTGATAATACGCACCAACGACATTTGTTAGACATAGAGTTATCATAGTATTCCTTTAAAGCTGTAGTTCTAGCTTTTTGAGATGTACCTATTTTATCAACTGAAACACCTTTTAATCCATCAGGATCACTTGCAGCTATTGAAATAAAACAAGCTCCTTGTCTAGCATAATAATTATATCCTTCAGCCATCCAAGATGGATAATCAGTGATAGTTTCTAAAGAACTATTTTCTAATTTTATTTTAGTTAGTTGTTGATCACTGTAATGTACAATTACGTCTTTAGCACCAGCTTTGTAAGCTTCTTCTGCAATAAGTCTAGCAAACTCTGAAGTTTCAATTGGTGAAGTAATAACTAATATATTATCTTTTTGAATATTAACACCTGTATTAACAGCTAATTCAGCATATTTTTGTAATAAATTTTTATCCATATATAGCCCTCCTATATTGTTTGTTATAGTAAATTATACCACATAATTAAATGAATTAAATAAGTTTAATATATACTTTAATTATTTGTATTAATTATGTTATTTATTATTTTTTATAAGGAGGTTATAATTTATATTTTTAATAAGGTAATAAACTTGTAAGAAGGCATAAAAATAACTATAATTATTACTACATAATAATATGAAAAGGAAGATAACAAATGAAAAATTTATTAGTTAACTTAGTAGAAAAAAATAAAAAATATACACAAGATGGTAAGCTTGCATCATATATACCTGCTCTTTTAAAAGCAAATAGTGAAGATTTAGGTCTATGTGTATATGATATAAAAAACAATGAACAATACTGGGCAGGAGAAAGTGAAGTTAAATTCACTATTCAAAGTATTTCAAAGGTTGTTAGTTTAATAATTGCACTTAATGATAATGGTAGAGAAAACGTATTTAAAAAAGTAAACGTTGAGCCAACAGGAATGGGATTTAACAGTATAGTAAACTTAGAAATAAGAAATCAGGATAGGCCATATAATCCAATGATTAATGCTGGGGCTATAGTGACAACATCCCTTATTTTTGGTGAAAATGAAGAACATAAATTACAAAGAATATTAAACTTTTTAAGAAGAGCAACTAATAATCCCACAATAGATATAAATAGAGAAATATATGAAAGTGAAAAAGCCACAGGAGATAGAAATAGATCCTTAGCTTACTTTATGAAAAGCTCTAATATATTAGAAGGAAACGTAGAAGAAATACTAGATCTTTACTTTAAACAGTGTTCAATTGAGGCTACAGCTAAAGATTTAGCAAGATTTTCAGCAGTAATTGCAAATGATGGAATAGCACCTTGGAATGATGAAGTTTTAATTTCAAGAGAAGTTTGTAGGATAGTTAAAACAATAATGGTTACTTGCGGAATGTATGATGCCTCAGGTGAATTTGCAGTACATGTTGGAGTTCCAGCGAAATCAGGTGTTGGGGGAGGAATAATTGCTACAGTTCCTAGAAGATTTGGAATAGGTATATACGGTCCAGCTTTAGATAGTAAAGGAAATAGTATTGGTGGAATACATATATTAAAAGATTTATCTGAAGAATTAGAACTTAGTATATTTTAATGTAAATATGTTATAATTACTAAATAATAGTTTAAAAATATAAAAAATACTGGAGGAAATAAATGGAAAGATTACTGATTTTAGATTCAAACAGTTTACTTAATAGAGCATTTTATGCAATACCACCATTAACAAACAGTGAAGGTATTCATACTAATGCAGTTTATGGATTTACAAATATGCTATTTAAAATGAAGGAAGAAATAAAGCCAGATTACATAGTTGCAGCTTTTGATAGAAAAGCTCCAACATTTAGACATAAAGAATATGAAGATTATAAAGCTGGCAGAAAAAAGATGCCTCCAGAATTAGCAGAACAATTTCCAATAATTAAAGAAGTACTTAATTTATTAGCAATTAATATTTATGAAATAGATGGATTTGAGGCAGATGATATAATAGGAACCTTAGCTAAATTTGCTGAAAGCAATGGAATTGAAGTTTTTATAGTAACTGGAGATAGAGATGCTCTTCAACTTGCTACTGATAATATTAAAGTTGTAATTACTAAAAAAGGTGTTACAGAAACAGCTGTATATAATAAAGAAGCTTTTGAAGCTGAATTTGGTGTTACACCAACTCAATATATAGATGTAAAAGGTCTTATGGGAGATAAGTCAGATAATATTCCAGGAGTACCAGGGGTAGGAGAAAAGACAGCGTTTAAACTTATTTCTACTTATGGTTCTATGGAAGGAGTGCTTTCACATATTGATGAAATAAGTGGTAAAAAACTTAAAGAAAATCTAGAAACTTATAGTGAACAAGCAATTTTTAGTAAAAAGCTTGCTACAATTATGACTGAGGTTCCTATAGAATTTGACTTAGAAGATATTAAGAGTCAAGATAACTATAATAAAGAAGAACTTAAGAAATTATTTTTCAAACTTCAAATGAAATCTTTATTAGCAAAGTTACCTGGTGAAGATGTTGAAGAGGAAGAAGAAGTGTCAAAAGTAGAGGTCAATGAGGTAAATACATTAGATGATCTGAAAGAAGCTTTAAAAGAAAAAGAAGACATTGCTTTTATATCATATAGCACATCAAATACTAGTCTTTATTCTAAAATTGAATTAGATAAACTATATTTAAGTTATGGAGAGAAAGTTAATCTAATTGATTTTAAAATAATAACTATGGAAAATGCAACTGAGGCTATAAATACATTAAAGAACTTCATGGAAAATCATAAGATAGCTAAAGTAATACATGATGGTAAAAACTTAGTTACTATATTAACTAAAATGAATATAGAAATAAAAGAATTCATATTTGATACAGTAGTAGCTGCTTATCTTATAGATTCAGCTAAAAGTAATTACCCTTTAGAAACTTTAATTAATGAATATTTAATGAAGGAAGTTAAAGGAGAAGATGAAGAATTAATTTGTAATGCAATTTCAAATATGAAGGAACTTTACGAATATTTAAAAGAAAGAATAAATAAAGAAGGAATGGATGAGCTTTATTATGAAGTTGAACATCCACTTATATCTATTTTATCAAGCATGGAAGCTATAGGATTTAAGGTAAATAGAGAAAAACTTGATGAGCTTGCTGTTAAATTTAAAGAAGAAATATCTAAAACAGAAAAAGAAATATATGAGCTTTGTGAAGAAGAATTTAACATAAGTTCACCAAAGCAATTAGGAAAAATACTTTTTGAAAAATTAGATTTACCAGTAATTAAAAAGACTAAGACAGGATATTCAACTAATGCAGAAGTGTTAGAAAAGCTAATGGATAAACATCCTGTTATAGAAAAAATTATTTACTATAGACAAATAACAAAACTTAATTCTACATATGTAGAAGGACTTAAGAACGTTATAGATGAAGATGGAGCTATTCATTCAAGTTTTAATCAAACTGTTACTACAACAGGTAGATTATCAAGCACAGAGCCAAATCTTCAAAATATACCTGTTAAATATGAAATGGGTAGAGAAATAAGAAAAGTATTTATACCAAAGGAAAGTACAGATGTATTACTATCTTGTGACTACTCTCAAATAGAACTTAGAGTACTTGCACATATGTCTGATGATAAAAATATGATAGATGCATTTAATCATCATAGTGATATTCATACTAAAACTGCATCAGAAGTATTTAAAGTTCCAGTTGAAGAAGTTACATCTCTTATGAGAAGTAGAGCAAAAGCTGTTAACTTTGGTATAGTATATGGAATAAGTGATTTTAGTCTTTCTCAAGATCTAAAGATAACTAAAAAAGAAGCTTCAGAATATATGGAAATATATTTTGATAGATATCCCAAAATTAAAGGATATTTAGAAGGGGTTAAAGAAGAGGCTAAAGACAAAGGTTATGTTTTAACTGTTTTAAATAGAAGAAGATTTATACCTGAAATAAAATCTTCAAATAAGATAGTTAAATCACTTGGAGAAAGATTAGCTATGAATGCACCAATTCAAGGAAGTGCAGCAGATATTATTAAACTTGCGATGGTTAAAGTTTATAATAGACTAAAGAAAGAAAACTTAAAAAGTGAAATGATTCTTCAAGTACACGATGAACTTATATTAAATGTTAAAGAAAATGAATTAGAAGTAGTTAAGGCATTAGTAAAAGAAGAGATGGAAAATGTACTAAAGATGTCAGTTACATTAGAAGTTGATACAAATATAGGTAATACATGGTATGATGCAAAATAGGGGGTTAATATGATTAAGATTGGATTAACAGGAGGAATAGGGTCAGGAAAAAGTACAGTATCATTTATGTTAAAGGAAGCTGGATTTAATATAATAGATGCAGATATAATAGCTAGAGATGTACTTGTTAAATATCCAGAAATATTAGAAAGAGTTAGAGTTGAATTTGGATCAGGATTTTTTGATTGGAGAGGTGACTTCCGTAGAAAGGAATTTGGAAATCACATTTTCAGATTTCCTAAACAAAGAAAAAAATATGAAGAGATAATATTACCATATATAAAAAGAGAAATATATGAAAATATAGATAAATTGGAAAAGAAAAATGCAGATTTTGTTATTGTAGATGCACCTACATTAATAGAGAATGATTTGCATAAAGATATGGATTATGTTATCTTAGTTTGGGTAGATAATAATACGCAAATTCAAAGAGTAAGATCAAGAGATACATTATCAAGAGATGAGGCTATAAATAGAATTAATTCTCAAATGCCGTTAGATAGGAAAAAAGATTTTTCTAATATAATTATAGAAAATAATGATACTTTAGCTAAGACTAAAGAGCAGGTTGACTTACTAATAGAGTTTTTAAAGTCTATTTAAACTATTTAAAAGTAGGGAGAGGGAATGAAGTTTAAAAAAATTATAATATGTCTTATAGTTGCTATTGTGATTTTAGTTGGTGGAAAGTATAGTATTAAAAAATATCTATATCCATACAAGTATAAAGAAATAGTAGATAAATATAGCTATGAATATAATTTAGACCCGTTTCTAGTTTTAGCAGTTATAAAAACAGAGAGTAATTTTAACACATATGCTGAATCAAGTAAGGGAGCTAAAGGTTTAATGCAGATTATGGATTCCACTGGAGAATGGATTGGAAGTAAGGTAGAAATTGATAAATTTAATGCTAATATGCTTTATGACCCCGAAATTAATATTGAATTTGGATGTTGGTATTTAAATAGCTTGCTAAAAGAGTTTGGCGATTTAAGTTTAGCATTAGCAGCTTACAATGGGGGAAGCGGTAATGTAACAAAATGGCTTAATAATCCAGAGTATTCAAGTGATGGAGAAAATTTAACATACATTCCTTTTAAAGAAACGAAAAAGTATGTTGATAAAGTTAACACACGATATAATGTTTATAAATTTCTTTATGAGTAAAAGGAAGCCTAAAGGCTTCTTTTTTTCAGTAGCAAGTTTCAAGTTAAGGAATAAATTCAACTTAAACTGAATTAAAAAATAACTTGATACTTGTAACTGTATAAATTGCTTCGCAATTTATAAATAAGTGTGTTATAATCGTTAAGATAATTTTGAAAAGGTGTGAAATAATATGAAGGAAAAGGTAGAGTTTAAAGGTAGCGTAGTTTTAAACCCAGTGCCAGTTGTTTTAATAACATCTAAAAATAAAGAAGGAAAAGAAAATGTTTTTACTGTTGGGTGGATTGGAACAGTTTGCACAAAACCGCCTATGTTATCAATATCTATTAGGCCAGAAAGGCTATCTTATGAATATATAAAAGAAACTATGGAGTTTACAGTTAACTTACCAAGTATAAATATGACAAAGGCAGTTGACTATTGTGGAGTAAGACCAGGACGTAAGTTTGATAAGATAAAAGAAATGAATTTTACAATGAGAGAAGGAAGCAATGTTAATGTTTCATATATAGATGAATGTCCTGTTTCTATTGAGTGTAAGGTAAAAAGTATAATACCTCTTGGAACTCATGATTTGTTTATTGCAGATGTAGTAGGTTCTCATATAGATAAAGATTTAATAGATGAAAAAGGAAAAATACACTTTGAAGAAGCTGATTTAATTACATATTGTCATGGTGAGTATTTTAAAATGGATACTGAAGCTTTAGGGAAGTTTGGATATTCTGTAGCTAAAAATCCTATAGTGAAAGAGAAAAAGAAAAAAGAAAACACTAAGAAAGAAATCAGTTCAAATAGTAAGAAAAAGGTTAATGAAAAATCTAATACTAGTAAGGAAGATAAGGTTTTTAAAAAAAGTTTTAAAAATAAAAAGAGTAACAAAAATAAAGGTAAGAAAAATTTTAGTGAAAAGAAAAGTACTAAGTCTATAAATAAAAAAGTAAGAAAAACTAAATAAAGAAAGGTTGATTTTATGTTTATAATTTCTTATAAATTGCCATATGAAAAGTTAGATGAAAAAATTGAACTTCTAGCTATAAATGATATATATAATGTTTTTTATGAAAATCCATTAGAAGTAACAACAGATAATTATGGATATGGATATTTAGAAAAAGAGGATGAAGAAATAATTCTTAAGGTTGCTTTTGAAGGGGAAAAAGAAGGATTAGATGAATTTAAGGATAATTTAAAAGCAATTTTAAAAATGGATTATATAAATATAGAAGAAAATAATTATGATTATACTATATATGATTTTCCAGCAATACATTTAGATGAAAAATATGTTATAGCAAGTCCAGAGGAGGAGTTTGAAGGAAAAACGAAAATTAACTTCATTTCACAAGGGGCTTTTGGTACTGGATTACATGAAACAACTCAAGATATATTAAAGCTAATTTTAAATACATTAGATATGAAAGAAAAATCAGTATTAGACATTGGAACAGGTTCAGGAATATTATCTATTGCAGCTTCTATGGCAGGAGCTTCAAAGGTAGTAGCAGTTGATATAAGAGATGTTGAAGATGAAGTAATGCTAAATGCTTCGTTAAATAATTTAAATAATATAGAAGTTGTTATTGGGAATATATTAGATGATAAAACTTTAGTTAAGGATAATTTTGATTGGATATTTATAAATATTGGTGGAGAAGAAACTAAAATGTTTATGAAATATATAAAAGAACATTTAAATGCTAATGGAAATATATTAGTTTCAGGGCTTGTTGAATGGAGTTTTGATGAAGTTAAGGAAGCTGTAGAAGGTTATGGGTTTAAGCTTATAAGCAAACATCAAACTAATGAATGGGTTACTGCAGTTTTTAATTAATGGAATATATAGAAAATGCTATGCAAATTTTAAACTTGCATAGCATTTTTTTTAATGTCTAGAATATCTACGTCTTCTATTTCTTCTACGTCTTTTTGAATTAATTATTAATTTAATTACAACAAATATTAATACAATTACTAAGAGTGTTATTAATAAAGCAAGAACATATATTCCAATGTTAGCTTTTAATATTTGACCTACGCTTAAAGTAATAGATCCTTTAACTGTTTCACTATAACTTCCAGCAGTGAAAGTTAAATCAACATTATTCTTTGAAGCTATTTTCCAAGCATCTAAATTATTAGTTGGAACATTAAGGCTAGCATTTTTATCGTTAAATTCATTTTTGTAATATTCAATATCTTGATCTAATATAACTGGTGCAGTTATAGTTTTAGTAGGTCCGAAAAACTTGAATAATTTATAACTTAAATTTACAGTTGAAATTTCATCTCCAGATGATTTATAAGTTGTTTTATTTGCATCGTAGCTATAATTTGCAATAGATTGAGTATCATTAAATACATTCATTCCATCAGCACCATACTCAGAACCAAGTACTACAGTAATTAAATTTCTACCATTTCTATTATAGAAACCTACAAAGCAATGACCAGATTTAGTTTCGTTACCAGTTTTACCACCAATATTACCATCTACACCAAGAATTTTATTTCTTGTTTCTATATAGATTTTTTTACCATCTAATGTAACAGAAGTTTTATCTAATCCACTAGCTTCTTTTACCCAATCATTTTGAAAAGCTTCCTTAGCAATAAGAGCTAAATCATAAGCAGTAGTAACATTATGATTATTAGGGTCTGTTTCCAATCCATTTGGACTAACAAAGTTACTGTTTACAGCACCAATCTCTTGAGCTCTTTGATTCATTAATTTAGAAAAAGCATCAACAGATCCAGCAACAGCCTCAGCCATCATTACAGCAGCGTCATTTGCTGAATATACCATTACAGCATCCATAACTTCAGCTGCAGTTAAAGTATCACCAGCTTTGGCAGCATTACCTATAAAATTAGTTAATGAAGTTTCAGTAACAGCAGCAGATACATCAGTGTAAGAAATTATATCACTTTTATTTTTGCTTTCTGCAAAAAGTAAAGATGTTAATAATTTAGTTGTACTAGCTGGTGAGCGTTGAACATCAGCATTTTTAGAGTAAATTATTTCACCAGTATCCATATCCATTGTTATAGCAGAAGCCCCTATTATTTGAGGTTCTGTAGCAGCAAATACACTAATTGTATTAAAAAATGGTGCTACTAAAGTTAAGCAAATAACTAACGTTAGTGCTCTAAAAAATCTTTTTGACATAAATTTCCCCGTCCTTCTTTATAAGTAAGTAATTTTTTTATTTTATTTTATTTAGTATTTAATCTAGTAATCATAACTTCTTTAGCTTTTAGTTCTAAACTATCATCTAGTTTTTCTAATGCCACTTCTGAATATTTAATTTCAAGTGCCATTTTAATGAATCTATCTGCAAGTTCAGGATTTTTTGCTAAAAGAGAACCATGGAAGTAAGTGCAGTAAGTATTTTTATATATACAGCCTTCATAACCATCAGAACCATTATTTCCATATCCATGTATGCATTTACCTAATGGTTTAAGACCATTAAGATAAGTTCTACCAGAGTGATTTTCAAAACCAACATAAGTTTCATTGAAATCTTCGTTGTATATTACAGTATCTCCAATGAATCTAGTATCTCCAGCTTCTGTATATATATCTAAAATACCTAATCCTTCAATTCTTTCACCGCTTGGAGCAGTATAATATTTTCCTAGTAATTGATAACCACCACAAATAGCTATTAAAACCTTATTGTTATTAATATATCTAGATAATTCGTCTTTTTTATTATTCATTAAATCAGCAGAAACTATTGATTGCTCATAGTCCTGACCACCACCGAAGAATACAATATCATATTCATCAGCATTAAATTCATCATTCAAAGAAATATTTACTATATTAACTTTAATTCCACGTTCTTCAGCTCTATGTTTTAAAATTAATATATTACCCACATCTCCATAAACATTTAAAAGATCTGGATAAAGATGACAAATATTTAATTCCATAAGCTCCTCCTATATTACCAAAGGTTTTTAATATATCCTTTAGAGTGTAAGTACTTTCTATAGTTTATCATTGCAGTATAAGTAGCTAGAATATATAACTTTTTATTTTTACCAGATCTAATTTTAGCAGTTAGATTTTCATAATCTTCTTCAATGATAAGTTTTGAAGTTGCTATACCAGCAGTTTTAAGTCTTACTGCCATATCAAAAGCTCTAAGTCCAGATACATATACCTCATCTAAATCAGTATCTTTTAAACTTTCAAAATTAACATCCCAAATCCAAGATACATCTCTACCATCTGCATAATTATCATTAAGTAGAAATGCACATGAGAAAGAATCTTTGTTAAGGCATAAGGTATCTAATGCTTGATTATATCCAGCAGGGTTTTTAACAAGTATAATTTTAACTTCTTTATCATCAATGTTTATTATTTCTTGTCTTCCAAAACTAGAACTTTGACTTTCTAGAGATTTCTTTATTGTACTATCATCAATATCAAGTTCTTTAGTGATTGCATAAGCACAAAGAGCATTATAAATATTATAAACACCAGATTGTCCAAGATAAATTTCAGTATCACCAAATTTTACAGTTGAACTTTCAGCTGTTAGTTCTAGAATTTCATCTACACCATATTTTATTGATGGATGAGTATATCCACAGCCTGTACAGTAGTAATCACCTAAGTGGTTATATGTAACAAAATTATAGCTGTAAGGAGTTTTGCAGAATTTACAGAATTTTGAATCTGAATTTACGTCTATAGTTTTATTTTCATTTATTGGAGTTTTAAATCCATAGAAAATTAATTCATTTTTAACATCTAATTTTCCAAGAAGAGACTCGTCTCCATTAAGAACAAGTTTACTTTCAGGAACAAGAGCTATACCTTCTAAAATTTTAGTTAATGTAGTATACACTTCTCCATATCTGTCAAGTTGATCCCTAAAAAGGTTAGTAACTGTTATGATTTTAGGAGTAATATATTTTGTAATATATTTTAAATTTGCTTCATCTACTTCAATAATTGCATATTTATTTTCATCTTTGTTGAAAAATTTATAGTTTTCTACAAATGTAGTAACTATGCCAGGGTAAAGATTTGCACCTGTATTGTTAGTTATAACAGAATATCCTTTTTCTTTAATGATGTTATAAATCATGCTTGTAGTAGTAGTTTTACCATTAGTTCCTGTAACTAAAACTACTTTATATCCTTTAGAAACTTTAGCTAAGATATTTTTATCTAATTTTAAAGCTACTCTCCCAGGGAAGGTAGTTCCACCTTTTAAAATGGTTTTAGTAAGAAATAATGTGAATTTTGTTGCTAATATACTTAGAATTGACTTAATACTAATTTCTTTCACCACCTACAATAATTTATTTACATTATTAACAATAATATTGAAATATAAACATTTAATAGCAAATATTAAATCATAGTGAAATTATTCATTTTAATTTTTAACATATTTACTTTAAATAACACATCAATACTAAAATAGTATAACACAAAGTTACGTTTTAACAAATCCATCTTTATATTATATTTGAGCTAAATTAAAAAAAAAATAATAAAAAAAGTTAAATTGTAAAGAAATAATTAAAAATATACATTTATAATTGACATTACTAAAAGGTAGTTTAATAATATAATCAAAAAACTGAAAAGAGGAAAAGAGTTTTGGAGAGATTTTGTTTTATAGATAAAAATGGAAAAGAAATTATATATTATAGATGGACTACAAAACAAGAGATAAAAGGAATAGTACAACTTGTTCATGGTATGACGGAATATGCTTTAAGATATGATTATTTTGCAGAGAAGCTTTGTGAAAATGGTTATACTGTTTATGCTCATGATCAAAGAGGTCATGGAGAAACATCTAAAGAGGATGAAGAAAGAGGATATATTGCTGATAATGAAGGATTTGATATTTTAGTTGAAGATGTAAAAGAGTTGACAGATATAATAAAAGAAGAAAATCATAATTTACCAATAATATTATTTGCTCATAGTATGGGTTCATTTGTTGCTCAAAGATATGTACAATTATATGGAGATAAAATCGATGGAGTAATTTTATCAGGAACTAATGGGAGACCAGATAAAATTACTAAGCTTGGAATTTTAATTTCGAAAATTGAGATTATATTAAGAGGAAGAAAAGCAAAAAGTAAATTGATGGATAAATTATCATTTGGGGACTTTAACTCTAATTTTAAACCTAATAGAACCAATTATGATTGGTTATGCTCAGTAGAAGAGGAAGTGGACAAGTATATAAAAAGTAATATGTGTGGATTTATTTGTACAACATCATTTTATTATGACTTAATTAGAGGATTATGGAAAATAAATAAGAGAGAAAATTTAAGAAAGATACCTAAGAATTTACCAATATTTATTTTTGCAGGTGATAAAGATCCTGTAGGGAAGTTTGGAAAGGGTATAATTAGATTGTATAATGATTATAAAGAATTAGGAATATTAGATTTAGAATATAAATTATATAAAAATGGAAGACATGAAATGTTAAATGAAAATAATAAAGATGAGGTAATTCAAGATTTAATAGAATGGATTAATGTTAAAGTTAAGCAATATATAAACAGTTAATATAGATAAACATTATTTCTTATTATGAAACATATATTTAATTAGTAATAATAAGAGGTGATGGTAATGAAAAAGAAAGTAAAAGTACAAAAAGCTCCTAAAGGCAAAAGAAAAAATATTATTAAGGAAATATTTTGTGTAAATAATAAATTTAATTTTAAGGGGTTATTAAAGAATATTTTAATGTCTGTTGGTGGAGGTTTATTAGTAGGATTTATTACAAGAAATTCAATAAATGTTTATGATACATTGAAAAAGAGTTTCTTGACGCCTCCTAATGGTATTTTTCAAATAGTATGGATTGTATTGTATACATTAATAGGTATTGCAGCATATAGAATATATATGAATAATAAGGCAGAAAAAAATGATTATAACGGATACTTTTATTATTTAATACAGCTATTGATAAATTTTTTATGGCCTATAATATTTTTCAATTTAAGATTATATGGAATTTCTTTTATCTTGATAATAATTTTATTGACTTTAATTATAATTACTACTATAAAGTTCTTGAAAGTTGATACAATAGCAGGTGTATTGATGATACCTTATATAGGATGGGTAGCTTTTGCCTCATATTTAACATTTTATATTTGGATGTTTAATGAGATGTAAGAATTAAATTTGAATTATGAAAATAAATAGGATAAAATATAAATCTGGTAATGTATTAATACAGATTTAAGGAGAAGAGTATTTTGAAAAAAGTAATTATAGCAGAAAAACCATCAGTAGCTAAGAATATTGCAGACGCATTTAAGATAAAGACAAGAAGAGATGGTTATTATGAAGGCGAAAATTATTTAGTGACATGGGCTTTTGGACATTTACTTCAATTATATGATGCAAAGGATTATGATGAAAATATGAAGGGGTGGAGGATGGAGAAATTTCCATTCATTCCTGAAGCTTTTAAATATAAGATAAAATGTGATAGTAGTAATAGAGATATTGTAGATAAAGGTGCTGAAAAGCAAATTAATATAATAAAGGGATTAATAGATAGAGATGATGTTGATGGAGTTATATCTGCTACAGACTATGATAGAGAAGGTCAAGTAATATCAGATGAACTATTTATTCATTATGATATCAAGAAACCTATATATAGACTTTTGCTTAATGAATGGACAGAAGATGAAGTTAAAAAAGGAATGTCTAATTTAAAGCTAAATAGTGAAATGAAATCACTTCAAGATGCAGGTATTGGAAGACAATTAGCCGATTGGACAATAGGAATTAATTTAACTTCAGTTGCAACTTTACGTTACGGAGCTAGTGAAAAAAAGACTATCAATATTGGAAGAGTATTACTTCCAACATTAAAAATTATATATGATAGAGATAAGGAAATTGAAAATTTTAAAGAATCTTCTTACTATAAATTATTAATTAGTTTAAAATCTAAAGATAACATAGAGTTTGAAAGTCTTTATTATGAAAATTCTTCTGAAAAGTTTGAAAAAAAAGATTATCTAGATAATTTAAGTAAGATATTAAAAGAAAAACAAGCAGTAGTTGTAGATAAGGAAATAGAAAAGAAGAGGGAATACCCACAGAGTCTTTTTAATCTTTCTAACTTACAAGGATATATTACTAGCAAATATAAAGGATGGACTTCAGATAAAGTACTTAAGGTTGCTCAGGGATTATATGAAAAGAAACTTATAACTTATCCTAGAACAGCAAGTAGTGTTTTAGAAGAAAGTTTAGTTGATAAAGCTAGAAAAGTATTAGAAACACATAAAAAGGGATTACCTTATGAAGAGCAAATTAAGTTTATACAATCAAAAAGAGTATTCGATAATTCAAAGGTAGAAAGCCATAGTGCAATAACTCCTACTTATATTATTCCTAAAGGATTAACTACAGAGGAACAATATGTTTATAATGCTATTAAAAATAGATTTATTATGCAATTTATGCCTGTAGCAGAATTTGAAGAAACTAAAATAACTCTAAAAGTTAATGATGAGTCATTAAAAGGTGAATTTATTTCAAAAGGTAAAGTTGAAATAGTTAAAGGTTGGAGAGTTGTTGAAAAAATAGAGACAAAGGATACTATTCTTCCTTTAGTTGAAAAAGGTGAGTATTTAGATATTTTGGATAGTAAAGTAAATAAGGTAACTAAAAAGCCACCTAAGTATCATACAGAAAAAACACTTTTAAGAGTTATGGAAACTTGCGGAAAATCTTTTAAGGAAGAAAAAGAGGAAAATTCAGATGATGAAATCAATTCAGATGAAATGATGCAAGCAATTTTAAGTGGATTCAGTATAGGAACTCCTGCAACTAGAGCAGAAACTATAAAAAAGCTTAAGGATATTGGATACATAAAAACAAAGGGGAAAAGCTTGACAACTACGGAATTAGGTAAAACTATAGTAGAAATATTTCCAGCAAAAGAGCTTTTAGACTTAGAATATACAGGTAAACTAGAAAAAACACTATCAGATATAGAAAAAGGTAAGTTCAAAAAAGAAGATTTTCTAAATTTGATATTTGATTTTACTAGAAGTTCTGTTGAAAAGATAAAAAATGATACTTCTATGCTTTCGAAATTTAAAGTTGAAAAGCCAGAAGGGGCAGAGGAAATCGGAAAATGTCCTGTATGTGGTAATGCAATAATTGAAGGTGAAAAAGGGTTTGGATGTACTAACTGGAAAAATGGATGTAAATATACTATATGGAAAAATGATAAATTCATAGAAGCTATGGGGAAAAAGGTAACTAGAGAAATGGTTGCACTATTACTTAAAAATGGAAAAGTAGGATTTAGAAATTTAAAAAGTAAAAAAGGTACTTTTTTTTCTGCATATTTAAGATATGAAAAAGATGAAAAGACTGGATACTATAATTGGAAAATGGAATTTATAAATTAAATATAATATTTGAAAATAAAAAAGCCATAAGATATGTAACTATATACTATATCTTATGGTTTTTTCTACATAAAAATAGATAAAATAGAGTAGCAAATAGGAGCTAAAAATACAGTAATTATTCCTGCAACTCCAATTGATAATGAACTCATAGCCCCTTCAGTTTCTCCTATTTCTAGAGCTTTACTTGTTCCAACAGCATGAGAAGCAGTTCCTAGAGAAACACCTTTAGCAATTGGGTGATTAATTTTTAAAATTTTAAATACAGTAGGCCCAACTACGGCTCCGATTATTCCAGAAAGAACAATAGCAAGAACTGTTATAGAAGAAACTCCACCTAAACTATTAGTAATTTCTATACCTATAGGAGTAGTAACACTTTTTGATATTAATGAAACAGTTAAACTATTATCTAAGCCTAAAAAAAGTGAAATAGAAATAACTGATAATACACTAACTAAACTTCCAACAAAGATGCCAGTAAAAATAGGAAGAAAATTCTTTTTTAGTAAAGATAAATTTTTATATAAGGGTACAGCTAGTACTATTGTTGCTGGACCTAAGAAAATATTAATGAATTGACCACCTTTATTGTAAGTATCAAAATCTATATTAAATATTTTTAAAAATGCAATTATAATTATTGATGCTATTAAAAGTGGATTGAAAAGTGGAAGTTTTGTTTTTTTATAAACAAATAAACCTATTTCAAAAGAAATTAGAGAAATAAATATTCCAAAAAATATATTATTTGTAAATATATCCATTTAATTAAGCCTCCTTTTTGCTAATTTTACTTTTTTCAACTTCTTCTGTAGATTTTTTATTACATATAAATTGAACTATAATGGCAGTAATAGAAATAACTATTATAGTAGTTAATATGCAAAGAAGTATTATTTTAAAAATACTCCCTTTAAGAGATGCGAAAGATGTCATAAGTCCTACCGAGGCTGGAATAAAGAAAAATGCTAAGTGATCTAGAAAAAAATTAGCTAGGGTTTCAACTTTTTCAACCTTAACAATATTTGATGTTAGTAAAACAAATAATAAAATCATTCCTATTATGCTTCCAGGTACAGGTAAATTAAGTAGTTTTGAAATTACTTCACTTATAAAATATATAGAAAGAAGTAAAATAGATTCTCTGAAAAATTTCATTAATAGGACCTCCCTTTTTTTTAATACAAAAATACTTTAACACTAAAAAAAACAATAGTAAATACTTATAAATTTTCTATCAATTAAAAACTACATTAATTAACAAAAATCAACTATAAGTCATAATATAAATCATAATAATATAAATAGTTGAGCTAAAAAGGAGTAGGAATGAGTAAAATATTAAAAAAATTTGCTGCTATTATAGGGGTAATAGCTATTATGGGAGCTAGTTTTGTTGGTTGTCAAAAAACAGCAACTAATGATGAGAATGGTGTTGAATTACAAACTGTAAGATTAAATGAAGTTGTTAGATCTGTTTTTTATGCACCTATGTATGTAGCAATTACTGAGGGGTTCTTTGAAGAAGAGGGAGTAAAAATTGATTTATCTACTGGACAAGGAGCAGATAAAACAATGCAACAATTATTAAGTGGAAATGTTGATATTGGATTTTCAGGTCCAGAACAAGCAATTTACATTTATAATCAAGGTAGAGAAGATTATCCAGTAGTATTTGGACAGCTTACTCAAAGAGATGGTTCTTTTTTAGTTGGAAGAGAAGCTGAAGAAAACTTTGATTGGACATCATTAAAAGGAAAAGAATTAATTGGTGGAAGACCTGGTGGAATCCCAGAAATGGCACTAGAATATGTATTAAAAGAAAATGGTTTAGATCCATCAACAGATGTTAATATGATAACAAATATTGATTTTACTGCTACTTCAGGAGCTTTTAAATCAGGTGCTGGAGATTACGTTGCATTATTTGAGCCTACAGCAACAATGCTCGGAAATGATGGGAGTGGAAATATTGTAGCTTCTGTTGGAGAATCAGCAGGTAATATAGCATACACATGTTTCTATACAACAAAATCATATATGGATGAAAATAAAGAAGTATTACAAAGGTTTACTAATGCTATATACAAAGGGCAACAATGGGTTAAAGAACATACAAGTGATGAAGTTGCAGAATCAATAGTTTCATATTTTCCAGGAACTGATGAAAAGGTAATAGAACAAGTTATTGATAATTATAAGAGTATCGATGCATATTCAGAAACTCCTGTTGTTAGTGAGGATGGATTAAATAGATTAATGGATATAATACAAGGTTATGATTCAAGTCTAATACAAACAAGACCAGACTTTGATACTATTGTAAACAATGATTTTGCAAATGAAGCTATAAAATAGTTAGGAAATAGTAGTATTGAGTTAATAATTAGGGTTAAAAAGAGTAAAGAATAACTACTAATTATTAATTCCTAGCTAACAAAAAGGGTGGTGGAAATAGTGAGTCTCTTAGAGATAAAAGATGTAAATATGAATTATCATAAAAGTGATGGAGTAACAGAGGCTTTAAAAGATATAAATTTTACTGTTGAGAATGGAGAATTTATAAGTATAATTGGTCCCTCAGGATGTGGAAAATCTACATTATTAAATATAATTAGTGGACTTTTACAACCTTCCTCAGGAGAAGTTAAATATAATGATCCGGAAGTTAAAAATAACTTAGATAAAATGGGCTATATGTTCCAAAAGGATTTTTTATTTCACTGGTTAACAGTAAGAGAAAATATAATGTTAGGGTTGAAGATAAAGAAAATATATACAAAGGAAAATAGGGAATTTGCATGTGAATTATTAAAAAATTATGGATTAGAAAAGTTTGCAAATCATAAACCAAATGAATTATCAGGAGGAATGAGACAAAGAGTAGCTCTTATAAGAACACTAGCGTTAAAACCCGAGGTATTATTATTAGATGAACCTTTCTCGGCATTGGATTATCAAAGTAGATTAAAGGTCACAGATGATGTAGCAGAGATAATAAAAAAAGAGTGTAAAACTGCAATAATGGTTACTCATGATTTAGGTGAAGCCATAACAATGTCTAAAAGAGTAATAGTTTTAAGTGCTAGACCTGCAACTATTAAAGATGATGTAACAATTTCATTTGAAAGAGATTATTTAACTCCATTTGATAAAAGAAAAGAGAATGAATATAATGATTACTTTAAAAAGTTATGGGGGGAAATAGAGAATGCAAATGAATGAAGAGCATGAATTATATTTAAAAAACATTAAGAAAAGAAAAATTAAAATTATTATTCTTAGAGTAGCTATTTTAGTTATATTTATTGCATTATGGGAAATTGCAGCACAACTAAAATGGATAGATCCTTTTCTAACTTCAAGTCCTAGTAGAATAGTTAAGTCTTTGATTAACTTTGTAAATGAGGGAACATTAGTAAGGCATATATGGGTAACTTGTTATGAAACTATATTAGGATTTGTTTTAGGAACAGTTCTTGGTGTCATAATTGCTATTTTGCTATGGTCATCAGAAACAGCATCTAAAGTATTAGATCCATATTTGGTAGTATTAAATGCACTTCCAAAAGTTGCATTGGCACCTATAATTATATTTTGGGTTGGTAACGGAACTTCAGCTATTATAGCTATTGCTTTATTAATTTCAATAGTTACAACTATAATAAGTGTTTTGACAGGATTTAAAGAAGTTGATAATGGTAAAATATTATTAATGAAAACATTCAGAGCAAGTAAATGGCAAACATTAATATATTTAATTTTCCCAGCATGTATTCCAGTTATAATATCAGCTTTAAAGATAAATGTAGGCTTATCTTGGGTAGGAGTAATTATGGGAGAGTTCTTAGTTGCTAGAGAAGGGCTTGGTTTTTTAATTATATATGGTGGACAAATCGCACAATTAGATATGGTAATGATGAGCATAGTTATTTTATCAGTTATAGCTTTTATAATGTATGAAATAGTAGCAATTATTGAAAATAAGCTTATAAAAAAAGATGATGTATAGAATTAAAAGAAAAATAAATATAATTAAGAGTTAAAAGTTTAATTTCACAGCTTTTAACTCTTAATTTATCATTTTATAGTCATAATCCTACAATATTTTTGGTTTTTTTAATAAAGAATTGAAAAGTCTTATTATTTTTGATAAGATTATACCAAATGATAAAAATATTAAACCAATATGGAGGCTTTATGGAAAAAAAGAAAAACCACTCCTTAAAGGAAAAAAAAGAAGTAAATAAAGAAAATGAATATATAGGATCAATAGTAACTTTAATTCTTTCGATAATTTTTGCATTTGTAGTTTTAATGTCAATACAGTTTATAATGGGAGATAGAACAGTAACAATAAGCAATAATAAAGCTGAAGAATATTATTATGATGGTAAGTTTGATGACGCTATTAATGAGTATATGCTAATGCAAAATGATGATGTTTGGCCAATATGGACTGTTAAAGCTGCAGAAGTATACTCTGTAAAAGGGGATATGGCGCAGTCAGATAACTTATTAAGGGAAGCTGTAGTAAAAAGAGATAAGATAATGTTAGAAAATGGAGATAAATACATAGAACAAGATAAAGAGTTAATTAATGAAGTTGTATTTACTTTCTATATAAACAATGAGTTAGATCAAGCAGAAAGCTTAGGAGAATATTACTTAACTACATATAGTAAATATAAACCATTATTAAAAACTATGTTTGCAGTGTATCTAGCTAATGGAGATACTAAATCAGCAGAAGGTGTTGTTGCTTCATATCCTGTAGATGATGAAAGTGCTTATGATTTAGCAATTTTAGCTAAGATGCAAATTATGTTAGGAAATTATGATGATGGATTAAATAATTTAAAGAAGTCTTATAATTTAGATAAAAATGAAATTAAATATTTTGATGTTATAATGGAAACTTGTGAATTTGATAAAACTACATTATTAGATGAAATAAATAAATTATCTGAGGAAAATCCAAAGGAAGAAGCATATAAAGTTTGGTTAGAAGAGATTAATATGGTGGATGAATCAAATGTGAACTCAACAGATAGTATAATTGCTGAAATTAATACTAATATAGATGTTGATAGTTTAGATAAAGATTCATATGTATATAATTATATAGAAGCTTGGAGTTATTATAATAAAGGACAATATGATAAAGCGTTAGAAGCATGTAATGCAGCAATTGTAGCTAATCCTGAATATACAAATACATTTGGTATTTTAATTCCTAAAATATTAATTGCAACAGAAAGTTCAGATAAAGTTGAAGGATATTTTAGAAAAGCTATATATAATGAGCCATTTAATTATAATTTAATTACAAGTATAGGCAAAATATATGAAAATGATTTACAAAATTATGATAAAGCTAAAGAAGCTTTTAATTTTACATTATCATTAAATAAAGATGAAGATTTATTATATTATAATTTAGCATTCATTGATTTATCTATGGAAAATACTGATGAAGCTATTAAAGATTTAAAGCAAGCAATATCAATAGATGAAAATAATTATAAATATTATAGAACTTTAGGAACTGTATATTTTAACAATAAGGATTATGATAAAGCAATTGAAAGCATAAGAAAAGCATATTCATTAAATGAAAAAGATGTTTTATCACTTAATAATGCGGCTTGTTACTATATAATTGTAGAGAAAGATATATGGAGAGGATATTCTAATATAGAATCTGCATATAATGATATGCCAAGTGATTTAGAACAAAATTTAAAAGACTTGATTACGAGTAACTATGAGGCAATTAAAAAGGTATATGATAAATATGTCAATGATGAAAGTACAAGTATTAACATTGATAATTTAGAGTTAACATATTAGTAAAAGTAAATGAATAGTAATATAAAAAGGTAGATTTCTTTAAAATGGAACCTATAAGATAGACACTTATAAAAGAGAGTCTATCTATATAGGTTCTTTTTTTGTACAATAAATTTA
>URGW01000010.1 GCA_900547475.1 uncultured Clostridium sp. | reverse complement strand
ATGTATAACAGTGGAGCTATGGCTACAGGTTGGCAATTAATAAATGGAAATTGGTATTACATGTATAACAGTGGAGCTATGGCTACAGGTTGGCAATTAATAAATGGAAATTGGTATTACATGTATAACAGTGGAGCTATGACTACAGGTTGGCAATTAATAAATGGAAATTGGTATTACATGTATAACAATGGAGCTATGGCTAAAAACACTATTATAGATGGATGGAAAATAGATTCAAATGGAGTTGCCAAAAAAAATCCTGAAGAACAAAATCAAGCTCCGGTAAGAACTTGGGAATATATGTCTAGTATGAGTGATGAGTTATTCCGATTAATAAGTGACTATAGGGTTAGTAATGGATTATGTGGACTTACTTATGACGCAAGTATTCAACAAAAAGCTAAAACTAGAGCAGAGTATAATGCAAAGAATAGTACTAGTGGACATGATGATTCCCAAATTTCTATAACAACTGGATTAGACTCTACTCCACAAGAATTCTTACAATGTTGGATAAACTCTCCAGACCATAATAACTATATGCTTAATAGCTTATTAACTCGTGGTGGTGTTGCAGTATACAAAGATAGTAATGACTACTATTATATAGTAGCAGGGATTGACATGGATTGGTAGTTGACTTAACTAATGACGAATATATTAATTTAGTACATAAGAAATAAAATAATAAACTAAATAATATAGGAGGATTTATGTCAAAAGTAAAAGATTTTTTTAGAAAAATAAATGAAAATATATTGTATCAAGAAGATGAAATAAATATACACTTTAATAAATAAGTTTTAAGAGGTGCTTTAATAGTATCTCTTTTTGTTTACGCAGTTGTAAATAAGGCTATAACTATATAAAAAAGGAGTGATTTAATGGTATTATTTATAGCTTTATTGATTATATGTTATTTAATGATATTATGTTTAATATTTGTTGCGATAGAAGTTTATAAATGGCTTATAATGTGTTAATGCTACGAACCAAACTTACGATACGATAACGATAATACTAGCACTTTTTAATACTGAAAATGGCTTTAATTAAGTGGTCAAGGAATTTTCGATAGCATTTACGATAAACTATTTTAATATTTACTTACATAAAAAACTGTAAAGTGTTGGAGCACCTTACAGTTATATTGCTTATGTTAATGTTGGAACATTATATAAGCGAATTTAAAAAATAATTATTGCAGTAGCTAGACCTAAAAAAACTGCTGTATTTGGAATTAAAGACTGATATGCTCCCTTTATAGTAGACAGTTAAAATAATAAAACTGTTATTACTATAGAGGGAGTCATTTTTATGGGAAGAAAAGCTAAGATATCATTTGAAATTAAAATTAAATTTGTAGAAGAATACTTGAATGGGAATATATCTCAAAATGGTATAGCAAAAGAACTTGGTTTTACATCTAAGTAGTATTCAAGAATTGATACATAAATATAAAACCTTCGGGCAGGAAGGACTAATAACCATTGAAAAGAATACTTATTATAATTCTGATCTTAAACTTAGTGCAGTTAAAGATTATATTAATGGAGTAGGTTCATTAGCAGATATATGTTTAAAATACAATATTTCTTGCAAATGTATTCTCACTCAATGGATAAACAAGTATAATAAACGTCATAAATCATGTAAATCTCATAATAACAAAGGGGACCATATTATGACTAAGGGAAGAAAAACAACTTATGAAGAAAGAATTGAAATAATATCATTTTGTATTGCTAACTCTCACAATTATAATTTAACTTCTAATAAATTTAATGTTTCATATCAACAAGTTTATACTTGGGTAAAAAAATATAATAAGGATGGATATAACTCGCTAGTCGATAGACGCGGTAAAAATAAAGCATTTGAAGAATTAAGTGAATCTGAAAAATTCTCTTCACAATTAAAGATTTTAGAAGCAGAAAATAGCTGTTTGAAAATGGAGAATGATTTCTTAAAAAAATTAGAAAAGATAGAAAGGGGTAGATAAAAACACTATTTCATATACAAATAAGTATATTGCAATTAAAGAATTACATGAATTAGGTTATTCAATATCTCAACTATGTAAATGTGCCAAAGTTGCTCGTGCTTCTTATTATAAGTGGTTAAATCGTTCTGTAACTAAAAGAGATAAAGAAAATAAAGTTGTTTTAGATGAAATTATTAAATTATATTCATAAGTTAAATGGATTTATGGCTATCGTCGTATAACGCTAAATATAAATAGAATACTAAATTCTAAATATAATCATAAGCGTATATACAGGCTTATGAAATCTGTAAAACTTACTGCTGTTATTAGAAGAAGAAAGAAAAGATATGTCAAAAGTACTCCACAAATTACAGCTGAAAATATATTAAATAGAGAGTTTGTGGCTGATAATCCAAATGAAAAATGGCTAACAGATGTTACTGAGTTTAAGTTAACTAAGGGAAGTAAAGCTTATTTAAGTGCAATACTAGATATTAGTGATAATAGTATTATTTCTTATGTAATCGGTAAGTCCAATAATAATAAATTGGTTTTTGATACCTTAATAAAGCTATTGAAGCTAATCCGACGGCAACGCCACTATTTCATAGTGATCGCGGATTTCAATATACATCTAAAACATTTAAGTATAAATTAAATGCAATTAATGCAGTACAGAGTATGTCCAGAGTTGGTAGGTACATTGATAATGATCCTATGGAGGCTTTTTGGAGTACTTTGAAATCTGAAATGTATTACCTACGAAAGTTTTATACTTTTGAAAAACTTGAACAAACTATAGACGAATATATTAAATTTTATAATACAAAAAGATTACAAAAGAAGCTAAAAGTTATGGCTCCTGTCGAATATAGAAGCCACACCTTAGCAGCATAATTTTATATTATTTACATTGTCTACTTGACAGGGGGCAGTTCACCTTTTGCCATGCCTTTTTTAAATAAGGGTAAGGAATATACTCAACTGATTTCCACTATTTTAAATTTTTATCTATTGCACCTTCTGTTACTAAAGCATGTACATGTGGATTCCATTTCAAATCTCCCCCGAACGTATGTAATGCTGCAATTACTCCAACTTCAAAGTTAGAACCTTTCTTTTTGCTGTACCAATATTTAATTACCTCATATACACCATCTTGAAGTTCTTTTAGTAACTCTTCTTTTTGAGTAGAAAAAATTTCTTAACTCCTCTGGAATTGTAAATACACTATGTCTATGAACAACTCTTAACATATTTTCTCTTTGCTTTTCTGCCCATTTCATTGCATATAATCTACCAAATCTATTACAGAATTTGCTTTTATATGTAAATGGTACTTTTGTACTTTCTCCACATTCGGCACATTTATATTCAGCAAATCCATATTTAATATCACTACACCTTACTGCTTTATTTACAGCTTCATCAATATGCTCTCTCATTTGCTTCGGCACCTTATACCAATATTTATTTTTAAACTCTTTATAATTATCTATTAATATATCTTTTATTGTTATTTTCTTAATATCAATACTTCCATTTTATAAGTTATCCACAACTTGTCCATTAATATAATTTCCTAAAGAATTAAAAAAGTGCGCAGAGCGCACTTAAAAATTTCAAACATTATTTTTAATATAATTTAGCTTCTTCTTCTCCATTAAGAACTCTAATAGCTCCTTGAGCTAATGCTAGTAATTCATCTTCTCCTGGATATACAGCAACATTGCTAATCCATTCTACTCTTTCTTTAATATCACTAACAACTATAGGTGAATATGCTATTCCACCTGTTAAAATAATAGAGTCAACTTTTCCCTTTAATACAGTCGCCATCTCTCCTATAGATTTAGCTACTTGATATATAAATGCATTGTAAATTAATTCTGCAAATTTATTTCCTTCCGCTTTCTCTCTTAATACATCTCTTGCATCATTAGTATTAAGATATGCAACATATCCACCCTTACCAACAATCTTTTTATATACCTCTTCCTGAGTATACTCTCCACTAAAACACATTTTAATTAAATCTCCAACTGGAACTGCTCCAGATCTTTCTGGTGAAAATGGACCATCACCATCTAATGCATTGTTAACATCAATAACTTTACCATTTTTATGAGCTCCAACGGAAACTCCTCCACCCATATGAACTACTATAAGATTTAAATTTTCATATCCTATCTTGCTTTCTTTTCCAAATCTCTTAGCAACAGCTTTTTGATTTAATGCGTGGAATTTACTTTTTCTTGGCAACTCAGGAACTCCAGATATTCTAGCTACAGGTTCTAATTCATCAACAACAACTGGGTCAACTATAAAAGCTCTTCCTCCAACTTCTTTTGCTATCTCATTTGCTAAAATTCCTCCTAAGTTAGAAGCATGTTCACCTTGAACTCCAACTTTTAAATCATTAAGTAATGCTTCATTTACCTCATAAGTCCCTCCTGGTATTGGCTTAAGCATTCCCCCTCTACCAACAACTGCATCTAATGTATTAACATCAAAATTATTTTCCTTTAATACACTCATAATTACACTTTTTCTAAATTCCTTTTGTTCAAAAATACTATCGTATTTTGCTATTTCGTCAGATGAATGTCTTAAAGTTTCAACAAAAACCTCTTTTTCGTTCTCATAAACACCTATTTTAGTAGATGTTGATCCTGGATTAATTATTAATAATTTATATTCCATATCTCTCAATACCCCCTAATATTACTTTCTACCTTCTGAAACTAATGCTGCTAATGCAATAGAATTTACTTTAGTCTCAAAACTATCTGCTCTTGATGTTAAGATAACTGGAGCTGATGTTCCAACTAATATACCACCATTCTTTGTTGGTGCTGTATAAGTTAATGATTTATACATAACATTTGCAACATCTATATTAGGAAGTAATAATATATCAGCCTTACCTGCCACTGAACCAGCAACTCCCTTATGATGTGCTGCTTCTTCTGATAATGCATTATCTAACGCTAAAGGTCCATCAACTATACAGCCTTTAATTTGACCTCTATCACTCATCTTAGATAATAATGCTGCATCTACTGTCGCAGGCATATCTGGATTTACTACCTCAACAGCACAAACTGGTGCAACTTTTGGATTTTGTATTCCACAAGCTTTTGCAACCATTACAGAGTTATTTATTATTTGAACTTTTTCCTTTAAATCTGGATAAGTATTAAAAGCTGCATCTGTTAATAATATTAATCTGTCTATTCCTTCAATTTCGAATACAGATACATGTGACATTAACTTTCCTGTTCTAAGTCCAACTTCTTTATTTAATACACTTCTTAAAAATGTAGCTGTATCTACTAAACCTTTCATAACCATATCTGCTTCACCACTAGAAACTAATTGTATTGCTTTTAGTGCTGCTTTTTTAATATCTTCCTCATGAATTATTTCAAAATCTGTTAAATCCATATCAATTTTTATTGCTACTTCTTCAATTTTTGCTTTATCTCCAACTAGAATAGCCTCTGCTATCCCTCTATCTTTCGCTGCTTTAACAGCCTCTAAAACTGGCTCATCTTGTGCTACTGCTACAGCCAATCTCTTCTTTTCTGCCACCTTTAACTTTGAAAGTAAATCATCAAAATTTTTACTCATAATACACCTCTCCTAATTATAACCCTTTAATAACCATATTAATTAAATGCTTCAATATATTTTTATATAATGAAATATTTACCTATAATCTATTTTATCAAAGTTTTTAATAAAAACCTAAATTTTCAGAAAATTCACGTTAATTTTTTAACTATTTATAGAAAAAAATAAGGAGAATCAGTATCTCTACTTATTCTCCTTAAATAATATTTATTATATTTGTTTATATTTTTCTATAATTCTTTCTGCAACTTTAATTCCATCAACTGCTGCTGATACAATTCCACCTGCAAAACCAGCACCTTCTCCACACGGATATAAACCACTTAATGATATACTTTCTAATCTCTCATTTCTTGTTATTTTAACTGGAGCTGAAGTTCTTGTTTCTATCCCTGTTAAAATAGCATCTTCTCTTCCATAACCTTTAATTTTTCTATCAAAATTATTAACTCCATCTTTTATTCCTTCTACTACATATGAAGGTAAACACTCTTTCATATCAGCAAATTCAAATCCTGGTTTATAGCTTGGTGTTACTGCTCCTAGTTTAGTTGATTTTCTATCATTAATAAAATCACCTAGTAACTGAACTGGAGCTTTATAATTTCCTCCACCAACTTTATATGCCAAAGATTCATAATGTCTTTGGAACTCCATTCCTCTTAAAACTGAAGTTCCCTCAAAATCTTCTGGCCCAACAGTTACAACTAAAGCTGAATTGGAGTTTTCCTCATTTCTTGCATGATAACTCATTCCATTAGAAACTAATCTTTTATCTTCAGATGCTGCAGCAACAACAACCCCACCTGGACACATACAGAAAGAATACACTCCTCTTCCTAAAGCCCTACTTTGATATGTTAAGTTATAACTAGCTGCTTGTAATCTTGGATGACTAGCCATTTTCCCATATTGACCTACATTTATCATTTCTTGTGGATGTTCAATTCTAACTCCAATGGCAAAAGCTTTTGGCTCCATGAATATTCCAATACTATTTAACATTTCATATGTATCTCTTGAACTATGTCCTAAAGCTAAAACAAGTGCTTCACATGGTATTTCATCACCATTTACTATTATACTTTTTATTTTTCCATCACTACTTTTTATGTATTCAAGCTTAGAAGAGAAACGAACCTCTCCTCCTAAAGCAATAATTTGCTTTCTTATATTTTTAACTACATCTTTTAATATATCAGTTCCTACATGTGGCTTTGCTTCATATATAATTTCTTCTGGAGCTCCTGCTTTAACTAACTCAGCTAAAACATAATCACACTTTTTATCTTTAATTCTAGTAGTTAACTTACCATCTGAAAATGATCCTGCTCCTCCTTCTCCAAATTGAACATTAGACTCTAAATTTAATTCTCCTGTTTTCCAAAACTTATCCACAGTCTCCGTTCTTTTATCAACATCTTCTCCACGTTCTATAACTAATGGTTTATACCCTTTTTGTGCTAACATTAGCGCAGAAAATAATCCTGCTGGTCCTAAACCCACCACTACTGGTCTATGATTTAATACTTCATTGCCTGGTTCAACATCTGGTTCATATTTTGAATTATCTATTCTAACATCATTATCATGCACTCTATTTACTAACTTTTCCTCATCTTTATGTTCAATTTCAATTGCATATGTAAGTTTAATATTATCTTTATTTCTAGCATCTATACTCTCTCTAACTATTTTAAAACTTTTAATTTCATCTACAGAAATTCTAAGCTTCTTACTTGCCTTCTTTTTTAATAATTTTATATCATCATCTAACCCAAGACTTAGGTTGTTAATTCTTATAGTCATATAATCACCCTTAATAATAATATTATTTCTAGTTTTTAATATTGTATCACAAGATTAACATAGTTAATAGTTAAGGTTATTAATGTTTTAACAATAATATAAAAAGAAAAAAATAAAGCTAGCATTAGCCAACTTTATTTCTTAAAGCTATTCTTGTGACACTTCTTCTTGTGGTACTTCTTCTCCACTTGTAGGTACATCTTTTGTTACTGTAAGTTTTATTTCACTTACAGTATCTATATTAACATTATCTACTCCAACTAAACTCACAGTTGGTGTTTTAGAAAATTCACCATCTTCAGTATACTCAGATACATCTAATTCTGCAGTAAAGCTTGCCTCAGTAAGACTATTTAAAATATCTTCGAAAGCAGAAACTGTTATAGTAACTTTATTATTCTCAGGAACAATAGTTACACCCTCTTGCTTTCCTTTCATTGAATAATCAATAGTAAATTCTTTTGTCTGTACTTTTTCTACAGTTATACTTACTGTTATAGAATTTTCACCATTATGAATTAATATTCCGTCTGGTATTCCTAATGCAACATCAATATTAGTGCTATCTTTTATTTCTGAAAGATTTATAGTTTCCGTTCCAATTTCACTAATTGAGCTTAATGTAGATTCAGGCCCTGTTATTCCTATCTCTGTTATAGTTGAACTTATTGACTTTAATCTTAAACCACTTGATAATGTTCCTGTAGTATTTATCTTAATTGGAACTGTCTTACCTTGATTTATCTCAATAGTTGCCTCTGCCCATTTCTGAGATAGTTCAACACCTGTTACTTCATTATCCTCTTCATCTACAGGCTTAAGTATATAATCTTTAATAATGGTCTTTACAGCATTGCTTTCCTCACCTTGTGCAACAACTTTTGTTACCTTATTTACTAAAGATTCTGGGCCAGATACTACTATAGTTTCTGGACTAAATACAGGAGTTGCTACATAATAACTTGATTTGGAAATAACATCAATTTTAGATTTTACTGCAACTTCCTTTGTAGAATATAACTCCGTATTTATTGCTATTGTCAATCCATTGCTATTTTTTATTTTAACTGTACTTGGAGCATTTTCTATATTTACTGCAACCTTATTCTCTCCATTTTTAAGTACAAATTCACTTAAATCAACACTTATAGTAAAATCACTCTTATCTATGCTAAATAAGTCCTGACTACTACCTTCTATTTTTAGGCTTACATAAAATTCTTGATTAGGGGCTAATGCCAAACCTGCATCTTTTAAGCTATCAGCATTTTTAATTTCTACTGGCACTCTACTAAGTTCATAAGATTTTATAGGATTTTCTATATTAGTTACATAAATCCACAATCCTATAGATAGCAAAAGACACACTAGTTGAACAATTATTTTCTGTTTATTTTTCCAGTTATCCATGTTTTCACCTTCTTGCCAGCAGTTTTAACATTCTTCTCTTCTCTATGTTCCATTATCTTAAGTAAGATTGTTCTTAATCTGTCCTTATCATAATTTCTAGTTAAACGCCCATTTATAGCTAAAGAAATAATTCCTGTTTCTTCAGATACTATAATAACAAGTGCATCAGATATTTCAGATAATCCTATTGCTGCTCTATGTCTAGTTCCTAATTTCTTATTAATTTCCTTATTATTAGTTAAAGGTAAAACACATCCTGCTGCTAATATCTTATCTCTTCCTATTATTGTTGCTCCATCATGAAGTGGTGTATTTACAACAAATATATTTTCTAATAAATTTGAAGTTATTTTTGCTTCTATTATAGTTCCTGAAGATATTATTTCTCCAAGCCCTGTTCCCTGTTCAATTGCAATTAATGCACCAGTCTTTGTTTCTGCTAAATTAGCTACTGCATTTACAATCTCACTAACATAAATATTCCTTTGTTCTCTATCTTCAAAGCCATGTTTATCTTCAAAAGCACTTCTCCCTAAATGCTCTAACGCTCTCCTTATCTCTGGTTGAAATATTATAACAACAGATATTATTCCAATAGTTAAAGTTTTGCTTAATATAAAATATAGCATACTTAAATTTAATATAGAACTAATTGGAATTAATATTATTATAAATGCTATTCCTTTTAATAGCTGTTCTGCTCTTGTTTCTTTAATAAGCATATACCCTTTATAAAATATAAATGCTACTACTAAAATATCGATAATAGCAGTAAGTGACATGCTCTTTAGTGAATTCATTATCATTGAAATAAAATTTTGCATTTAATCCACCACCATACATTTTCTAATTAAATTATACACCATTCTAATGATTGTTAAAATATTATAACTCTATTTTTATTCTCTAAATTCCCTTATATTTCTTATTAACCTTAAACTTTTCTCTTTTTTATTTTCAACAGTAAAATTAAATTTATTTAAGTATATTTTATTTTTCATAATAATATAAATTATAGAAAAAGTTTTTTTCATAATATTTAATATTGTAAGTTAATTTAAAGGATGTGATATATATGGAAAACATAAAAAAATCATTTTCTGAAAATAAAACCTTTGTTATAACACTATTAATTTGTGTAATAATAACTTCATCTATGATGTTATTATTACATAAACGTAATAATTCTATTTCTTCTAATACTAATAATAATGATATTATCATTGAAGATACCGCTTTAAAAGAATTTGAACCTTATATTTCTGAATTATCTAAAATAAATTTATCATTAAAAGAGTGTATTAACGGTATAACAATAAATAGTAAATCAACATCTAGCATATTAAATGATAATTTAAAACAATTAAAAGAATTAAAAGAAAAGGCATCTGCTGTAGTAATCGCAAACAATAACACTCCTAACATAATTCCAAAACTAATTTCATGTATTGAAAATACAGAGAATTTATATAGCTACTGTGTTGATGTTCTATCTTATACTAGCAATTTATCTATATCTGAAATTACTTCTGAAATATTAATTTTAAAAGAAAACTGTGAAAAAAGTTATGAAGATTTATCTACTTATGGTTTTTATTTAACCTTACCAGAAGAAAGTGAAACCTTTTTGGACAATTTAATTGGATACTTAAATACATTAGAAAAATTAAATAAAGAAGAAGCAATTAAAACAACTCAATACAATGCATATATTGAAAAGTTAACTAAATGTAGCAATGAATTTTCTGAAATATTAGATGATTTAGAACCAGCTATAAATTTAATAAGAAAAGAAAATAGATCTTTAGATGTAATTCTTAATGATATTAAAAAAAAGGAAAGCACACTGGAAACTATAAAAAAAGATTTTAATTACTCTTCAATACCAGAAGGTTGTATTTCTTATTATAATAGCTTAAATAATACCTTTACTTTATATTCAACCTACTTAAATTCTTTAAAAATTGCTGTTATATATGAAAAATCTTCACCTAGTTATGAAGAAAACAAAGAAACTATAAACAAAAATTATGATAATGCTTATTCTAAATATGATGATGTAAAAACTTCCTTCGAATCATTATTAAACTCTTTTTGATAATCTTTTGTATTATTTTAAATTTTCTGGGTAAAATATATCTCGATTGGGTTATTCCAAAAGGAGGTTTTTTTATGAAACTTGGAAAATTCTTATTTTGTATTATTCTAACCCTATCTCTTTCAGCACTTGACTTAAGCTTATCAAATCTATCTACTACTAAGGTAAGCGCAAGTACAAAAATAGAAAATAATTTATTAAATTTAGAAAATAACAGAAATAACTATATAAATTTATCTGATGAAGAATATGTTGAAGTTTTTAAGGATAATAATCAAATGCTTTATTTAACACAATCAGATATTTATTTAATGTCTCAAGTTGTATATGCTGAAAGTAAGGGTGAGCCCTATGAAGGAAAGGTTGCTGTTGCATCAGTTATATTAAATAGGGCTCTTAATAACGGATTTCCTGATACTATACAAGATGTTATATTTCAACCAAAAGCTTTTTCTTGTATAGTTGATGGTAGTATTGATGTTGAACCAACTCAAGAATGCTTTGATGCTGTATATGATGCATTAAGCGGTAATGATCCTACAGGAGATGCTGTATTTTTCTACAATCCTGATATAGCTACTTGTACTTGGATGCAAGGTGTTGAAAAACATAATATAATCTCTATAGGACAACATTTATTTTTTACATTATAAAAAATTTAAGGGTTACCCCTTTAGGTAGCCCTTAAATTTTTATACATATTTTTATTGAAAAGTTAGTTTTATAGCTGCCTTTCCATTTTCAACAACAATTTTCCCTTTAGCAATTACCATATCAATATCTAAACTCTCCTTACTTACAATAACAAAATCTGCATCTCTTCCTGCTTCTATTTTCCCTTTATTATGTAACTTAAGAAATTTTGCAACATTTGAAGTAATTACTTTTATTGCATCTTCTATAGGTACATTATGTTCTTGTATACTATCTTTTACTTCTCTATAAAGTGTTTTAACAGAACATATTCCAAGTCCAACCAATTTTCCATTACTATCAAATACAGGCATACTTCCATTTCCATCAGATGAAAATGTTATATGTTCAATATCAACACCATTTCTTAATAAAAGTGCTAATCCTTCTCCAGCTCTTAACTCTCCTGGTTCTAAAAATTTAGGATCTGAACTTGTTGTTAAATCTATAAATCCTCCTTTTTTAGCATATTCAATTCCAACTTCAAATAATTTGTCACTCCTATTAATATGTGTAGGTAATAATTGTGTTGGAGGAATTTCAGTTTCTTCTATAAGCTTAAATAAATATTCTAACCTTCTAGCTCCATCTCCTAAATGAACATTAACAATTCCAGCTTTTCCTGACAATAATCCTCCTACCCTAGCTTGTGCTACAGTGTTAACAAACTCTTGGTATGATGCCTGTGAACTTCTATGATCTGATAATGCTATCTCTCCAACACCAATAACCTTATCTACCATCATAAAATCACCTTTTATACTTTCTGTAATTGTCTTTACTGGTATCTCATATGAGCCTGTATAGCAATATGATGTTATTCCTTCTTCTTCTAATCCATTTGCTTTTGCAATAAGTGATCTCATATTTCTACATACTCCATCAGTTCCTATACATCCTATAACTGTAGTAATTCCAGCTTCCACTAAGGAGATCACTGATATTTCTGGTGTTCTAGTTCTAAATCCACCTTCTCCTCCTCCACCAATAATATGTACATGACAATCTAAAAATCCTGGAAATAATATTTTATCTTCCCCATCTATTACTTTTACCTCTATAAAATCATTAGGGATATTTACATTATCATATATCCCTTCAATCTTATCACTTACAATAACAATATCTTTCTTTCCTAACTTTTCTGGTGCATATACATTTATATTTTTAATAACAGTAATCATTTTTGACCTCCTTTAAATAGCCTAACCACATTGCTTTTAAGATTTACACATAAAAAACTAGTCCTAATATGGCTGCTATAACTATTACTAATATAGGGTGAACCTTTTTTGATAATAATATAACCCCAACTATCAAAGTTATTATTATACTTTTTAAATCTACATATGATTCTTTTGCTAAATCTATAAATGCATATATTATAAGTGCAATAAGAACAGGTCTCATTCCTAATAAAGCTGCTTTAACAATTTTTGACTCTTTAAATTTACTTAATAATTTATTTATTATTGTTATTAATATAAAAGATGTTGTAATTACCCCTAAAGTAGCTAGTATACTTCCTCCTATTCCACCTACCTTATATCCAACAAATGTTGCAGAATTTATAGCTACTGGTCCAGGTGTCATCTGTGATATACCTATTATATCTGTAAATTCAGACATTGATATCCAAGTATTACTCTCTACTATTTCCTTTTGTATGAATGGTAACATTGCATACCCGCCACCAAAACTAAAAGTTCCAATTTTTAAAAATGCTATAAATAACCTAATTAATAGTTCCATTAACTCACCTTTTCCCTTAAAAACATAGCTCCATATATCCCTGATATCACCACTACTAATACTGGATGAATATTAAAAAAAATTAAAGCTATTAAAGCTATAGTTATTGTTAATATTGTTCTAATATTTTTTGATAAGCCCTTTGATAAACTAATTGCTCCTACTAATACAAGCATTGGAACTGCTGCAGTTATTCCTTTAAATGCTGCATTAACATAATCGTTATCTCTAAACTGCATAAAAAATATAGCTATTATTAATATTATAAAAAATGAGGGTAATATAACTGCCATTAATGCAGTTAGTGCTCCTAGTATTCCACTTATTTTATATCCTAAAAATATAGATGTATTTACTGCTAAAGCTCCTGGTAAACTTTGTGCAACTATTAAAATATCAACAAATTCCTCTTTACTTAACCATCTCTTATTATTAACTATCTCTTCTTCAATTAATGGAATCATTGCATATCCACCACCAAAAGTGAAAGCTCCAATCTTAAATATAGATATAAATAATTCTATTAACTTTTTCATATAATCACCTCATTGCTTTCATCTACATTAAAATATATCGTTTTTTAACTCTATATTTTATAAATATGATATTAATTTATCACTATTAATTAATATAACAAATTATATAATTATTGGGAAATATACGTTAATTAATGTTACTATATTCTTATTAAATTTAATTTTAATTTTCACATATTAAATATTAATAATTCCTTTAAAAATCAGAATGCAAAGGAAATTTGCACTATTAAAATACAACTGTAAAATACCAATTGCTAGACTTATTTATTATTTGAATAAATAATTGGTACTGAGGAGGATAATTTATGAACATTGCAATGACAATACTTAAAATTAGAAAAGATAAAAAAATGACTCAAGAAGAGTTTGCTAAATTATTTAATGTTACAAGACAAACAGTATCTAATTGGGAAAATGAAAAAAGCTATCCTGACTTACAAACATTGATAAAAATAAGTGATATGTTTGAAATTTCATTAGATACTTTAATGAAAGGAGACAAGACTATGGTTAAAAAATTTGATAAAGAATTATTACAAAATAAACTTATAAAAAACATACTGAAAATATCATCTATTATAATTGCTATACTTATTATAGCTTATGGTACCTATACTGCTATTTGGTATAATAATAAAAAGATTTGTGAAGAGAAATTTCAAACTTCTTTAATAGAAACAGGTTTCAAATTTGATGATAACCTTGGATATTACAAACTCGAATCTAATGAAGCTATTTATTATACTCCTAATCAAAAAATGCCTAGATATAGTTTTAATTTCTACGCTACCACAATTGATTCTCAAATTCCTGGTGAAGATGTTGCTATGAGGGTAATTGGGCCTGGATATAGTGCTTCTTTATATTTATCAAATACTTATACAGTTGATTCAAATGGAAACTTAATTGACGGAGAATTATCTAAACAAGATAAAATTACTTATGAGAAATTAAAAGATAAAATTGCTTTGATGGGTAAAAAATCTTTTGAATTATACGAAGAAATTTATGGTCAATATGAATAAAAGAGAGAATTGTTAATGCGATTCTCTCTTTACATATTATTCTTGTTCTAATATTATCTTCTTAGCAGATAAGATTGATGTAGCACTCATTGAGAACTCATCTAATCCGTATTCAACTAATGTAGGGATAGCAGCTTCATCTCCTGCCATTTCTCCACACATTCCAACCCACTTACCGTGTTTGTGAGCTCCATCTATAGTCATCTTTATTAATCTTAATACAGCTGGGTGCATTGGATTATAAAGGTATGATACTTTTTCGCTCATTCTGTCAGCAGCTAATGTGTATTGGATTAAGTCATTAGTTCCAATTGAGAAGAAGTCAACATACTTAGCTAATTCATCAGCCATAACTGCTGCAGCTGGAATTTCAACCATGATACCCCATTGAGTAGTTTCTGAAGTCTTAACTCCTTCAGCATGTAATTCAGCTCTACATTCTTCAACGAATTCTTTAGCAGCCTTGAACTCTTCTAATCCAGAAATCATTGGGAACATAACGCATAGATTTCCGTATACAGAAGCTCTTAATAAAGCTCTGATTTGAACCTTGAATATATCTTTTCTATCTAAACATAATCTTATAGCTCTATATCCTAAGAATGGATTCATTTCTTCTGGTAATGGTAAGTAAGGTAATACCTTATCTCCACCGATATCTAATGTTCTGATAACAACTTGCTTACCGTTAGCTTTTTCTAAAACAGTTTTATAAGCTGTGAATTGTTCTTCTTCAGTTGGAGCTTGGTCTCTATCCATATATAAGAATTCAGTTCTGAATAAACCTACACCGTCTCCACCATTAGCTAAAACTTGATCTATATCTTCTGGCTTACCGATGTTACCGCAAACTTCAACTCTCTTACCAGATTTAGTTACAGTTTTAACTTCGATAAGTTTCTTTAATTCTTCTTGTTCTGCTGCAAACTTTTCTTTCTTAGCTTGATATTCAGCAATAACTTCTTCTGATGGATTAATTATTGCAAATCCTTCAATACCATCAACGATTATTGAGTCACCATTTTTAACTGATTTAGTTATATCTCCTAAACCAACAACAGCTGGAATTTCTAATGTTCTAGCCATAATAGCAGAGTGAGAAGTTCTTCCTCCGATATCAGTTAAGAAACCAACAACCTTACTTCTATCTAATTGAGCTGTATCTGATGGAGTTAAATCATAAGCAACAACAACTGTATTTGTTTCAGTTATAGCAAATGCACTTCCACCTTTTCCTGCTAAGTTAGAGATGATTCTTTTAGAAACGTCTTTTATATCAGCAGCTCTTTCTCTCATATATGCATCATCCATTGATTCAAATATCATAACGAATGTATCTGTTACATTTTGAACAGCTTTCATAGCATTTAAGCTTTCGCTTTCAACTGTCATTTCCATTTGCCCTGTAAATTCTGGGTCATCTAATAAAGTTAAATGAGCTTCGAAAACAGCAGCTTCATGTTCACCAATTTCAGCTAAAGTCTTTTCTTTAATTGCTGTTAATTGTTCTTTTGATGCTTCTAAAGCAAGTGATAATTTTTCTTTTTCTGCAGCTACGTCACTAACTTTTGCGTCAGTTATAACTATCTCTTCATGTTCTTGAATGAATACTTTACCTATTGCATAACCTTTTGATGCAGCGATACCTTTTTTCATTTCAATTCTCCTCCTACACTTAAGCATAAATTTAGTACTGTTAATAATATTATTTATACATTAGATCACAATCCTACAACATTATGTAAATTTCGTGATAAAATATAAACATTTATAAATATTTATCGATAGATTTTTTATTTTTTTAATCTATCTTATAGAAATTTTATACGAACAAAAAATATTATAACATATTTTTAAGAACGTTATCATTAAAATTTTTAAAATTTATATTTTTGTGGAAACTTTCTTATAAAAATAAATTTAAATATTTAAAGCAAGTACCCAAATATAAAATTTGGGCTTTTTAAGGAAACTCGACTTCTTTCAGTCGCCGAGTAAATTCAAGCAACCAAATATAAAATTTGGGCTTTCATTTATAAGTCGTCAACTAAGACACTTGCTTTTGCATAGGCTGTTGATTTAGCTTCAAAGAAATCTGTTTTTACAGAATTAGCATTAGCTAAAGAATCTACCCAAGCTGCTGGATTTCTATCATATCCTTCAAATAATGGCTCTAATCCAATTTCCTTTAATCTCTTATTTCCTAAGAATTTAATATATGATTCAATTAAATTCTTATTAATTCCTTGGATATTCTCTCCTATAACATAATTTCCCCAGTTAATTTCATGCTCAACTCCAATTTTCATCATAAGTCTTAATTCATTAACTAAATCCTCAGTAAATACATCTGCCTCTTCTTTTTGAAGTTCTCTAATTAAGTTTCTAAATAACCAAAGATGTGTATTTTCATCTCTATTTATATAACGTATTTCTTGAGCTGATCCTGGCATTTTTCCATTTCTCTCAAGATTATAGAAAAACATAAAACCTGAGTAAAAATAAATTCCTTCTAATATAAAATTTGCCATAATTGTTTTTATAAGATTTTCTTTATTTGGATTTTCTAAAAATTTATTATATTGCTCACCAATAAACTTATTTCTTTCTAAAAGAATTTTATCATCCTTCCATTGGTATAAAATTTCATTTCTTTTTTCTGGTGAACATATAGTATCAAGCATATAACTATAGCTTTGTGAGTGAACAGCTTCTTGGAAAGCTTGAATAGTTAAACATAAATTAACTTCACTTGCTGTTATATAGTTATTTATATTACTTAAATTAGCTGTTTGTATTGAATCTAAAAATATTAAAAAAGATAAAATCTTATCATATGCCGTTCTCTCATACTCATTAAGCTTATTATAATCTTTTAAATCTTGTGATAAATTTATTTCTTCTGGAATCCAGAAGTTATTCATTGCCTGTCTATACCAATCAGCAACCCAACCATATTTCATATTATTAAAGTCATTTAGGTTAGTAGTATTACCATTTATCATTCTCTTCTTACTAACTTCTATATCACCATTTTCATTAAATAAAGGCTTTTTATTTATATTCATTACTATTCTCCCACTATTCAAATTTGACTATACCTCAGAGGTTAATTAAAACTTTAAAATAATTATCCCCTGAGTTGCTTCAATCTTATGCAGAACAGCTTTCACACTCTTCTACCTCTAAAGATTTTGATCTAACATAGTAGATTGATTTAACTCCACATTTACATGCAGTTATATATAAACTCATTATCTGTCTCATAGTAAAATCTGTTGTTATATATAAATTAAATGATTGTCCTTGATCTATGTGTCTTTGTCTTATTCCATTTATCTTTAAAGAAAGTGTTTGATCTGTGTTATATGCAGAATTATAGAACCAGAAATTTTCCCAACTTAAATTAGGTGCTGTTTTAGGAACTATACTTCCTTTCTTTTCTTCTAACCAGAATCTTGCCATAACTGGATCTACCCCTTCTGATGTTCCTGCTATTGTTGCTGTAGAACCATTAGGTGCAACTGCAAAAAGATATCCATTTCTTAATCCATACTCTTTAATATCCTTTTGTAACTTAATCCACTCTTCTGAATTATAATCTCTTAACTTAAAGTAATCACCATTATCCCAATCTGAACCTCTAAAGCATGAATATTCCCCTTTTTCTTTTGCAATATTCATACTTGCCTTGATTGCATAATAATTAATTTTTTCATATACCTTATCTGTAAATTCTAAATGTTTTTCATCATTCCAATGAATTTTATTATTTGCAAGCATATGATGATATCCACTAGTTCCAAGACCAATTGCCCTATACTTTTTATTAGTTACCTCAGCAAAAGGTACTGAATAATAATTTAAATCTATAACATTATCCATAGCTCTTATTTGAGTTTCAACTACATACTCTATTTCTTCATCACTATTTACATCTACATTTCCTAATACAACAGATGATAAATTACAAACTACAAAATCTCCTGCTTTAGTCTTTTCTACGATAATAGTATCTCCATTTTCATCATACATAGTTGTTTTTTGAATATCCATTGGACTCATATTTTGCATTATTTCAGTACAAAGATTTGAAGAATAAATCATTCCTTTATGTTTATTAGGATTCATTTTATTTACTGTATCTCTATAAAAAGCAAATGGAGTACCTGTTTCAGCTGCACTCTTTATTATTAATCTAACTATATCTTTAACAGACATAACTCTTTTATCTATTCTTTCGTCATTAACACAATCGTAATATCTTTCTTCCCATTCTTCACCATAAAAATCTTCTAATGAATATCCCTTAACAGACTTTATCTCATGAGGACACATCATATACCAATTTGCATCAATATCCTTTTCTGCTAATCTCCAAAACAAATCTGGATAGCAAAGACCTGGGAATATATCATGAGCTTTCTTTCTATCATCACCATTGTTAGTTCTTAGTTGTAAAAATTCTGGAACTTCTTTATGCCACGCATCTAACCATATAGCAACTGATCCATTTCTAACACCTAACTGGTCAACTGCAACTGCTGTATCATTAAATAGCTTTATCCAAGGAATAACTCCTCCTGAAGCACCTTTAAATCCTCTTATTGCAGAACCCATTGCTCTTATTTTTCCTATGTAAATTCCCATTCCACCGCCAAACTTCGAAACTTCAGCAAAGTTGTCTAATGACTTATATATTCCTTTTAAACTATCTTCCACAGTATCAATAAAACATGAACTTAATTGATAAAATGGCTTTCTTGCATTTGACATTGTAGGTGTAGCCATAGTTGCTTTAAGAGAACTTAAAACATCATAAAACCTCTTTGCCCACATAACTCTATCTTCTTTCTTTTCTGGAATTGCTAAATGCATTGCTATTCCCATAAACATTTGTTGTGGAAGCTCAAGAGGTTTTCTATTATAATCTTGAATTAAATATCTTTTTGTTAGTAAATCTATACCACTATAAGTAAAGATAAAATCTCTTTCTGGTCTTATTTCCTTTTCTAACTCCTCAATTTCAGCTTGAGTATAGCTTTCTAGAATATATTTTCCATATAAATTTTTATCTGTCATCTCATTAATAAATTCGTAAAATTTACTATAAGGTTTAATTTCTAAATTTATTCCCCTATTTCTTCTAACTTCATCATATAATCTATATACATATAACTTAGATGCAACATATTGCCATTTAGGTTCTTGTTCAGTAGTTAACTCTAATGCAGCTTGGATTACAGAGTCTCTAATTCCTTCACTATCCATAGATTCTCTAATTATATTTTTACAACTTTCAATAAGTTTTTCTTTTATATAAATTCCTTGTAAATCGTCTATTCCATCAATTGCTTTTTGGCATATATTATCTAAATTAATCACTTTCATTCCTCCACCATATGTTGTACATGCTTATATCTTTCACACAATATATTGTTAATTATAATATTGCTATTTATTCTTGTAAAACTAAAGTACAAATCAAAATATAGCGAAAAAAATACTATTTCATTTGATTACTATCTTTTTCTTTATTTATCTATATAATTATTATTTATAAATAACCATTCTTCTTTATAACTTGTATAATAATTCTTTTATTTTATTATAAAGTAAGTTAATAAATCACTTAACATATTTTGCTTTTTAATATATAATCTTTATGATAACTATAGATATATCTATACAGAGGTAATATTATGAAAGATTTATTTAAAAGTAAAAGTTTTTATATTGATGTTGTAGTAATTATAATAGGATGTTTTATTTCTTCTTTAGGAGTAAATTTATTCTTATCTAATGCAGGATTGTTAAGTGGTGGTGTAACAGGTATAGGACTTATTCTTCAATATCTATGGAATATTCCATCTGGTATTACTGTATTTATACTTAATATCCCATTATTTTTTGTAAGTTATAAATTCCTTAGTAAAAGATTTACTATCTATACAGCTATAGGAATGATTTCTTTTTCAACAGCATTAATGATAACTAAGCCTTTCTCTTCATTAGTTAAAGTTGATGATACATTATTATATTGCATATATGGTGGTGTTTTAAGTGGAATTGGTTATGGTTTAATATTCTTTAGAAATGGTTCTATTGGAGGAACTGACATAATAACCATGGTTGTAAGAAAAAAATATTCTAATCTTGATATAGGTAAAGTTGGATTTGGATTTAACTTAATTATAGTAACGATAGCAGCCTTTATTTTTGGTTTGCCTAAGGCTTTATATACACTTATATCTTTATTTATTACAAGCACTATTCTAGATAAAGTTTTAAGTGGTTTTACTAGCAAAAAACTTCTTCTTATTTTAACTGAAAAAGAAGAAGATATAATAAATTATGTCATTAAAGATATGAATCGTGGTATCACATCTCTTATGGCAGAGGGTGGATATACCCATCATCAAAGAAAACTTTTATATGTTGCAGTAACTACATCACAAATGATAAGTTTAAAAAATAAAATTCTTAGAATTGATCCCAAAGCATTTATTACAATAATTGATATCTCTGAAGTTAAAGGTAAGGGATTCCAAAGCATTTAAGTTATTTTATAAATAGATTATAAATTAAAAGTTAAAATAGAAATTTTCTAAATAAAAAAAGCGGATTTTTCCGCTTTTTTTATTTACTGTTCAAATATTCATTCTTTCCTATTTCATATAAATTATTTCCTTCAGTATCAATAATAACAACTAAAGGCATATCCTTCACTTCTAACTTTCTTATAGCTTCAGCACCTAAATCATCATATGCAATTACTTGACATGAAATTATACACTTGCTTATTAAAGCTCCAGCTCCTCCTATTGCTCCAAAATAGATTGCCTTATTTCTTTTAATCGAATCTATTACTTCTTCATTTCTAGCTCCCTTACCTATCATTCCTTTTAACCCTAAGTCTAAAAGTCTAGGGGCATAACTATCCATTCTATAACTAGTTGTTGGCCCAGCTGATCCTATAACCTGCCCTTCCTTTTCTGGAGTAGGCCCAACATAATATATAATTTCATCTTTCACATTTATAGGAAGTTCTTTTCCCTCATTTAATAGATTAATTAATCTACCATGAGCAGCATCTCTAGCTGTATATATTGTTCCTGTTAATAAAACGCTATCTCCAGCTCTCAATCCTGTTGCAATATCTTCAGTTAAAGGCGTATTTATACTTTTAATCATCTCATATCCCCCTTATATTTCTCTTTCCCTATGCCTTGTAGCATGACAATTAATATTAACTGCAACAGGCAATCCAGCAATATGAGTTGGATATGTTTCTATATTTAATCCCAAGGCAGTTGTTTTTCCACCAAAACCTTGTGGTCCTATTCCTAATTTATTTATAGTTTCTAATAATTCCTCTTCTAAATCACTATAAAATTTCTCATCATTTCTTTTATCTAAAGGCCTAATTAAAGCTTTCTTAGCCAAATAAGCTGCTTTATCAAATGTACCCCCAATTCCAACTCCAATAACTATTGGAGGGCATGGATTAGGTCCAGCTAATTTTACGGTTTCAATTATAAAATCTCTTACTCCTTGTAAGCCATCAGAAGGTTTAAGCATCTTTATCCTACTCATATTTTCAGACCCAAATCCTTTTGGTGCTACTGTAACCTTAATCTTATCACCTGGCACTATATCATAATAAATAATAGCAGGTGTATTATCCTTTGTATTAACTCTATTAATTGGATCTTTGACTACTGATTTTCTTAAAAAACCTTCATCATATCCTCTTCTAACCCCTTCATTAATAGCATCTTGTAATAGTCCACCAACTATATGTACTTCTTGTCCAACTTCCACAAACACACATGCCATACCTGTATCTTGACATATTGGCATATCTTCTTTTTTAGCAATATCAGAGTTTAATATTATTTGATCTAAAACATTTTCTGCTAATGGCCATGTTTCATTTTCTTTAGCCTTACATAAAGCTTCTTTTACATCATTTGATAAATAATAATTTGATTCTATACATAAATCCCTTACCGTACTAATAATTTCTGATATATGTATTTCTCTCATTTATAATCCCCCTTTTTACTTTTCTAAGTTTAGTTTATAATCTTATTACATTTTTTACAATAATAAGATTATATATTCCCATATAAATTATAAAGCCGACCTAAGCCGGCTTTATAATTTATTCTATTTATTTCCCTGGAAATTACTATGATTCTACATTTTTATTTACATCACCATCAAAATACTTATCAATTCCACCTGATATTCCTTCAACTATCAAATTTTGATGCTCATCACTTTTTAATTTAGCTTCTTCGTCTGGATTTGATAAAAAGCCACATTCTACTAATATTGAAGCCGCTTCATATTTATCTCTTAAAATTAAATATGCTTCAGCCGCTGGCTTTGCTACTCTTTTATTATTATCCTTAACAGATTCTTTTATTGAATCTTGAACTACAGTAGCTAAATTATAGCTATTGTCATTTGAAGCATACCAAACCTGTGCACCATAACATTTACTTTGTGGAAACATATTTTGATGAATCGAAACAAATATATCACATTCTGTTTCTTTTTTCATTTCAACTCTTCTATTTAAGTCTTCTCTTTTCTTTTCCTTAACAGTGTTACCTTTTTGATAAAGACCTTCATCCTCATCTCTTGTCATATATACCTTATATCCTTTTTCTTCAAGGTTATCTCTTAGCTTTAATGCGATTTGCAAATTTATATCCTTTTCTATAGTTCCTGTTTTAGATTGAGCTCCACCATCAATTCCTCCATGTCCAGGATCTATCAAAATGACTTTATCAGAATTATCAATAGCAAATGTATTAACTGGTACTATATAAGTAATAATAAGTAGACATGTAATAATAGCAACAATTACTTTCCTCATGACATATCCTCCATTATTTTAGTATTAATTTTATTATGTTTAACTTTGAAGCTTATTATACTTATTATTATTTTTTTATTTATAAAATTCAAAAAAAGAAGCCCTTTTGGGCTCCTATTTTATGCATTATTCTCAACAACTATTTCAGCTATATTTGTAGAATGATCTCCTATTCTCTCTAAATTACTTAATAAGTCTAAGAATACTGCTCCTGCATAAGCATTGCAAGTACCTTCATGCAATCTTTTAATATGTAGGTCTCTATATCTCTTATGTTGCTTATCTATTTCTGCTTCAATACTAGTTGTCTCATTTGCTTTAACTACATCTCTATCAGCATAACCATCAATTGATGTATCTAATGCCTTTATTGTAGTCTGATACATATTAGCTATTTCGTTAATAGCATCTTCACTATATTGTAATTTCTTATTTATTTTTTGAATAGTTAAATCAGCAATATTTTCAGCATGATCCCCTATTCTTTCTATATCAGTTACTATATGGAATGTAGATGCTACTATATTCTTTTCCTTATCCGATAATTCACATTTAGAAAGTTTAACTAAATATGTAGTTATACATTCTTCAAGATTATTAATTACTTCTTCATTTTGATAAACTTTTTCAGCTAAGTTTTCATCATTTTTCATAAATGCATCCATAGCTAACTCTAAACTTAACTTAGCTTTATTAGCCATTCTTATAGTTTCTTTAACTACTTGTCCAGCGGCAATTACTGGAGTTTCTAATAATCTATCATCAATATATTTAGGTCCTACCTTTTCATCATCTTCTCCAGGTATTATTTTTTCTACAACTTTACATAATACTGGAATTAAAGGTACCATTATTAATGTGTTAACTACATTAAATATTGTATGTGCATTAGCTATTTGTCTCTTTACATCACCTGTAAAATATGAAACAAAATCACCTAAGAAACCTGGTATTATTATTGGTAAGAATATTAATGTACCAACAACATTAAATATTAAATGTAGCATTGCTGCTCTATGTGCAGTTTTATTTGTACCTACTGTTGCAAGCATTGCTGTTATACAAGTACCAATGTTACATCCCATAATTATTGGTAGTGCTTGATCAATATTTAATGCTCCTGCAGTAGCTAATGCTACTAATATACCAGTAGTAGCTGATGAACTTTGTAATAATGCTGTAATTAAAGTTCCTGCTATTACTCCTAAATACCAATGTTGTCCTACTGTTGTAAGTATGTCTTGGAACATAGGTAATGTTGTTAATGGTTTCATTGCAGCACTCATTGTTCCCATACCAACAAATAATATACCAAATCCTAATATTATATTACCTATCTCTCTTCTCTTTTTACCTTTTACGAACATTACCATCATAGCACCAACAAAAACGAAAACTGGCGCTATTTCATCTAACTTAAATGCAACTAATTGTGCTGTAATAGTTGTTCCTATATTAGCACCCATTATAATTCCAGCTGCTTGCGCTAAATTCATCAATCCTGCATTAACAAATCCAACTACCATTACAGTTGTAGCACTACTACTTTGAATAACCATAGTAACTACTGCACCTACAATTACTGCAATTACAGGATTCTTAGTTACTTTTTCTAGGATATTCTTTAATCCTTCTCCTGCGGCATTTTCTAGACCATCACCCATTAGCTTCATTCCATAGATAAATAGTCCCAATCCACCTAATAACTTGATTATTGTCATCAATGTATCCAAGATTTATTCTCCTTCACTCTTGTGTATTTTATAAAACTTTTCCCTCGTTAAGTTTACAATAAATTTTAACATTTGTTAATATATTTGAACAATTTTTAACATAGATTTAATATAATTTTTTATCAAAATATGATATGTATCAATTTTAATATATTTTTGTTTTGAATTTAATTTAAAAATAAAAAAGCTTTGGAATAAATATTCCAAAGCTTTTGATACGTCTTTTTTGCTTGAAAATCCAAACTATCTCTTAGAGAATTGTGGAGCTCTTCTTGCTTTCTTAAGACCGTATTTCTTTCTTTCTTTCATTCTTGGGTCTCTTGTTACGAAACCAGCTTTCTTTAATTCAGACTTTAAGTTTTCATCTGATTTAATTAAAGCTCTTGTTATTCCGTGTCTGATAGCTCCAGCTTGACCTGTGAATCCACCACCGTGAACGTTAACTAATACATCAAATTTATCCTTAGTTCCTGTTAAAACTAATGGTTGGTTAACGATCATTCTTAAAGTTTCTAAACCAAAGAAATTTTCGATTTCTCTGTTATTGATAACAACTTTACCGTTTCCTGGTACAAGTCTAACTCTTGCAACTGATTTTTTTCTTCTTCCAGTACCCATGTATTGAACTTTTGCCATTTTTTATTCCTCCTCCCGAGCCTGTATTAGTACTTTAATTCAAGTACTTCTGGTTTTTGAGCTGCATGTTCGTGCTCAGCACCTTGGTATACTTTTAACTTCTTAAGCATTTTTCTTCCTAATACTCCTGTTGGAAGCATTCTTCTAACAGCTTCTTCGAAAGCGAACTCAGGTTTCTTAGCTAATACTTCTCTATATGGAGTTTCTTTTAATCCACCTGGATATAAGCTGTGCTTTCTCATCATTTTTTGATCTAACTTCTTACCAGTTAAAACAACTTTTTCAGCATTGATAACTATTACGAAATCTCCGCAGTCAACATTTGGTGTAAATGTTGGCTTATTCTTTCCTCTTAATATTGAAGCAACTTGGCTAGCAACTCTTCCTAGTGGCTTACCAGCAGCATCAACAACATACCATTTTCTTTCAACTTCTTGTGCTTTTGCAATGTATGATTTCATGTTTTTCCCTCCCTGAACTTACATTTATCGTTATACCTCATATGTATAACATTTATGTCAAGACCTCGGGGCTCGTGGCCTTTCGTACATAAATTATTCTAACAAACAAATTAAATTATAATACACGCTTACGGGCGTGTCAACAATTTTTATTAAAAATTTTTAATAATATACTTCTTTTAGTAACAATCCATTAGGTGGAACACAATCACCTGCTAATGTCCTATCTTTTTTACCTATTATATCTGATATAGAACTTGCAGGAATCTTTCCTCTTCCAACATTTATTAAGGTGCCAACTATTATTCTAACCATATTATATAAAAAACCATCACCAGTTACAGAAATTTTTATAATTTTTTCTATTTTCTCTACTTTTACATCAAAAATAGTCCTTATAGTTCCTTTTACTGAGCTCCCTTGTGTTTTAAATGCAGCAAAATCATGAGTTCCAATAAATTGTCTTGCACCCTTTTTCATTTCTTCAATATCTAGGTCATATTTATAATGATATACTTGATTTCTCATCAATGCTGAAGGAACCTGATCATTTAATATGTAATATTCATATGTCTTACCTTTAGCACAATATCTTGCATGAAAATCTTCTTCTACCTTTTCCGATTTAATTACAACTATATCATTAGGTAGCTTAACATTTAGTGCCTCTCTAAACCTTTCTGGAGGCACATTGCTATTAGTTTTAAAGTTAGCAACAAATCCTTTTGCATGAACTCCAGCATCCGTTCTAGAGCTTCCTGTTACTTCACAAGGTTCCTTAGTAACAAGAAGGAGAGCCTCTTCTATCTCTCCTTGTACTGTTTTCATTCCCTTTTGTTTTTGCCAACCATAATAATTAGTTCCATCATATTCTAAAGTTAACTTTATATTATTCAACTTATCACCTTTTTAATTCAAATTACTAAATTGCAAATCTAACTATAATCGTACTTGCAAATAATAGCGCAAAAACTCCAAATGCAATAAAATCTTTAGAAGTGAACTTTAAGACTTTCATTCTAGTTCTACCAGCTCCCCCTCTATAACATCTTGCCTCCATAGCCATTGCAAGCTCATCTGCTCTTCTAAAAGAACTAATAAATAATGGTACTAGTAATGGTATTAAGCTTTTTGCTTTTTGAATCAAACCACCTGTTTCAAAATCAGCACCTCTTGCTTTTTGCGCCTTCATTATTTTATCAGTTTCGTCTATAAGAGTAGGTATAAATCTTAATGCTATTGTCATCATCATAGCTAATTCATGTGCTATTTCTTTTCCAATAGGTTTTAATAGCCTTTCTATTCCATCTGTTAATTCTATAGGAGATGTTGTTAATGTTAAAACTGAAGTTCCCATTATAAGAAGTATTAATCTTATAGCCATAAAAACTGCAGTTCTTATTCCTGATTCATAAATTTTTATAAATCCAATATGAAAAATCAGTCTACCCTCTCTAAGCATAAAAATATTTAATATAGCTGTTAATGCTATTAATAAAAATACAGGTTTCAATCCTTTATAAAGATATCTTGGAGATATTTTTGCAATATAAACTACCAAAGCTAAAAACGCTACAACAAATATATATCCAACAAACTTATCAACAATAAATAAACTTATTATAAATAAAAATGAAATTAATATCTTTGTTCTTGGATCTAGTTTATGTATAAAAGATTCACCTGGTATATATTGACCTATAGTTATATCTTTAATCATTTAAAACTTCTCTCTTTCATATATTTTTTATCTAAACAAATTTATACAATTAATAAAATACTATTATTAAAAATATTTATTATATTAAATTAATTTTTTGATAACACTCTTAATAGCTCCTTACTACCCTCTTCAACTGTAAATACTTCATCAGAAACATTAAACCCTTTTTCTTTTAGCGCTCTCATTAAATAAGTTACTTGTGGTACAGCTAGACCTATCTCTTCTAATACTTCAACCTCTTTGAAGATCTCTGCTGGTTTACCTGTTAATGCAACTTTTCCTTTATTCATAACAACTATTCTTTCAGCTAGCTTTCCAACATCCTCCATACTATGACTAACTAATACAATTGTCATTTTATATTTTTCATGAAGTATTTTTATTTGTTCTAAAATATCATCTCTACCCTTAGGATCTAATCCTGCTGTAGGTTCATCTAATATTAAAACTTTTGGTTCCATTGCAATAACACCAGCTATAGCAACTCTTCTCTTTTGACCTCCGCTTAAATCAAATGGCGAAACATCCTTGTATGTTTCATAATCTAATCCTACCATCTCCATAGACTTTTTAACTCTATTAGAAACCTCTTCTTGACTTAATCCTAAATTATTAGGTCCAAATGCTATATCTTTTTCAATTGTTTCTTCAAATAATTGATATTCTGGATACTGAAATACTAAACCTATTTTCTTTCTTATATCAGTAAGTTTAGTTTCCTTATTGGTAAGATCAATATCATCAACTATAATTCTCCCTGAACTAGGTTCTAATAATCCATTTAAGTGTTGTATTAAAGTTGATTTTCCTGATCCTGTATGCCCTATTAAAGCCAAAAAATCCCCGTCTTCAATAACTAAGTTTACATCATCTAATGCTTTTTTTTCAAAAGGTGTTTTAGGCATATATACATGCGTTAAATTTTCTATTTTAATTGACATAATGCATTCACCATCTCATTCACATTTAAAATTTTAGTATCTATATCTATCCCAGCTTTTCTAAGCTCATAACATATTTCTGTCACCTGTGGAACATCTAAACCTATTTTTTTCATGGTTTCAACATGTGAAAAAACATCACGTGGAATACCTTCAATGATAGCTTTTCCTTTATCCATTACTATAACTCTATCAGCTTCTGCCGCTTCATCCATATAGTGAGTTATTAATATCACAGTTATTCCATGATTCTTATTTAACTCCTTAATACTATTAATTACTTCTTTTCTTCCTGATGGATCAAGCATCGCTGTAGGTTCATCAAAAATTATACATTTAGGTTTCATGGCTAATATTCCTGCAATAGCAATTCTTTGTTTTTGACCACCAGATAACAAGTGAGGTGCATGTCTTTTATATTCACTCATTCCAACTTTTTCTAATGCATCATCAACTCTTTGTCTAATTTCTTGCGGTGGAATACCTAAATTTTCTGGTCCAAATGCTACATCTTCTTCCACTATAGTAGCCACTAATTGATTATCTGGATTTTGAAACACCATTCCAGCAGTAGATCTTATATCCCATGTATTATTTACATTTGCTGTATCTAGCCCATTAACTATAACAGTTCCCTCAGTAGGAGTTAATAACGCATTCATATGCTTTGCTACTGTTGATTTTCCTGATCCGTTATGCCCTAATATTACTAAAAATTCACCTTTACTAACCTCTAGATTTAATCCATCTATAGCTAATTTTTCTATTCCTTCTTCACCTGTAGAATATTTAAATACTACATTTTTACACTCTATCATTTTTTCCATATATATCCCTCCTTTAGTAGCATTATTAAATTATATAATTAAGTTATATAAATTTTATATAAATTTCCATAACTTAATTATATATAAGCATCAATTAATTACAAGTATTTCACTTAAGTCACTATTTTTCTCATATTTTAAAATAAAAAATATTTAATAACTATCTTTATATTTTTGTATACAAAAATGGGGATTAAGTTAAACTTAATCCCCAGAGTGAAATTATACTAATTCAAGTATAACAACTTCAGCTCCGTCTCCTCTTCTAGGACCCTTTTTGATCATTCTAGTGTATCCGCCGTTTCTTTCAGCGTACTTTGGAGCGATTTCATCAAATAATGTCTTAACTACATCTTCTTCTAAAACGTAAGCTAAAACTTGTCTTCTAGCGTGAAGATCTCCTCTTTTTGCAAGAGTAATCATCTTTTCAGCTATAGATCTAGCTTCTTTAGCTCTAGTTTCAGTAGTTTCAATTCTACCATGCTTTAAGAAGCTAGTAACAAGACTTCTTAACATAGCTCTTCTTTGGTCTGTAGAAAGACCTAACTTACGATAACCTGCCATGGATTTACCTCCCTACTCGTCGCTTAGTTTTAAGGCTAAACCTAATTCCTTAAGCTTTCTTTCAACTTCTTCTAAGGATTTCTTTCCTAGATTTCTTACCTTCATCATATCATCCATTGATTTACCAGCAAGTTCTTGAACTGTATTGATTCCAGCTCTCTTTAAGCAGTTATAAGATCTAACTGAAAGATCTAGTTCTTCAACAGTCATTTCTAGTACTTTTTCCTTTTTATCTTCTTCTTTTTCAATCATAATTTCAACATCATTAGTTGCAACGCCTAATGACATAAATAATTTGAAGTGCTCTATTAAAATCTTAGCTGATAAGCTTATAGCTTCATCTATTTTAATAGTTCCATTAGTCCAAATCTCAAGTGTTAATTTGTCATAATCAGTGATTTGACCAACTCTAGTATTGTCAACAGTAAAGTTAACTCTCTTAACTGGAGTGTAGATAGAATCAATAGCTATTGCTGAAATTGGTAATGAATCACTCTTATTTTTATTTTGAGTAACATATCCTCTTCCTCTATTAACTGTTAATTCCATATACAGTCTTCCATTTTCATCAAGAGTTGCTATGTGTAAATCTTTGTTTATAACTTCAACATTTCCATCAGTCTTAATGTCTGCACCTGTAACAACTCCAGGTCCTTTTGCATCTATATAAATAGTTTGTGGACCTTCGCCTTCCATTGTAAGTGCTAAAGATTTAATGTTAAGAATTAACTCAGTAACATCTTCCTTAACCCCTTGTACAGTTGAGAATTCATGAAGCACTCCATCAATTTTAATTGATGTAGTAGCTACACCTGGAAGTGATGATAAAAGAATTCTTCTCATCGCATTTCCAAGTGTAATACCATATCCTCTTTCTAATGGTTCAACTACATATTTACCATATGTACCATCTTCATTTGATTCTATACACTCAATTATTGGCTTTTCTATTTCTAACATGTACAAACCCTCCTTGTATATAAAATGGCAACCTTATTACGAGGGCAACTGATTCCATTTAATAATCTAGTATAATATCTTAATATTAAAAATATTAATTTATTATTTGCTGTATAATTCGACAATTAGAGTTTCGTTAACTGGTACGTCAATGTCTTCTCTAGCTGGCGCAGCAACTACTTTACCTTCATAGTTTTCAACGTTAGCTTCTAACCATTTTGGTAATGTCTTTGGATTTTCTACGAAAGTCTTGAACTTTTCAGTTCCTCTGCTCTTTTCGCAAACAGATATTACATCATTAACTGATACCTTGTATGATGGAATATCAACTTTCTTACCATTTACTAAGAAATGACCATGAGTAACTAATTGTCTAGCTTCGTTTCTTGAAGCACCGTATCCTAATCTGTACGCAACGTTATCTAATCTCATTTCTAGTAACATTAATAAGTTTTCACCAGTGATTCCCTTCATGTGGTCAGCCTTTTCATAGTAAGTTCTGAATTGACCTTCTAAAACACCGTATATTCTTCTAGCTTTTTGCTTTTCTCTTAATTGTACTCCGTAGTTAGATAACTTCTTCTTAGCTGCTCCGTGTTGTCCTGGTGCATAGCTTCTTCTTACGAAAGCACATTTATCTGTATAACATCTATCTCCCTTAAGGAATAGCTTTTGACCTTCTCTTCTACATAATCTACATGTAGCTCCAGTATATCTTGCCATTCGTTACACCTCCTGTTGAATTTAAATATAATTAGACTCTTCTTCTCTTCGGTGGTCTACATCCGTTGTGTGGAATTGGAGTAACGTCTTTAATTAGAGTTACTTCTAAACCTGCAGCTTGTAATGATCTTATAGCTGCTTCTCTACCAGCACCTGGTCCTTTAACGTATACTTCTATACTCTTTAAACCGTGTTCCATAGCTGCTTTAGCTGCAGTTTCTGCTGCCATTTGAGATGCAAATGGTGTGCTCTTTCTTGAACCTCTGAAACCTAAAGCTCCAGCACTTGACCATGATAAAGCATTTCCAGCCGCATCAGTTAAAGTAACTATTGAGTTATTGAAAGTTGATTGGATGTGTGCAGCACCATGCTCAACATTCTTTCTTTCTTTTCTTCTTCTAGTAGTCTTTTTGACTTTTTGAGCCATCGAAATCCCTCCTCACTACTTCTTCTTATTTGCGATAGTCTTCTTAGGACCTTTTCTAGTTCTAGCGTTAGTCTTAGTTTTTTGTCCTCTAACTGGAAGACCTTTTCTATGTCTGATTCCTCTATAACAACCTATTTCAACTAATCTCTTAATGTTTAAAGCAACATCTCTTCTTAAGTCACCTTCAACCATTAAGTTCTTGTTTACATAGTTTCTGATTTCATTTACTTCATCCTCAGTAAGATCCTTAATTCTAGTATCTGGATTAATTCCAGTAGTAGCTAATATCTTTTGAGAAGTAGATAAACCAACTCCGTATATATATGTTAGACCTATTTCAACTCTTTTTTCCTTTGGTAGGTCAACTCCTGCTATTCTTGCCATTGAACTTACACCTCCTGTTTATTGAAATGCAATTTTTTATTTTTGCTTTTGGTAAATTTATATTAAAATCTTAGGTCAATAAGTTAAAAACTTATTGTCAGCCGTACCTAAAATTAATAAGCTGATTTAAACGCCTATATAATAATATTGAACTTTCAAAAAAAAGTCAACATATTAATATTTGTAAATTATTCTGCCTAATATTAAATTATATTAGCCTTGTTTTTGCTTGTGCTTAGGATTTTCACAGATTACCATTACTCTTCCTTTTCTTCTTATAATCTTGCACTTTTCGCAAATAGGCTTAACTGATGGTCTTACTTTCATCGCTAACCCTCCTTGTGTAATTTATGGTAAGTTATCTTACCTTATTTTGCTCTCCAAGTAATTCTTCCTCTTGTTAGGTCATATGGAGAAAGCTCTATAGTAACCTTATCTCCAGGTAGAATTCTTATGAAGTTCATTCTTAATTTTCCTGATATGTGAGCTAAAATTTTATGACCACTTTCTAACTCAACTTGAAACATAGCATTTGGTAAAGCCTCTAAGACTACACCTTGCATTTCTATTACATCATCTTTTGACATAAGGTAATCAACCCTCCTTAACAATGCCTTTTAGTTTTAGAAATCTTTTAATTTTTAAATCAGTACCTTTATCCTTTAATATAATTGATGCTTTAATCTCATCATCTACATTTTCTAAAACAATAAAATGTTTTATCTTTTTCTTCTTAGGCATCTGAATTGTCTTATTACTTCCATTACTTAGAAGGTAATAATCATCATCAACTTTATCAACAATAACGTAATAATGATCTTTATCTCTTCCGCATTTTGAAAGAACAATTTTCCCAATTAAGTCATTGTTTTGCAAATTTCTTTCACCTCGATGATTACCTTAGTCATAAATCTACAAGCCACCTTTTGGTATCATGCGAATTTATAACTAAGCAACACTTATTTAATCAGTGTTAATATCTCCGGTCCATCTGGTAAAATTACAACAGTGTTTTCGTAGTGAGCCGAAAGGCTCTTATCTGCTGAGACTACTGTCCAATCATCACCTAAAGTAGCTACTCTATATGTTCCCATATTAACCATAGGTTCTATAGCTAAAGTCATACCAGCAACTAATTTTGGACCTCGGCCTGGTCTTCCGAAGTTAGGAATTTCTGGATCCTCATGGACACTTCTTCCTATCCCGTGACCTACGAAATCTCTTACAACTGAGAAACCTGAAGCCTCAACATAGCGTTGTATTTCATGTGAAATATCAGTTAGTCTATTTCCTACTTTAGCAAATTCCAAACCTTTAAAGAAAGATTCCTCTGTAACTTTTATAAGTTTATTTGCTTCTTCTGAAATATTGCCTACAGCAAATGTTCTTGCTGCATCACCATGAAAGCCATTAATATGTGCTCCACAATCTACACTAACTATATCTCCCTCTTTTAATACATACCCTCCTGGTATTCCATGAACTACTTGCTCATTAACAGATATACATAGTGAAGCAGGAAATCCATAGAGCCCTTTAAATGAAGGTATCGCCCCATGCTTAGTTATAAATTCTTCTGCTATCCTATCTAATTCAGCAGTAGTTATTCCTGGTTTAACTTTTTTTTCAACAAGTAGTAGAGTTTCTGCTACAATTCTTCCTGCAATCCTCATTAGGTCGATTTCTTTATCATTTTTGATAATAATCATTAGTTTGCACTCCCTAATATATCACAGATACCTTCGAATACTTCATTAATAGCTTTTGTTCCATCTACTGTGGAAAGTAAGTTTTTCTCTTTATAAAAATCAATCAGTGGTTGTGTTTGTCTTTCATAGACATCTAATCTCTCTTTTACTGTTTCTTCAACATCATCCTTTCTTTGGATAATGTTATTACCACAAACATCGCAAACTCCATCAACAGCTGGTGGATTAAACTTGATATGATAACTAGCTCCACATGATAAACAAACTCTTCTTCCTGTCATTCTTTCAAGTATGAAACTGCTAGGTACTTCGATACATAAAGCTGTATCTAAGTTTTCATTTCTTGAATCTAAAAACTCTTGTAGAGCTTCTGCTTGAGCAACAGTTCTTGGGAAACCATCTAATAGATAACCATTTTTACAGTCTTCCCATGTTAGTCTATCTTTAACCATATTAATAGTTACTTCATCTGGCACTAATTGACCATTGTCAATATATTGCTTAGCTTCTATTCCTAAAGGGGTTTCTTCTGAAATATTTTTTCTAAAGATATCCCCAGTAGAAATATGTGGTATAGAGTATCTATTACTAATTGATTTTGCCTGTGTTCCTTTTCCAGCCCCAGGAGGACCTAATAATACTATCTTCACGGGCATCATCTCCATTATAAAATCTATTTTAAGAATCCTTGATAGTGTCTCATAACTAATTGTGAATCTAATTGTCTAGAAAAATCTAAACCAACTCCAATTAAGATTAATAATGACGTTCCACCAAATTGAATTCCACTTAAAGCTGTATAATTACTAATTAATATTGGAGTAACAGCTAGTAATGCTGCAAATAATCCCCCGATTAAAGATACTTTTGTAAGTACTCTTTCAAAATACTTCTCTGTAGCTTCACCTGGTCTTACACCTGGTACAAAACCTGCAGACTTATGAAGATTTTCAGCCATTTCATCTGGTTTAAATGTTATTTGAGTATAGAACCAAGTAAAGAATACTGTTAATACCGCATAACAAACTGGATACATCCATGTATTTTTATTAAAAATACTGTATGAACTTTCTAATATCCATTTAGACCAACCCTTATTAGGGAAGAAATTAGCTATTGTTTCAGGGAACATCATTACAGACATTGCAAATATTATTGCAATAACTGCTGATCCTATTATACTTAATGGTATATGAGTGGATTGCCCCTTCATAACCTTAGCACCTACTGCCTTACCAGCATATTGGATTGGCACTCTTCTCTCTGCTAATGAGAAGTAAATTGTAACTGCTAATAGTGCTAATGCACCAATTAAGAATAATCCTATTTCTATTATAGAAATTTCACCTGCTTCTTTTAATGTAAATAATGACATTAAAGTTGTAGGTAATTGAGATACTATATTAACGAATATTAATATTGAAACTCCATTTCCAAATCCTTTTTGAGTTATTTGGTCACCAAGCCACATACAGAAAGTAGATCCTACTACTAATGAAATTAGTACCACAACTTTTTGAGCTGTTCCTAATCCACTTGCTGCACCTTGTGCTGCAATCATTGAGTAAATTCCAATTGCTAATACAAATCCAATTGCTATAGAAGCATATCTTGTAATAGATTGAATTTTCTTTCTACCTTCTTCACCTTCCTTAGAAAGTTGTTCTAAAGATGGAATTGCAATTGTTAATAATTGCATTATGATTGATGCATTAATATAAGGTGAAACACTTAATGCAAATATACTAAATTTACTTAAAGCTCCTCCTGATATTAAATTGTAAAACCCAAGCAACCCACCAGAGTTAGTCATTGAGCTTAAATAACTAGTATCAATTCCAGGAACTGGAATATGTATTCCTATCCTGAAAATTGCTACTAAAAATATCGTCCATAAAAATCTTTTTCTTAGTTCCGGAACCTTCCAGGCATTACGTAGGGTTGATAGCATATTACATCACCTCAACTTTTCCTCCAGCTGCTTCTATCTTTTCAGCCGCTGCCTTAGACATCTTGCATCCTTGTACAGTTAGGCTCTTTTCTAATGTTCCGTTTCCTAATATCTTAACTCCGTCTAAAACTTTAGATATTACTCTTGTTTCAAGTAATAATTCTGGAGTTACTACTGTGCCGTTTTCGAATATGTTTAATCTATCAACGTTGATAGAAACAATTTTCTTAGCGAAGATATTAGTGAATCCTCTCTTAGGAAGTCTTCTATATAATGGCATTTGACCACCTTCAAATCCTGGTCTAACTCCACCGCCTGATCTAGCTTTTTGTCCTTTTTCACCTTTACCAGCGTTTCTTCCTAAACCTGAACCAGTACCTCTACCAACTCTCTTAGGAGCTTTTTTGCTACCAGCTGCTGGCTTTAATTCATGAAGTTTCATATCTTAGTGCACCTCCTCTTTATTATACTTCTTCTACTTTTAATAAGTAGTCAACTTTGTTGATCATACCTCTGATTTGAGGAGTATCCTCATGCTCTACAGTTTTGTTAATCTTTCTTAGACCAAGAGCATTTGCAGTAGCGATATGGTCTTTCTTTCTGCCTATTAAGCTTTTAACTAAAGTAACCTTTATCTTTGCCATTGCGTATACCTCCTAACCTAATATTTCTTCTACAGTTTTGCCTCTTAACTTAGCTATATCTTCAGCTGTTCTTAAGCTTGCTAAACCGTTGATTGTAGCATTTACCATGTTTCTTGGATTGTTTGAACCTAAAGACTTAGCTCTAACGTCCTTTAATCCTGCTAATTCAAGTACAGCTCTTGCTGGTCCACCAGCGATAACTCCTGTACCTTCTTTAGCTGGCATGATTAAAACTTTACCAGTTCCAAACTTACCATATATTTCATGAGGAACTGTTGTTCCAACTATAGCAACGCTAACCATGTTTTTCTTAGCGTCTTCGATACCTTTTTTAATTGCTTCTGGGATTTCGATTGACTTACCCATTCCTACGCCTACGTGTCCGTTCTCATCACCAACAACAACTAAAGCGCTGAATCTGAAGTTTCTACCACCCTTAACAACCTTAGTAACTCTGTTTATAAAAACAACCTTTTCCTTAAGGTCTAGTGTGCTAGGATCGATTCTCATTGATTTCCCTCCTTGTTTGATTAGAATTTTAAGCCTGCTTCTCTAGCGCTTTCTGCTAATGTTTGAACTCTTCCGTGATATACGTATCCACCTCTGTCGAATACAACTTCAGTAATACCTTTATCTAAAGCTCTCTTAGCAACTAGTTCACCAACTAATTTAGCAGCTTCTTTGTTTCCGCCTACTTTAACGTCAACATCTTTATCTAATGTTGAAGCAGATACTAAAGTAACAGCATTTATATCATCTATGATTTGAGCATATATATTTTTTTCACTTCTGTAAACTGAAAGTCTTGGTCTTTCAGGAGTACCAGAAATTTTCTTACGTACTCTAAGGTGACGCTTTGCTCTACTTGCTTTTTTGTCTGCCTTCTTGAACATAAGGTTCACTCCTTCCTAATTATTTCTTACCAGTTTTACCTTCTTTACGTCTGATAACTTCGCCTTCGAACTTAATTCCTTTACCCTTATATGGTTCAGGTTTTCTCCACTTTCTGATATCAGCAGCAGCAGCACCAACTAATTGCTTATCGATTCCTGATACAACTACCTTTGTAGCTGCTGGAGTTTCGAAAGTAATTCCTTCAGCTGGTTCTATTTCAACTGGGTGTGAATATCCTAAGTTCATTACAAGTTTCTTTCCTTGTAATTGAGCTCTGTAACCAACACCGATTAATTCTAGAGTCTTTTGGTATCCCTTTTCAACTCCTATGATCATGTTGTTGATTAATGCTCTAGTTAAACCGTGAAGAGCTCTGTGCTCTTTAACGTCACTAGGTCTTGTAACAACAACTTGGTTGTCTTCAACTGCTATATTCATGTCTTTGTCCATAGCCTTAACTAATTGCCCTTTAGGTCCTTTTACAGTAACAACGTTCTCTTCAGAAACTGTTACTGTAACACCAGCAGGGATAGCTATTGGTAATCTACCTACTCTTGACATAACCGCACCTCCTGTATTACTTGTTAGATCTATATGTTAATCTAGTTAATTTTCAAAATTAGTTACTACCAAACGTAGCAAACAACTTCTCCACCTAAGCCTAATTTTCTAGCTTCTCTGTCTACAACTATACCTTTTGAAGTTGAAATTACAGCGATTCCTAATCCATTAAGAACTCTTGGAACTTCATCTTTCTTACAGTATACTCTTAAACCTGGCTTTGATATTCTCTTAATTCCAGTTATAACTCTTTCTTTGTTAGAACCGTATTTAAGAGATAATCTCATCATTGGAACAACACCGTCATTGTATTCTTCAATATTTTTGATGTATCCCTCTTGTAATAATATATTTGCAACAGCCTTCTTTACGTTTGAAGAAGGAACTTCTACTACTTCGTGTCTTACAGCATTCGCATTTCTAATACGAGTTAGTAAATCTGCGATAGGATCTGTCATAACCATTTAATTTGCCTCCTTTCAGTCGTTAGGTTTACCAGCTTGCCTTCTTACAACCAGGAATTTCACCTTTGTAAGCAAGTTCTCTAAAGCATATACGGCAAATACCAAACTTTCTTAATACTGCATGTGGTCTTCCACATATTCTGCATCTTGTATAAGCTCTTGTTTTATATTTAGGAGCTTTGCTCCACTTTTCAATAATAGCTTTACGTGCCACAGTTTTCCCTCCTTATTATTGAGCGAATGGCATTCCAAGGAATCTTAATAATTCTCTTGCTTCTTCGTCAGTTTTTGCAGTTGTAACGAAGATGATATCCATTCCTCTAACCTTATCGATCTTATCGTATTCTATTTCTGGGAATATTAATTGTTCTTTAATTCCTAAAGAATAATTTCCTCTTCCATCAAATGCTCTATCAGAAACCCCTCTGAAGTCTCTAACTCTTGGAAGAGCTATAGACATTAGCTTATCAGCAAATTCAAACATCTTTGCTCCTCTTAATGTAACTTTACATCCTAATGCCATGTTCTCTCTTATCTTAAAGTTAGCAACTGATTTCTTTGCTCTAGTTAAGATTGGCTTTTGTCCTGAGATAAGTTGTAAATCAGCAACCGCAGATTCTAAAACCTTTTGGTTATCTTTAGCTTCTCCAACTCCCATATTTATAACGATTTTTTCAAGCTTTGGAACTTCCATTATGTTTTTGTATCCGAACTTTTCTGTCATAGCTTGAATTACTTCATTTGTGTACTTCTCTTGAAGTCTTGGTGTCATAATTAGTACCTCCTTTCAGATTTTAGAATGTTTCTCCACACTTCTTACAAACTCTAACCTTAGTACCATCTTCTAAGATTTTACTGCTAATTCTTGTAGCATTTTTGCATTTTGTGCAGTATAACATAACTTTTGAGCTGTATATAGCTCCTTCTTTTTCTATTATTCCACCTTGAGCGTTTGCTCTAGTTGGCTTTTGGTGTTTCTTTACTATGTTAACTCCTTGAACAAGAACTTTTCCTGTTTTTGGGTATACCTTTAAAACTTCACCAGTCTTTCCAGCATCTTTACCAGAAATAACTACTACTGTGTCGTTCTTTTTAACGTGTAACTTCAAATTAGCCACCTCCTCTATTATAGAACTTCTGGTGCTAATGATAATATTTTGTTAAATTCTTTATCTCTTAGCTCCCTAGCAACTGGTCCGAAGATACGAGTTCCTCTTGGTTGCTTATCTTCTTTTATTATAACAGCAGCGTTCTCATCGAATTTGATGTATGAACCGTCAGCTCTTCTTAATCCTCTTACTGATCTAACAATAACAGCTTTTACAACGTCACCTTTTTTAACAACTCCGCCTGGTGTTGCACTTTTAACGCTAGCTACTATTACATCTCCAATGTTACCGAACTTTCTCTTTGATCCGCCTAAAACTCTGATACACATGATTTCTTTTGCACCTGAGTTATCTGCTACCTTTAATAAGGTTTGTTGTTGTATCATTGAAATTTACCCTCCTTTCAGTCTTTAAAAGCTTATTTAGCTCTTTCAACTATTTCAACAAGTCTCCATCTCTTATCTTTAGATAATGGTCTAGTTTCCATTATTAATACTCTATCATTCATGTTAGCTTCATTATTTTCATCATGAGCCTTGAATTTAGTAGTTCTGTTCATAGTTTTTCCGTATAGTGGATGTCTTACCTTAGTTTCAACAGCAACTACGATAGTTTTATCCATTTTATCAGAAACAACTCTACCGATTTTCTTCTTTCTTAATCCTCTTTCCATTAGGGGCTACCTCCTTCCAGATTTACTGTTCAAATGCCCTGATCTCTTCTTCTCTAATGATGGTTTTGATTTGGGCTATAGATTTCTTTACTTCTCTTATTCTCATAGGATTTTCTAATTGTCCTGTAGCTAATTGGAATCTTAAGTTGAATAATTCAGCTTTTAATTCTCCTAATTTAGCAACTAAATCTTGAGGATTATTTGCTCTTAAATCTTTTAATTCTCTAGCCTTCATTATTCTTCACCACCCATTTCCTCAAAATCTCTTCTTGTAACGAATTTACACTTTACAGGAAGTTTGTGTGATGCAAGTCTCATTGCTTCTCTTGCAACTTCTTCGTTAACTCCTGATAATTCGAATAATACTCTACCAGGTTTAACTACAGCTACCCAGTATTCTGGTGAACCTTTACCAGAACCCATTCTTGTTTCAGCTGGTTTTTCAGTAACTGGCTTATCTGGGAATACTTTTATCCAAAGTTTTCCTCCTCTTCTAATGTATCTGTTAATTGCTATTCTGGCAGATTCTATTTGGTTACTTGTTATCCATCCACAAGTTTGCGCTTGGATACCAAAATCTCCGTATGCAAGGAAATTACCTCTAGTAGCTTTTCCTTTCATTCTACCACGTTGTACCTTACGATGCTTAACTCTTTTAGGCATTAACATGATTATATTCCTCCTTTCTTACGCGTTAACTTCTTCCTTCTTTTCAACTTTTTTAGTTGGAAGAACTTCTCCATTATAAACCCAAACTTTAACTCCGATTTTACCGTATGTTGTATCTGCTTCAGCAAATCCATAATCGATATCAGCTCTTAATGTTTGTAGTGGAATTGTTCCTTCATGATATTGTTCAGTTCTAGCGATTTCAGCTCCGCCTAATCTTCCTGAACAAGCTGTTTTAACACCCTTAGCTCCTAATTTCATAGCTCTTTGGATGCTTTGTTTCATAGCTCTTCTGAAAGAAACTCTTTTTTCTAATTGAGCAGCAATGTTTTCAGCAACTAATTGAGCGTTTGCTTCAGCATTCTTAACTTCAACTATGTTTATTAAAATGTTCTTTCCGTTTACTAATTTAGCAACCTTAGCTTTTAAAGCTTCGATTCCTGCACCACCTTTACCGATAACAACACCTGGTTTAGCAGTATATATATTTAACTTAACTCTTTTAGCTGATCTTTCGATTTCAATCTTAGCTATACCAGCTGAGAAAAGTTCTTTCTTTACGAATTCTCTTATTTTGTTATCTTCGATTAAGTTATCTGCAAATGTTCTCTTATCAGCATACCATTTTGCATCCCAACCTTTGATAACTCCAACTCTAAGTCCGTGAGGATGTACTTTTTGACCCACTTGTTTTTCCCTCCTTCTTACTAAGCTCTTTCTTTAACTACTACTGTTATATGACTTGTTCTCTTATTGATTCTGAACGCTTTTCCGTGGTCCATTGGTCTGAATCTCTTTAAAGTTGGACCAGCACCTACGAATGTTTCAGCAACATATAAGTTTTCAACATTTAAGTCATGATTGTTCTCTGCATTTGCAACAGCTGATTTTAAAACTTTGTTTATAACAACTGCAGCATCTTTTGGAGTGTATTGTAATATAGCGAAAGCCTCGTTAACGTTTTTTCCTCTTATTAAATCAAGAACAACTCCTACTTTCATTGGAGACATTCTAACATATTTAGCTATAGCTCTAGCTTCCATTGGTGTTCCTCCTTTCCCAGATTACTTTCTTTTTCTTGATGCTTTTTCGTCGTAATCGTGTCCTCTGTATGTTCTAGTAAGAGCAAATTCTCCTAATTTGTGTCCTACCATATCTTCGCTCACATATACTGGAACGTGTTTTCTACCATCATGAACAGCGATTGTATGACCAATCATTTGTGGGAAAATTGTTGATGATCTTGACCAAGTCTTAACAACCTTATTTTCACCATTAGCATTCATTTCTTCTATCTTCTTTAAAAGTCCTTCATGTACGAAAGGTCCCTTTTTTATTGATCTACTCACTATAATTTGCCTCCCTTCATAATCTCTAGGCCCAGTAAGCCTGAAGAGAATTAATTTCTCTTCAATTACTTACTATTTCTTCTCTTTATTATGAATCTATCAGAATACTTCTTATTCTTTCTAGTCTTGTATCCAAGTGCTGGTTTACCCCATGGAGTAACTGGACTTGGTCTACCGATTGGTGATCTACCTTCACCACCACCGTGAGGGTGATCGCAAGGGTTCATTACAGAACCTCTAACTGTAGGTCTCCATCCCATGTGTCTCTTTCTACCAGCTTTACCAATGTTGATGATATCGTTAGTAGTATTAGAAACTGTACCGATTGTAGCTCTACATTCGATTCTTACATATCTCATTTCACCTGAAGGTAATCTTAATGTTGCATAGTTACCTTCTTTAGCCATTAATTGAGCAGAAGTACCTGCTGATCTAACCATTTGGCCACCTTTACCAGCTTGTAATTCTATGTTGTGAACAACTGTACCAACTGGCATATCTTTTAATGCTTTTGCATTACCAACTTTGATATCAGCTTCTGGTCCAGATACGATTGTATCTCCAACTTTTAATCCTACTGGTGCAAGAATGTATCTCTTTTCACCATCAGCATATACTACTAAAGCAATGTATGCTGTTCTGTTTGGATCGTATTCTATTGTAGCAACTTTTGCTGGAATACCATCCTTATTTCTCTTGAAATCTATTATTCTGTATTTTCTCTTAGCTCCACCACCGTGGTGTCTTACAGTTATTTTACCTTGAGCATTTCTACCACCAGTTTTCTTTAAAGAAACAAGAAGTGATTTCTCTGGGCTGTTTGTAGTTATTTCTTCAAAACTTGCCATTGTCATTTGTCTTCTTGATGGTGTAGTAGGTCTAAACTTTTTAACTGCCATGCTAATTCCCTCCTTCTTTAAGCTTATCTGGTATTTTTACCAATACTTCGCTTTGATATTATTGCATTCCTTCGAAGAATTCAATACCTTTGCTATCTTGAGCTAATGTGATTATAGCTTTCTTTTGGTCAGCTCTCTTACCAACATGTACGCCCATTCTCTTAGTTTTTCCCATAGTTCTTATTGTTTGAACTTTTTCAACTTTAACGCCGAAAACTTCTTCAACCGCTTTCTTTATTTGAACTTTGTTAGCGCTCATATGAACTATGAAAGTGTACTTCTTTTCTGCCATTGCAGCCATTGACTTTTCAGTTATAACTGGTTTTCTGATTATATCGTGGCTTGTTAACTTCATTATGCGTACACCTCCTCAATCTTTGATACAGCATCCTTAGTCATGATTACTTTTGAGTATTTTAATAAATCATAAACGTTGATGTTGTTAACTGGAAGTACTGCTACTCCTTCTATATTTCTAGCTGATTTGTAAACTGTTTCGTTTGCTTCAGCAGTAACGATTAATGTCTTCTTAGCATTGAAAGCATTTAACATTTTAACAATTTCCTTAGTCTTAGGAGCTTCTAATGTTAAGCTATCTAATACTACCATTTCATCATTTTGAACTTTGCTAGTTAATGCTGATAACATAGCAACTCTTCTCATTGATTTTGGTATTGACATTCTGTAATCTCTTGGCTTTGGTGCGAATACAACTCCACCTTTGATCCATTGTGGTGCTCTGATTGATCCTTGTCTAGCTCTACCAGTTCCCTTTTGTCTCCAAGGCTTGATTCCGCCCCCTCTAACCTCAGCTCTAGTCTTAGCTGATTGAGTTCCTTGTCTCTTGTTAGCTAATAATGCAACAACTACTTGATGCATAGCATCTGCATTCACTTCAACAGCGAATACTTTATCATTTAATTGAATATCTTCAATCTTATTTCCTTCTTTGTTAAATAATCCTACTGTAGGCATTCTGTCTCCTCCTTTCTAAAGAAATTAAGCTTTAACAGCGTTTCTTATTACAACTGTGCTCTTATTAGCACCTGGGATACCACCCTTAACTAATATTAAGTTCTTTTCAGCTATTACTTTAACAACTTCTAAGTTTAATACTGTAGTGTTAACAGCTCCCATGTGACCTGGCATGTTCTTGTTCTTGAATGTTCTTGATGGATCAGAAGAAGCTCCCATTGAACCTACTGCTCTGTGGAACTTAGAACCGTGTGACATTGGCCCTCTGTTTGCATTCCATCTCTTAATAACACCTTGGAATCCCTTACCTTTAGAAACTCCTGAAACGTCAATCTTATCTCCAGCTGCGAATATATCAGCTTTGATTTCTTGACCTACTTCGTAAGCGCTGCAATCTTCTAATCTGAACTCTTTTAATGTTCTTCTTAAAGATACTCCAGCCTTAGCAAAGTGTCCTTTTCTTGGCTTATTAACTAATTTTTCTCTTATTTCACCGAAACCAACTTGTATTGCTTCATAACCATCCTTTTCGATAGTCTTCTTTTGAACAACAACACATGGTCCAGCTTCTACTACAGTTACAGGAACTACCTTTCCATTTTCATCAAAAATTTGAGTCATTCCTATTTTCTTACCGATTATAGCTTTTTTCATGTATTTACACCTCCTAAACGTATTAGCGGATTACTTTTGCAATCATAACCGTTCAAACTGTTTATTTAATAGTTAAGCTATTATAGCTTTATTTCGATATCTACACCAGCAGGTAAGTTTAATCTCATTAATGCATCAACAGTCTTTGGTGATGGATTAACGATGTCGATTAATCTCTTGTGTGTTCTGATTTCGAATTGTTCTCTTGAATCTTTGTACTTATGAACAGCTCTTAATATTGTAACAACATCTTTTTCAGTAGGTAGTGGTACTGGACCTGCAACCTTAGCTCCTGTTGATTTAGCTGTTTCAACGATTTTTTCAGCAGATTGATCTAATATAGTGTGATCAAAAGCCTTTAATCTGATTCTTATTTTTTGTTTTGACATTCTGGTTTCCCTCCTTTTCATGTACGCTTTACTTCTAACGCACAACAGCAATAGTTATGTAAACTGTTCCTGGTGTTTCCTACCTAAGATCACAAATTACTATTCCTGCCGTCGGATTCTAGATCCTGACTTGCTCCTCAAGAATAACCCGGAAGTCCGGCAACCTCTTGATTCATCGCGTTATGCTACACAACTTCTTTATTATACTATCTTTATAAATCTTTATCAAGACTTTTTTTTCATCTTTTTTTAACCATTTTTTATAAAAATTTTTTTAAGTTTTTAGAAGTAATCCTGTCGTTCAGCTGTTATAATTTTATATCGAATTTAAAAATTTTTCAATAGTATATTTGATGAAATTTTAGTTTCTCTTACCTTATATTATATATATTTAACCAATTTATTCTATTATAAACACTTTTTATGTCTATTTTAAGTTTTGATTTATATTTTTATTAAATTAAATTAAATATTCTTATAATATATATAATAAAAAAGTTTAATTAATTGTTACTATAAATATATATTCGTTTTCATAATAAAACTCTAATTCAATAAACATTTAATTATTTATTTTAAATATCTTTATATAACAAATTCTAGAACCTAAATTTAACACTTAAAAAATATTAATATTCTAAAAATGAATATACTAATTTTTCTCCAATAAATCTTTTTTCACAATATCATACTTACATATATGGCTACTATGATCTTTATCTCTTCTAAACATTTTGCATTATAAGCATCTATAAAAAAGAAAGAGCAAGGGCGTCCCCTTACTCTTTCTATTTTTGTGATCACAATTATTAAGCGCTTTAATTTAAAATTTATATTTAAAAAGAATTTAAAACTTAAATTGAAAAGTTTAAAACTATTCGATTATAGAAGTAACAACTCCTGAACCTACAGTTCTTCCACCTTCTCTGATAGCGAATCTTAATCCTTCATCCATAGCTACTTGAGTGATTAACTCAACATTCATATCGATGTGGTCTCCAGGCATAACCATTTCCATTCCTTCCGGTAATTTGATTGATCCTGTAACGTCTGTTGTTCTGAAGTAGAATTGTGGTCTGTATCCATCGAAGAATGGAGTATGTCTTCCACCTTCATCTTTCTTAAGTACGTATACTTGACCTACGAACTTGCTGTGTGGATTTACTGATCCAACTTTTGCTAAAACTTGACCTCTTTCGATTTCAGTTCTTTGAACCCCTCTTAATAATGCTCCGATGTTATCTCCAGCTTGTGCTTCATCTAATAACTTTCTGAACATTTCGATTCCTGTAACAACTACTTTTCTCTTTTCTTCTGTTAATCCTACGATTTCTACTTCGTCTGATACGTGAAGAACTCCTCTTTCAACTCTTCCTGTTGCAACTGTTCCTCTACCAGTGATTGTAAATACGTCTTCGATTGGCATTAAGAATGGCTTATCTGTTGCTCTTTCTGGAGTTGGGATATAGCTATCTACTGCGTTCATTAATTCCATGATGCAAGCTGTTGCTTCTGGATCTGTTGGGTTTTCTAATGCTCTTAAAGCTGATCCTTTGATTACTGGAATGTCATCTCCTGGGAAGTTGTATTCAGATAATAATTCTCTAACTTCCATTTCAACTAATTCTAATAATTCTTCATCGTCAACCATATCTGCTTTGTTTAAGAAAACAACGATGTAGTCAACACCAACTCTTGAAGCTAGTAGTATGTGTTCTCTTGTTTGAGGCATTGGACCGTCTGCTGCTGAACAAACTAAGATTGCTCCGTCCATTTGTGCAGCCCCAGTGATCATGTTCTTAACATAGTCAGCGTGTCCTGGACAGTCAACGTGAGCATAGTGTCTGCTTTCTGTTTCGTATTCAACGTGAGCTGTGTTGATTGTGATTCCTCTTTCTTTTTCTTCTGGTGCTCTATCGATATCAGCATAGTTGAACGCTTCTGCGAATCCTCTGTTTGCTAATACTGTTGTGATAGCAGCTGTTAATGTAGTCTTACCGTGGTCTACGTGACCGATTGTTCCGATATTTACGTGTGGTTTACTTCTTTCGAACTTTTGCTTTGCCATTTGAAAATCCTCCTTTATGGAAACAAAATTATCTGAATTTTAAATATACTTTTTAAAATTCTTAATTTGTTTTTTATTATAAATTAAAATTATTTTTAAAATTAATATATATTAATTTCTGCAATGTTACCCATAAGTATATTATGGATAACACCACAAAAAATTATTACAAAAATATAAACTATTTAGCTCTCTTTCCAGCAACTTCTTCTTGGATGCTCTTTGGTACTTCTTCATAGTGATCGAATACCATTGAGTAGTTACCTCTACCTTGAGATCTAGATCTTAAAGCTGTAGCATATCCGAACATTTCAGCTAGTGGAACATACGCTCTTATAACTTGAGCTCCGTTAACTGCTTCCATACCTTCCATTCTACCTCTTCTAGAGTTGATATCACCGATAACATCTCCCATGTACTCTTCTGGTACAGTTACTTCAACCTTCATCATTGGTTCAAGTAATACTGGGCTTGCTTTTTGCATAGCGTTCTTGAATGCCATAGAACCAGCAATCTTGAATGCCATTTCTGATGAATCGACTTCGTGGTAAGAACCGTGTACTAACTTAACTTTGAAGTTGATAACTTCATATCCAGCTATTATACCGTTCTTAGCAGCTTCTTGAATACCAGCATCAATTGCAGGAATGTATTCTTTTGGAATAGCTCCCCCAACTATAGCATTTTCAAAGCTGTATTCTCCTTCAGTTGGTTCCATTTCAATTACAGCGTGACCATATTGACCTTTACCACCTGATTGCTTAGCATACTTAGCTTCTGCTTTAACAGCAGATCTAATAGTTTCTTTATAAGCAACTTGAGGAGCTCCAACATTACATTCAACCTTGAATTCTCTTTGTAATCTATCAACGATGATATCTAAGTGTAATTCACCCATACCAGCGATGATTGTTTGACCAGTTTCTTGGTCAGTCCAAGTTTTGAAAGTTGGATCTTCTTCAGCTAGCTTAGCTAAAGCTAATCCCATCTTTTCTTGACCAGCTTTTGTCTTTGGCTCGATAGCTACAGATATAACTGGTTCTGGGAATTCCATTGATTCAAGTATAATTGGTGCGCTTTCATCACATAAAGTATCACCAGTTGTAGTGTTCTTTAATCCGATAACTGCTCCTAATTCACCTGCTTCTAATGATTCAACTTCTTCTCTTGTATTAGCATGCATCTTAACAAGTCTTCCTATTCTTTCTTTCTTACCCTTTGTAGAGTTAAGAACATATGAACCACTGTTCATAACACCAGAATATATTCTTGTGAATGCAAGTTTTCCAACGAATGGGTCAGTAGCAATCTTAAATGCTAAAGCTGCCATTGGCGCTGTATCTGAAGCTTCTCTTGAATCTTCTTCACCTTCTAAAGTTTGACCTTGGATTGCAGGAATGTCTAATGGTGATGGTAAGTAAGCAACAACACCGTTAATCATTTCTTGAACCCCTTTGTTCTTATATGAAGATCCACATATACATGGAACTATTTCATTAGCTATAGTAGCTTTTCTTAAAGCTGCATGTATTTCTTCTTCTGTTATCTCTTCACCTTCAAGATATTTTTCCATTAATGCTTCATCTGTTTCAGCAATAGCTTCTATCATAGCCATTCTGTATTCTTCAGCTTGATCAACTAAGTCAGCAGGAATTTCTTCAATTCTTACATCCTTACCTAAATCATCATAAGTAACGATAGCATGATTAGATATTAAGTCAACCATACCTTTGAATTCAGCTTCTGCACCTATTGGAATTTGTATTGGAACTGCATTTGCTTTTAATCTATCTCTTACAGTATTTATACATCTGAAGAAATCAGCTCCTGTAGCATCCATTTTGTTTACATATATCATTCTTGGTACGCCGTATTTATCTGCCTGTCTCCAAACAGTTTCAGTTTGTGGTTCAACCCCACTCTTAGCGTCAAGAACTGTAACAGCTCCATCAAGAACTCTTAATGATCTTTCAACTTCAACTGTGAAGTCTACGTGACCTGGAGTATCTATTATGTTTAATTCATGACCTTCCCAGAAACAAGTTGTTGCTGCAGAAGTAATTGTTATACCTCTTTCTTGTTCTTGAACCATCCAGTCCATTTGTGAAGCACCTTCATGTGTTTCACCAATTTTGTGAGTTTTTCCAGTATAGAATAATATTCTCTCAGTTGTTGTTGTTTTACCAGCATCAATGTGAGCCATTATTCCGAAATTACGGAATTTGTCTAATGGATATTTTCTAGCCATTTTATGTCCTCCTCTCAATGAGTAATTTTATATTCGACAAAACTGTTTTGGCATAAGCCAAAACAGTTTTTGTAATATTAGTATCTGTAGTGAGCGAATGCTTTGTTTGCTTCTGCCATCTTGTGAGTATCTTCTCTCTTCTTAACAGCAGCTCCAGTATTATTAGCTGCATCTAATAATTCTCCAGCTAATCTTTGAGCCATAACTTTTTCGCCTCTTTTTCTAGCAGCAGCTAAAATCCATCTGATACCTAAAGTTTGTCTTCTCTCAGGTCTAACTTCGATTGGAACTTGGTAGTTAGCACCACCTATTCTTCTAGCTTTAACTTCTAATAAAGGCATAACATTGTTCATAGCTTCTTCGAATACTTCTAAAGCATCTTTGCCTGTTTTTTGCGCCATAATTTCAAACGCTTCGTAGCAAATCTTTTGTGCTACTCCTTTTTTACCATCTTCCATTACGTTGTTTATTAACTTAGTAACAACTTTTGAGTTGTACATTGGATCTGGTAATACATCTCTTTTTGCGATAAATCCTTTTCTTGGCACTTTTCTTCCCTCCTTAACAATTTTAAATTTAATTCATAGGTACTCGGTAAATTAATTTACCGTAAAGTGCTTCGCTTCTTACATCTATATAAACTTATGTAAAATTTCTAGTCTATGTAAATGCCGAAGATAAGCACTGTCTTAGTTTAGAAAACTATTTTTGCTTTGGTCTCTTAGCACCGTATTTTGATCTTCCTTGCATTCTGTTAGCTACTCCAGCACAGTCTAGTGCTCCTCTTACGATATGGTATCTAACACCAGGAAGGTCCTTAACTCTACCACCTCTTATAAGAACAACGCTGTGCTCTTGTAAGTTGTGACCTACACCACCGATGTAAGCAGTAACTTCAAATCCATTTGTAAGTCTTACTCTGGCAATTTTTCTTAACGCTGAGTTAGGCTTCTTTGGAGTAGTAGTTTTAACAACTGTACAAACTCCTCTTCTTTGTGGACACTCATTTAGTGCTGGTGCTGTTGATTTATTAACAACAGTCTTTCTACCTTTTCTTACTAATTGGCTTATAGTTGGCATTTCTTCACCTCCTGAAATTTATTTATCTATATAAAATAAGATAAACACTAATTTATTATTCTAGGGTCAATACCGCTGATGATTTAACATCAATCCCACTTATCTTCCCAAGATCTTTCATTGTAGGTATTTCTACAATCTCAATGTTTTTCTCTTGTGCTAGTTGAATTATTGGAGAAATCAACTTAGCATTTGCATCTTTAGCTACATATAAAACTCTTCCCTCACCACTTTTAAGTGATTTAGTACACTGTTTTATTCCAATTACTTTTTTTACTACAATTCTGTCTAACATGAATCCCCCTCCTTAATTAAAGATCACAGAGGCATGCTATACAGGATGCCTCCATAAATCATGTAGACAATCATACTGTAGTGTAGCTTTAAAATCACACAATTGGTATTTTATCATTTAAGCATACACATGTCAATAAAATTGCATTGTATTATTCTATTGTATCAATATTATCTTCTTCAACTTCTTCCACTGGTACATCAAGCTTAACAGATCTATATCTCATCATACCTGTTCCCGCTGGAATTAATTTACCTATAATAACATTTTCTTTCAATCCTATTAATGGATCTATTTTTCCTTTGATAGCTGCTTCTGTAAGAACTCTTGTTGTTTCTTGGAATGAAGCTGCTGATAAGAAACTATCAGTTGCTAAAGCTGCCTTAGTAATACCTAGTAATGCCATTTCCCCCTTAGCTTCTTCTCCTCCAAATTCTCTTACTCTTGCATTTTCTTCTTCAAAGTCAAACATATCTATCATTGTACCTGGTAATAACTCAGTGTCACCAGAATCAGAAACTTTTACTTTTCTAGTCATTTGTCTAACAACAACTTCTAAGTGCTTATCATTGATATCAACCCCTTGAAGTCTATAAACTTTTTGAACTTCAGAAAGTAAGTATCTTCTTGCACCTTCAACACCTTTGATATTCATAATATCATGAGGGTTAACTGAACCTTCTGTAATTTCATCTCCAGCTTCGATAACATCATTATCAGATACTCTTAATCTTGAACCAAATGGAATGTCATAGCTACGTTCTTCTCCGTCAGTTGCCATTACATACACAGTCTTTTTCTTCTTGCTTTCTTCAACTCTTACAGTACCTGCAATTTCAGAAACTATAGCAAGACCTTTTGGTTTTCTAGCTTCAAATAACTCTTCAACTCTAGGAAGACCTTGAGTGATATCCGCACCAGTAGCAACACCACCAGTATGGAATGTTCTCATTGTAAGCTGAGTACCAGGTTCTCCGATTGATTGAGCTGCTATTATACCAACAGCTTCACCTATATTAATCTTTTGAGCTGTAGCCATGTTCATACCATAACACTTAGCACAAACACCAACCTTACAGTTACATGTGAATACAGATCTTATTTTAACCTTTTTAACACCTGCAGCTGTAATTCTATCAGCCATATGAGATTCTATATATTCATCTTTACCTAATAGTATTTCTCCAGTTTCAGGATGTATAACATCTTCAGCTGTATATCTACCATATAATCTTTCTGCTAATCCTTCGATTACTTCATTACCTTCTTTAATTTCAGCGACAACTAATCCTCTATCAGTGCCACAATCTTCTTCTCTTACGATAACATCTTGTGATACGTCAACAAGTCTTCTTGTTAAGTAACCTGAATCGGCTGTTTTAAGTGCTGTATCGGCATTACCTTTTCTAGCACCATGTGTTGAAATGAAGTATTCTAATACGTCAAGACCCTCTCTAAATGAAGCCTTGATTGGTAATTCGATGATTTTACCTGATGGAGCGGCCATAAGTCCTCTCATACCAGCTAACTGCTTAATTTGGGCCTTAGATCCTCTGGCTCCTGAATCAGCCATCATGAATATTGGATTGAATTTATCCAAACTATCCATTAATGCATTCGCAACATCTTCTGTTGTTTTACTCCATTTTTCAATAACTTTTTCATATCTTTCATCTTCAGATATGAATCCTCTCTTATACATCTTTTCTACCTTTTCAACTGTTTCTTCAGCTTCTCTAAGTAATTCATACTTAGCTTCAGGTACTATCATGTCTGATGCAGCAACTGTTACAGCACCAATTGATGAGTAGTGATATCCTAATGCTTTAATCTTATCTAACATTATTGATGTATTAGTAGGACCGTGTTTAATATAACACTTATCTATTAATTTACCTAAAGTTTTCTTAGTTATTAAGAAATCAACTTCAAGATCAAATTCTTTTTCTGGATTTGTTCTATCTACATATCCTAAATCTTGAGGAATAGATTCATTGAATATAATCTTACCTACTGTAGTTTTGATTATACCATGTCTTACTACTCCATTTGTTTCTTTAAACATTCTAACGTTGATCGATGCATGAACAGCTATTTCACCAACATTATAAGCCATTATAGCTTCATCAACAGATGCAAAGTACATTCCTTCTCCTTTAGCACCTTCTTTATCCATTGTTAAGTAATATGAACCTAAAACCATATCTTGTGTAGGAACACAAACTGGTTTACCATCTGATGGTTTCATTATATTACCTGCTGCAAGCATTAAGAATCTTGCTTCTGCTTGAGCCTCAACTGATAATGGTACGTGAACAGCCATTTGGTCTCCATCGAAGTCCGCATTATATGCTGTACATACTAATGGATGAAGTTTTATTGCTCTACCTTCAACTAATACTGGTTGGAACGCTTGAATACCTAGTCTATGTAGAGTAGGCGCTCTGTTAAGTAAAACTGGATGATCAGCAATAACTTCTTCAAGTATATCCCATACTTGATCATTAACTCTTTCAACCATTCTCTTAGCACTCTTTATGTTATGTGCAACGCCATCTTCAACTAACTTTTTCATTACAAAAGGCTTAAATAGTTCTAAAGCCATTTCCTTAGGTAAACCACATTGATACATTTTCAATTCTGGTCCAACAACGATAACTGATCTACCAGAATAGTCAACTCTCTTACCAAGTAAGTTTTGTCTAAATCTACCTTGCTTACCTTTTAACATATCTGATAATGATTTTAGAGGTCTGTTTCCAGGACCAGTTACCGGTCTTCCCCTTCTACCATTATCTATAAGAGCATCAACTGCTTCTTGAAGCATTCTCTTTTCATTTCTAACAATTATATCAGGAGCTCCTAAATCTAAAAGCTTCTTTAATCTGTTATTTCTGTTGATAACTCTTCTATATAAATCATTTAAGTCAGATGTTGCAAATCTTCCTCCATCTAATTGAACCATTGGTCTTAAATCTGGTGGAATAACAGGAATTACATTTATAACCATCCATCTTGGATCATTTCCTGATTTTCTGAAAGATTCAACTACTTCTAATCTTCTTATTATTCTAACTTTCTTTTGCCCACTACTAGTTTTTAACTCTTCTTTCAAGTCTCTTGAAGTTGCTTCTAAGTCAATTTCTCCTAAAATCTCTTGAACAGCTTCTGCACCCATTCCAGCAACAAAGCTTTCTTCACCGAACTTATCTACAGCTTCCCTATATTCCTTTTCACTTAAAAGTTGTTTCTTTAATAGTGATGTTTCCTTAGGATCTATAACAACATATGAAGCAAAATAAAGAACTTTTTCTAAAGCTCTTGGTGACATATCTAAAAGTAACCCCATTCTTGAAGGAATTCCTTTAAAGTACCAAATGTGAGATACTGGGGCAGCCAGCTCAATGTGCCCCATTCTCTCTCTTCTTACTTTAGCTTTTGTAACTTCAACTCCACATCTGTCACAAACAATACCTTTGTATCTAACTCTCTTGTATTTACCACAATGACATTCCCAGTCTTTCATTGGTCCAAATATTCTTTCACAGAATAGACCATCTCTTTCTGGTTTTAAAGTTCTATAATTAATTGTTTCAGGTTTTTTAACTTCACCTCTAGACCATTCTCTAATTTGGCTTGGAGAAGCTAAACCAATTTGTATAGCATCAAAATTGTTCAATTCAAACAAGGGTATATCCTCCCTTCAATTTTAGTGTTCGTCATTAACGAAATCATCTAGTTCTAATTCTTCTTCATGGAAACCTTCTAAAGTAAATGATTCATAATCTATATCTTCTTCAATTTCCTCATCATTAGTTGTATAACTATCGTCACCTGTAAATTGTTCTGGAACAACTTCTTCAGTTCCTTCGATATTTACTTCTAATTCTTCAGAATCATCATCTGAGAATTCTTTTAACTTAACTTCTTCGTTATCTTCATTTAATACTTTAACATCTAAGCATAAAGCTTGAAGTTCTTTTATAAGAACCTTAAATGATTCTGGAACTCCTGGTTCAGGGATATTTTCACCCTTAACTATTGCTTCGTATGTCTTAACTCTACCTACAACATCATCTGACTTAACTGTTAATATTTCTTGTAGTGTATGTGCAGCACCGTAAGCTTCTAATGCCCAAACTTCCATTTCCCCAAATCTTTGACCACCAAATTGAGCTTTACCTCCAAGTGGTTGTTGAGTAACTAGTGAGTATGGACCTGTTGATCTAGCATGAATCTTATCATCAACTAAGTGAGCAAGTTTTAAGATGTACATTATACCAACTGTAACTTCATTATCAAACGGTTCTCCAGTTCTTCCATCGTATAATACAGTCTTTCCATTTGCATTGTATCCTGCTTTTTCTAAGCACTCTTCAATGTTCTTTTCTGTTGCACCATCAAATACCGGTGTAGCAATGTGCCATCCTAATGCACTTGCAGCCCAACCTAAGTGAACTTCTAATACCTGACCAATGTTCATACGAGATGGAACCCCTAGTGGGTTTAAACAAATTTGTAGTGGTCTACCATCTGGTAAGAATGGCATATCTTCTTCTGGTAAAACTCTAGAAATAACCCCTTTGTTACCATGACGTCCTGCCATCTTATCTCCAACAGATATTTTTCTCTTTTGAGCTATATAACATCTTACAAGTTCGTTAACACCTGGATTTAAGTCATCACCGTTTTCTCTTGTAAATACTTTTACGTCAACAATGATACCAGCTTCTCCATGTGGTACTCTTAACGAAGTATCTCTAACTTCTCTTGCTTTTTCACCAAATATAGCTCTTAATAATCTTTCTTCAGCTGTTAATTCAGTTTCTCCTTTAGGTGTTACCTTACCAACAAGGACATCTCCTGATCTAACTTCAGCACCAATTCTGATTATTCCTCTTTCATCTATATCTTTAAGAGCATCTTCACTTACGTTAGGAATATCTCTTGTTATTTCTTCTGGCCCTAGCTTAGTATCTCTAGCTTCACATTCATATTCTTCAATATGGATAGAAGTAAATACATCTTCTCTTACTAATTCTTCAGAGATAAGCATAGCATCCTCGTAGTTGTAACCTTCCCAAGTAATGAATCCCATTCTGATATTCTTTCCTAATGCGATTTCTCCTAAGTCAGTTGCTGGTCCATCAGCTAAAACTTGGTTCTTAAATACAATTTCACCCTTATCAACTAAAGGTCTTTGATTTATACAAGTACCAGGGTTACTTCTCTTGAATTTAAGTAGTTTATATGTGTCAATTCCGCCATCAATATCTCTCTTGATTCTGATTTCTGAAGAGCTTACATATACAACTGTACCTGAATTTTTAGCTTTAGGTAATACCCCTGAATCAGCTGCCGCTCTATACTCTATTCCTGTACCAACTATAGGTGCTTGTGGCTTTAATAGTGGAACTGCTTGACGTTGCATGTTTGCTCCCATAAGTGCTCTAGACGCGTCATCATTTTCAAGGAACGGTATCATCGCTGTTGCAACTGAAACTATTTGTCTTGGTGAAACGTCTATTAAATCTACGTCTTTAGCATTAACTTGTAATATATCATGCTTATATCTAACAGTAACTCTACTGTCAACGAATTTTCCATCTTCACCAATTGGTTCTTTTGCTTGTGCAATTAAGTATAAGTCCTCTTCATCAGCTGTAAAGTATCTTATTTCATCTGTAACTTTACCAGTTTCTTTATCGATAATTCTATATGGAGTTTCGATAAATCCATACTCATTAACCTTAGCATAAGTTGCAAGTGAGTTAATTAATCCTATGTTAGGTCCTTCTGGAGTTTCTATAGGACACATTCTACCATAATGTGAATGGTGAACGTCTCTTACTTCGAAACCAGCTCTTTCTCTTGAAAGACCTCCTGGTCCTAATGCAGATAATCTTCTCTTGTGTGTTAATTCTGAAAGTGGATTCGTTTGATCCATGAATTGTGATAATTGTGAACTACCAAAGAATTCTTTTATGGCAGCAGCTACCGGTCTAATGTTTATTAACATTTGTGGAGTAATTGCTTCTTGGTCTTGAATAGTCATTCTTTCCTTAACTACTCTTTCCATTCTTGATAAACCAATTCTAAATTGGTTTTGTAGTAATTCACCTACAGATCTTAATCTTCTGTTACCTAAATGGTCTATATCATCAGTATATCCAACACCATAAGCTAATCCTAATTCATAACTTATAGTTGCGAATATATCATCTCTTACAATGTGTTTAGGTATTAATCTAGTTATGTTTTTCTTGATTTCTTCTTTTATTGATTGCTCATCATCATAATTTTCTAATATTTCCATTAAAGTAGGATAATGAACAGCTTCTCTTATATTTAAATCACTAACATCAAAAGGTAAAACTTTTTCTAAATCAACAAAGTGATTTCCTATTACTCTTAATACTTTATCTTCTACTAAAATATCAACTGAGTTTATACCTGCATTTTGTATGTCAGAAGCCATAGCTCTGCTTATTTTTTCACCTTGTTCAACCATTATTTCTCCAGTTGAAGGATTTATAACATCAGCAGCTGCTATTTGATTTATTAATCTAAGATTAATAGCTAATTTTTTGTTAAATTTATATCTCCCAACTCTTGATAAATCATATCTTTTTGCATCAAAGAATAAAGAGTCTATTAAAGATACAGCACTATCAACTGTTGGTGGTTCACCTGGTCTTAATCTCTTGTAAATCTCAAGTAACGCTTCTTCCTTAGTCTTAGTGTTATCTTTTTCTATTGTTGCTTTAAATCTTTCTTCCTCACCAAAATAGTCTAATAGCTCTTGGTCACTTCCATAACCCATAGCTCTAGCTAAAATTGTGATTGGTAATTTTCTAGTCTTATCAATTCTAACATAAATAACATCATTAGAATCTGTTTCATATTCTAACCATGCACCTCTGTTAGGAATAACAGTTGATGAAAATAGCTTTTTACCACTCTTATCAACAGTATTGCTATAGTAAACACCTGGAGATCTTACTAATTGGCTTACTATAACTCTTTCAGCACCATTAATAATAAAAGTTCCTTGTTCAGTCATTAGTGGGAAATCTCCCATAAATACTTCTTGTTCTTTTATTTCTCCAGTTTCATTATTTGTCAGTCTTACTGACACTTTTAGTGGAGCTGCATAAGTGCAATCTCTTTCTTTACACTCTTCCACTGAGTACTTAATATTATCCATATCAAGTTTATAGTCTACAAACTCAAGTACAAGATTCCCAGTAAAGTTTGAAATAGGGTTTACGTCATCAAATACTTCTAATAACCCTTCTCTTAAAAACCATTCGTAAGAATCTAATTGTACCTCGATTAAGTTTGGCATTTCGGTTACATCTTTAACCTTAGCAAAGCTCATTCTAGTTCTTTTTCCGACTTGGACAGGATGTACCATGAATTTTCACCCCTTGTTTAAAGTAAAATAACCAAAAGCATAATTTCCCTAAGGACCTATGCTTTCGGAGAGCATCACGTTATAGTATAACCATTTTTTTATTGATTATACTCATTTTCGCAAGAATATATAATTATCCATAATGAATAGTACATTTTATGATAGTACCATATGAATTTTTCTTTGTCAATACTTTTATATATCGTCATATTAATTACATTTATTAATATAATAGTATTATTTGAATCAATTTTTATTATATTTCATTTTTTTCTATTTAGGCAATAAAAAAGGTGCTATAAAGCACCTTTTTTATATTAAGTTAAGAAATTACTTAACTTCTACTTCAGCTCCAACTTCAGCTAATTTAGCTTTCATGTCTTCAGCTTCTTCTTTAGAAACAGCTTCTTTTAATGTCTTAGGAGCTCCGTCAACTATTTCTTTAGCTTCCTTTAATCCTAATCCAGTTATTTCTCTAACAACTTTGATTACTTTGATCTTGTTTGCACCAGCATTTGATAATACTACGTCAAACTCAGTCTTTTCTTCAGCTGCAGCACCTGCAACAGCTCCACCAGCAACAGCAACTGGAGCAGCAGCGCTAACACCAAACTCCTCTTCGCAAGCAGTTACTAATTCGTTTAATTCTAAAACAGTCATTTCTTTTATAGCTTGAATGATTTCTTCTCTTGTCATTTTAATTGCACCTCCAAAATTTTTATCAGTTTATTATTCAGCTGACTCTGATTCTTTTTTTTCTTTAATTGCATTTAATAAGTATGCAAGGTTTGATAATGGAGCTTTGAAGCTTCCAAGAAGTTTTGCAATAAGAACTTCTTTTGATGGGATTGTTGCAAGTTTTTCAACTCCAGCCTTGTCATAAACAATACCGTCAACAATACCTGCTTTTAATTCTAACTTCTTGTGGTCTTTAGCGAAGTTATTTAATACTCTTGCTGGAGCAGTAGCATCTTCATATCCGAATGCTATAGAAACTGGTCCTTCTAAGTATTGAACTAAATCACCTAAACCTAATTCGTTAGCAGCTAATGTTACTAATGTGTTTTTGTAAACTTTATATTCAACACCAGCTTCTCTTAAGCTCTTTCTTAACATTGTATCTTCTTCAACTGTTAAACCTTGGTAGCTAGCTAATGCAACACCTTGAGCTTTTTCTAACTTTTCCTTAATTTCAGCTACTTTAGCTTCTTTAATTTGTCTGTTCTTCTTTATCACTGTGTGTCCACCTCCTCACAGTTATTAACTGTAATATATATTAAGAAAGGTCTTCCCATAGACACAGGAAGACCAAATAAACAATCACTTATCTAGTTATCCTAGGCAGGCGATTACTTTAAACCTTACGGCACCTACTGTCTACGGAAACAGTATTCTCTTTTTTCACAACGAAATTTATTATACTATGTAAATTTCACTATGTCAATATTAATCTAAAACTTTTGTTGGGTTAATTTTAGCTCCAGGTCCCATTGTGCTTGAAACTGATACAGATTTAACGTATTGTCCCTTAGCAGCAGCTGGTTTAGCTTTTACTAAAGCATCCATTAAAGCATGGAAGTTTTGTTGTAATTTTTCAACTCCAAATGAAGCTTTTCCGATTGGGCAGTGAACGATAGCAGTTTTATCAACTCTATATTCAACTTTACCAGCTTTGATGTCAGCTATAGCTTTAGCAACATCAAATGTAACTGTTCCTGATTTTGGGTTTGGCATTAATCCCTTAGGTCCTAAAACTCTACCTAATCTACCAACAACACCCATCATATCTGGAGTAGCTACTACTACATCGTAGTCGAACCAGTTTTCACCTTGGATCTTTTGAACTAATTCTTCAGCTCCAACAAAATCTGCTCCTGCTTCTTGAGCTTCTGTTGCTTTAGCACCCTTAGCGAATACTAAAACTTTAACAGTTTTACCAGTTCCATTTGGAAGAACAACAGCTCCTCTAACTTGTTGGTCAGCGTGTCTTGGGTCTACCCCTAATCTTACGTGTAATTCGATTGTTTCATCGAACTTAGCTTTTGCAGTTTTTACAGCTAAATCTAACGCTTCAGCTGGTGTATATAAAACGTTCTTATCTACTAATTTTGAACTTTCAACATATTTCTTTCCCATTATTATGCCTCCTTCGTGGTTTTAGCGGTTTTTACCTCCCACATTTTAAAAAAACTCAGAATTACTCTGCTATTGTAACACCCATACTTCTTGCAGTACCTTCGATCATGCTCATAGCAGTTTCGATTGTTGCAGCGTTTAAGTCTGGCATTTTTAATTCAGCGATCTTTCTAACTTGATCCTTAGTTAATGTTCCAACTTTTGTTCTGTTTGGAACTCCTGATCCGCTTTCTAATCCTAATTCTTTCTTAATTAGAACTGCAGCTGGAGGAGTCTTTAAGATAAAACTAAAAGATCTATCTTGGTATACTGTTATAACAACTGGTATTATTAATCCAGCTTGATTAGCAGTCTTTGCGTTAAACTCCTTACAGAATCCCATAATATTAACACCATGTTGCCCTAATGCTGGACCTACTGGTGGTGCTGGTGTTGCCTTACCTGCAGGAAGTTGTAATTTAATCATTCCTGTTACTTTCTTAGCCATTTACTATTCCTCCTATACTGTGGTAATACGGACTTTTTGTCCTCCCACTTAATTAAAAACATTAGTTTTATATATAATATATTAAACTAACTTCTCAACTTGGTTAAAATCTAGTTCAGCTAATGTTTCTCTGCCGAACATATCTATTAAAGCTTTCATTTTGTGTTTTTCAACACTTATCTCTTGGATTGTTGCCACAAATTCTTTTAGTGGTCCAGAGATAACTCTTACACTTTCTCCTACTTCTAAGTCAATATCAACCGGCATTTCAACAACGCCCATTGATTCTACTTCCTCATCAGTAAGAGGCACTGGTTTAGAACCTGGTCCAACAAATCCTGTTACACCTCTTGTGTTTCTAACCACATACCATGACTCATCAGTCATTAGCATTTTAACTAACACATACCCTGGGAACTTTTTCTTTAAAGAAACCTTTTGCTTTCCATCTTTTTCTTCAATAACTTCCTCCATAGGAACTTGAATATCAAGAAGTAAATGCTCAAGATTTCTATTTTCTATAGTCTTTTCAAGATTAGCTTTAACCTTGTTTTCATAACCTGAATATGTGTGTACTACATACCATCTAGCTCTTTCACTCATATTTACTATAGATGAGAAATCTCACCTAAACCTCCTTCATTATAGTTTAAAAATCAATTTAAAGAGGTTTGTAAAAATATAATCTAACCCGCCTACTAATATAATATATATTAGCACGACTACGCCTACTGCAATTAACGCTTTTTTTGTGTCATCTTTAGAAGGCCAAGTTATTCTTTTAACCTCTGCCTTAAGCTCTCTAAAAAACTTAGAAACCCCTCTTTTTTCAGAAGTTTTAGTATTAATATTTACATTTACATTTTCTTTAATAGCCATTACTTCACATCCTTAACTATTGCGAGTATGTGTCATCACTCTAAAGCGAACTATTTAGTTTCTTTGTGTTGTGTGTGTTTTTTACAGAATCTGCAATATTTATTCATTTCCATTCTGTCTGGGTTGTTTTTCTTATTTTTCATTGTGTTGTAATTTCTTTGCTTACACTCTGTGCATGCTAATGTTACCTTAACTCTCACAGTCTGCACCTCCAGTTTATCCAAATAATTATATAAGTCTATATGATATTGTGTTATCTATTTCGTTAATTACTTAAACACCTTACCACAAAACCGATATTATGTCAATAATATTAGCTTTGTAAAGGACTAGGTAAACTAACCCAGTCCTTATCTATATTAAGTAAAAATATTACTATTCGATTATAGAAGTAACAACTCCTGAACCTACAGTTCTTCCACCTTCTCTGATAGCGAATCTTAATCCTTCATCCATAGCTACTTGAGTGATTAACTCAACATTCATATCGATGTGGTCTCCAGGCATAACCATTTCCATTCCTTCCGGTAATTTGATTGATCCTGTAACGTCTGTTGTTCTGAAGTAGAATTGTGGTCTGTATCCATCGAAGAATGGAGTATGTCTTCCACCTTCATCTTTCTTAAGTACGTATACTTGACCTACGAACTTGCTGTGTGGATTTACTGATCCAACTTTTGCTAAAACTTGACCTCTTTCGATTTCAGTTCTTTGAACCCCTCTTAATAATGCTCCGATGTTATCTCCAGCTTGTGCTTCATCTAATAACTTTCTGAACATTTCGATTCCTGTAACAACTACTTTTCTCTTTTCTTCTGTTAATCCTACGATTTCTACTTCGTCTGATACGTGAAGAACTCCTCTTTCAACTCTTCCTGTTGCAACTGTTCCTCTACCAGTGATTGTAAATACGTCTTCGATTGGCATTAAGAATGGCTTATCTGTTGCTCTTTCTGGAGTTGGGATATAGCTATCTACTGCGTTCATTAATTCCATGATGCAAGCTGTTGCTTCTGGATCTGTTGGGTTTTCTAATGCTCTTAAAGCTGATCCTTTGATTACTGGAATGTCATCTCCTGGGAAGTTGTATTCAGATAATAATTCTCTAACTTCCATTTCAACTAATTCTAATAATTCTTCATCGTCAACCATATCTGCTTTGTTTAAGAAAACAACGATGTAGTCAACACCAACTCTTGAAGCTAGTAGTATGTGTTCTCTTGTTTGAGGCATTGGACCGTCTGCTGCTGAACAAACTAAGATTGCTCCGTCCATTTGTGCAGCCCCAGTGATCATGTTCTTAACATAGTCAGCGTGTCCTGGACAGTCAACGTGAGCATAGTGTCTGCTTTCTGTTTCGTATTCAACGTGAGCTGTGTTGATTGTGATTCCTCTTTCTTTTTCTTCTGGTGCTCTATCGATATCAGCATAGTTGAACGCTTCTGCGAATCCTCTGTTTGCTAATACTGTTGTGATAGCAGCTGTTAATGTAGTCTTACCGTGGTCTACGTGACCGATTGTTCCGATATTTACGTGTGGTTTACTTCTTTCGAACTTTTGCTTTGCCATTTGAAATTCCTCCTTATTTTAAATAAACTTTGCCTAGCGTTTGCATACTAATTTATATCCTTCATGGAGCTCATGATCGGGATTGAACCGACGACCTCCGCCTTACCAAGGCGACGCTCTGCCGACTGAGCTACATGAGCATTAAAGTGAGTTACACTTTAATATACCAATTATAAAGTTTACTATCATTTGTTTTTTTTGTCAATATTATTTTACTATTATTGTTTAGTGTCGGAAAGGCACTTTTCAAGCTTTCTTTTAACCCTTTGAAGAGCATTATCTATAGACTTTGCATGCCTATCTAAATCACAAGCAATTTCCTGATATGACTTACCATCTAAATAAGATTGTAATACCTCCATCTCTAAATCAGAAAGAACCCTTGCAATAGCATCTTCTATCTGAGCTTTTTCTTCCTTTCCTATGATAAGTTCTTCTGGATCACTAATTCTCATACTAGAAAGTATATCCAAAAGTGTTCTTTCTGAATCATCTTCTGATACCGGCTTATTAAGAGAAATATATGTATTTAAAGGTATATGCTTTTGTCTTGTAGCAGTTTTTATAGCTGTTATTATTTGTCTTGTTATACACAATTCTGCAAATGCCTTAAATGTTGTTGATTTCTCATAATTAAAATCTCTAATTGCTTTATATAGACCTATCATACCTTCTTGATAAATATCTTCTTTATCAGCTCCTATTAGAAAGTATGATCTAGATTTTGCTTTCACAAAGCCTTCATATTTAGAAATAACATATTCTTGCGCTCTCACATTTCCATCTTTAGCTTCTATAACTATTTCTTCTTCTAATTTACCCTCAAATTCAACTGCTATTTCCTTTGAATATTCTTTGTTATTCACAAATCCCCCTCCATTTCTTAAAGCATCTCAATATTTAACCACGCCTCATAGCTTCTAACTTTTTCAATACATCTTCATTAATATTATCTTGTACTGTACTTTTATATGAGTGATTCACTTTACTGGTTGCTCTTTTTATATCTTCAGATGTATCAAATACCATATTATAAAATTCTACACTTGAAATTCTAGTTGCACCCCTTTGAAATATAGTTTGCTGTTCTAAAGAATCTGATGTGACTACAGAAACTTCAAAACGTCTTCCTATATTATGTATCTCTCTTTCAATATAAGCATCAGCAGTTTCTCCACTTTTAGTAAAAACCACTGTAAGATTTTTATTGTGTTCATATTTATTTTCTAAATTTCCAGCTACTCTATAACCATCAAATATAAGCATGATTTTACACTTATGAATTGCACCATAGTTATGTAAAATATCAATAAGCTTTTGTCTTGAACTATCTAAGCTTATCTCTTTTTCTTTCTTTAAAATACTCCAACTATTTATTACATTATATCCATCTATAAAAATAAATTTCACTTTTAACCTCTATTAGTATTAAACTATTTAGTTAGTCTACCCTTTAATACCTCATACATCATTATACCACCTGCTACTGAAGCATTTAAAGAGTTAATTTTTCCTACCATAGGAATTTTAACTAATAAATCACATTTTTTAAGAGTTAAGTTTGATATTCCCTTTCCTTCACTTCCTATTATTAAAGCACATGCTCCTGAAAAATCTGTGTTGTAACTATAATCCCTACCATCTATATCTGCACCATATATCCAAATTCCTTTTTCCTTTAACATATCTATAGTAGCATTTATATTTGTAACTTTCGCAATTTTCATATGTTCTATTGCTCCCGCAGAACATTTATATACTGTAGATGTTACTCCAACATTTCTTCTTTTAGGTATAATAATTCCATGAACACCACAAAGCTCAGCAGTTCTTATTATAGATCCTAAATTATGAGGATCTTCTATTTCATCTAATATTACTATAAAAGGCTTTTCTTCTTTCTTTTCTGCAAATTCTAATATATCATTCACTTCACAATATTTAAATGGGGTAACCTTAGCCACTATTCCTTGGTGATTTAACCCCTCACACATAGTATCAAGCTTTCTTCTATCAGCTTCCTTAACTACTACACCTTTATCCTTTGCTAAGCCTAATGCAACTTTTATTGAACCTTCTAGATCACCCTTACTCACATATAAACATTCAATAGTTCTATCACTTTTTAATGCTTCAATAACAGCATTTCTTCCTAATATTAAATCTTCTCTTATAGCATCAATATTAGTTTCTTTTGCAGGTGATATTACTTTTGACTCTCTTCTAAAGCCTCTATTTGCTTTTTCTTGGAATTTATTAAATTCTCTTTCTTTTCTTCTTGGATTCTCTCTTTTTGTCATGAATAATCTCCTTTATTTTTGTTATAAATCAATTGATAGTGCAGTATTAAATATGAATTCTAATCTTTCAGTATCACCAATTAAATATAGATATCCAACCAATGCCTCAAATCCAGTTGCCATTCTATAATCTCTTACATCAGCATTTTTGGGAACAGTTGCAGATTTCGCATTTCTTCCTCTTTTAAATATATAGCTTTCATTTTCTGTTAACTTATCTTCAATTTCATGCATTATACTAGATTGGCTTTTAGCTTTTACATATCCTATAGCCTTAACATGCATTTTATGAGCACTTAATTCAAGATTCTTTGATAATATAGAATTTCTTATAAAAAGCTCATAAACTCCATCCCCTATTAGTGCTAATTGTAACGGATTTAAAAGTCTTGCCTCTTTCTCAGTAAACTCTTTTGTTCTTAAATCCTTTAACATATATTATCTCCTTAATATTTATGAACCATAAAAAGTATCTTCATTAATATAATAGCCTCAATTACTATATTATATTTAAATTAACCTGTATTAAATTAATGACAAGTATCTATTAACAAATTATAAATTTACATAAATAAAGCCAGCATTGCTGACTTTATTTATTATCTTAAAACTTTTATTAAACTTATTTAACAGTTTAATTTTCACTTACAATCTATAAATCGTCACTTAACTAATCAACTTTTTTCCATCTAACGCCTTGTGGAGTATCTAAAAGCTCTATCCCTCTAGCCTTTAGTTCATCTCTTATTTTATCAGCTAAAGCAAAGTTTCTATCTTTTCTTGCTTGTTGTCTTTCAGCTATTAAAGCTTCAATCTCAGCTTCTAAATTACCTTTAGTTGTTTTTTGTAAAATTCCTAAAGGTAGCCCTAATTCCCTTATTAATTCTAAGGCCTTTTCACATAATTCTTTAGATGAATTGATTCCTACATTACTGTTAATATCTCTTATTAAATCAAATAGAACTGAAATAGCATCTGCAGTATTAAAGTCATCATCCATTTTTTCGATGTATCTTTGTCTATACGCATCTAATGATTCTAAATACTTAACTTCTTCATCAGTCATTTTTTCATTTTTAACTTCTGATATTAAATTTTCTAAATTTCCTATAGCATTATATAATCTTTCAACAGAAGCTTTTGCTGATTCTAATAGCTCGCTACTAAAGTTTAATTGAATTCTATAATGTCCTGATAGCATTAAAAATCTTATTACATCTGCATCATACTGTTTTAATGCATCTCTTGCAGTTAAGAAATTATTTAAAGACTTAGACATTTTTTGATTATTAACATTTAAAAAGGCTGCATGCATCCAGTATTTTGCAAACTTCTTCCCTGTTAAAGCTTCACTTTGAGCAATTTCATTTTCATGGTGAGGGAATGCTAAATCCATCCCTCCAGCATGTATATCTATTGTATCTCCCAACAATTTTTTAGCCATGCATGAACATTCAATATGCCATCCCGGTCTTCCTAATCCCCATGGGCATTCCCACGCAGGTTCTCCCGGTTTTTGTGCCTTCCAAATGGCAAAGTCCATTGGATCTTCTTTTCTTTCATCAACATTTATTCTAGCTCCAGCTTGCAAATCATCTAAATTTTGACCAATAAGCTGACCATATCCTTCAAACTTTTTAGTTCTAAAATAAACATCTCCATTTACTTCATATGCATATCCTTTTTCTATTAATCCAGAAACAAATTCAATTATTTCACTAATATATTCTGTTGCCCTTGGATTAGTAGTAGCTCTCTTAATATTAAGGCCATCAGCATCTTTATAGTATTCACAAATATACTTATCACCAATTTCTTTTACTGTTGTATTTTCTTCATTAGCCTTGTTTATCATCTTATCGTCTATATCAGTAAAGTTTTGAACAAAATTAACTTCATAACCCCTGTATTCCATATATCTTCTTATTGTATCAAAAACGATAAATGTTCTACCATTCCCTATATGGAAATAATTATAAACTGTTGGTCCACAAACATACATATTAACTTTACCTGGATTTAGTGGAATAAATTCTTCTTTTTTTCTAGTTAAAGAATTATATATCTTCATTTAATAATCCCTCCTTTTTTTTATTTTTAAAATTTTATAATCTTATATTATTCTTTTCAAATTGAGATTTTACAGTAGAAATAACATCTTCAATTTTTATTACTTCCATTTCACCATCTCTTAATTTAAATTCAACTTCACCTTCAGTTATCTTCTTACCTACAGTAACTCTCATTGGAATTCCAATTAATTCTGAATCCTTAAATTTAACTCCAGGTCTTTCATTTCTATCATCTAATATAGCATCTACACCAATTTTTCTTAACTCTTCATACAATTTGTTTGCAACTTCCATTTGAGCTTCATCTTTAATATTTACTGGAATAACTGAAACATGATATGGTGCTACTGAAAGTGGCCATATTATACCATTTTCATCATGGTGTTGTTCGATTATAGATGCCATTGTTCTTGTAACACCTATTCCATAGCATCCCATTACAAATGGTGTATTCTTTCCATTTTCATCTATAAATGTAGCATTCATAGCTTGTGAATATTTAGTTCCTAATTTAAATATATGCCCAACTTCAGTTCCTCTTGCTATAGTAACTTCAGCCCCACATTCAGGACATTTTTCTCCACTTTCTATATTTCTGAAATCTCCTACAGTACCTTCAAAATCTCTACCATAATTAACATTCTTTAAATGGTATCCAGTTTCATTACCTCCAAGAATCATATTGTACATATACTTAACTTCTTCATCAACTAATAATAAATCTACTTTTAATCCTACTGGACCACCAAATCCAACTTCACATCCAGTTGCATTTTTGTACTCTTCATGAGAAGCCATAACTATGTCACCTGAAGCATTTGCTGCATTAGCAACCTTTACTTCATTAACTTCTCTATCCCCTCTAACAACTACACCAACTATTTTTCCATCTATATTGAACATTAAAAGTTTAGCTGTTTTCTTTGGAGATACATTTAAGAATTCTGAAACTTCATCTATCCCCCTGCTATCTGGAGTAGCCACCTTTTCCATTTCTAGTAACTCTTCTACTTCTGCTTTTTCTGGTGTTGCTTCTGCTTTTTCTATATTTGCAGCATAATCACAAGCTGAGCAGAATACTACATCATCTTCTCCAACTTCTGACTTAACCATAAACTCGGCAGAATTTGACCCACCAATTGCACCTGAATCAGCAGCAACACATTTAGCATCTATTCCACATCTATTAAATATTTTTACATATGCATCATGCATCTTATCATATGATAAATCTAATCCAGCTTGATCCTTATCAAAACTATAAGCATCCTTCATTATAAATTCTCTTGATCTCATAATTCCGAATCTTGGTCTTCTTTCATCTCTATATTTAGTTTGAATTTGATAAAGATTTACTGGTAATTGTTTATATGATTTTATTTCATTTCTAGCTATATCAGTAAATACTTCTTCATGTGTTGGTCCAAGACAAAAATCTCTATTATTTCTATCCTTCAATCTGAACATTTCATCTCCATAAACGTCCCATCTACCTGATTCTTGCCACAATTCAGCTGGTAATACAGCTGAAGCTAAAAATTCCTGTGCACCTGCTGTATTCATTTCTTCTCTTACTATTTCTTCAATGTTTTTTAATACCTTAAGACCTATAGGCATATAGTTATACACACCTGCAGCCATTTTTCTAATCATACCAGCTCTAAGCATAAGCTTATGACTGTCTATTTCTGCTTCTGCTGGTACTTCTCTTAATGTAGATACTAACATATTTGACATTTTCATAATTTATTCCTCCAGACTCTCTATTTAATATTATAATTTCATATTTATAAACAGTTATACAATTAGCTAATTAAAAGTTACATCAACATAACCTTATTAAATTTTATACAACTTTATATTTAAGCTTAATTTATTAATTAACCTTTAAAATATAAGATAAAAAAAGTTCACCCTAATATATAATTAGGGCGAACTTATATCCGCGGTACCACCTAAATTTGTACTTTAATAATGATAACGGTGTTAAACCGATAGTTTTTACCTACAACTCGAAAGCTGGTTCAAAATCTATTGAAAATCTTACAGCCAATGGATTTTCTCTCTGAAATGGCGATTTCTACTATTCTTCGTCACTGCTTTAAATAATATATTTTTTTGATTAATTAATTATATAATCTTGAAAAACCTATGTCAATATAATGGAATTGAAATTAAATAAGCTTTTCACCTAAAATTAAATCTTCTGGTGTTGTAACCTTTATATTCGTATATTCTCCATTATAAAGATATACCTTATTTCCATATCTTTCAACTACCATTGTATCATCTGTAACTACTACTTTCTCTATCTTCACTTTTTTATGACACTCTAAAATTTCCTTAAACTTAAAAACCTGTGGTGTTTGAATTGCTACTAATCTATCTCTATTAGGAGTATCAACAGAAAAATTGCCTTCTCCCTTAATCTTTATAGTATCCTTAGGCATAACACCTGGTGCACATGCCCCATGAATAGTTGCGTATTTTATACCATCATCTATTATTTTATCTGAAATAAATGGTCTTGCTCCATCATGAATTAGTACTATATCTGTTTCACTATTCTCCAAACTTTTAAGTCCATTATATACGGAATCCTGTCTTTCAGCTCCGCCAATAACTATTTTATCAACTTTAAGCTCATATTTATTTAAAACATTTTCTTTAAAATATTCTATTTCATCTTCTGATAAAACAATTACTATATTATCTATCTTTTTATTATCATTAAATTTCTTAATAGTATAGTAAATAATTGGCTTTCCTTTTATTTCAATAAATTGTTTGCTTATAGAGGAGTTCATTCGTTTCCCTTTTCCTCCCGCTAAAATAATAGCACTTATCATTAGATTTCTCCTTTAATTATCCCTTGGTTTTGCAAATATCATTCTTCCTGCAGATGTCTGAAGAACAGAAGTAACTGTTACAAAAATTTCTTCTCCAATAAACTTTCTTCCACCTTCAACTACAATCATAGTTCCATCATCTAGGTATCCAATCCCTTGTTCTGATTCTTTACCATCTTTTATAACTGCAATCTTCATTTCTTCTCCTGGAAGAACAACAGGTTTTATAGCATTAGCTAAATCATTTATATTTAAAACAGGTACACCTTGGAACTCTGCAACTTTATTTAAATTAAAATCATTAGTTATAACCTTTCCATTTAACTTTTGAGCTAACTTCAGTAATTTGCTATCAACTTCAGCAATTTCTTTAAAGTCACCTTCCCAAATTTCAGTCTCAATTTCTAATTCCTTTTGAATCTTATTTAATATATCTAATCCTCTTCTTCCTCTATTTCTTTTTAATGAATCTGAAGAATCTGATATATGACGAAGTTCATCTAAGACAAAGCTCGGTATTACTAAAGTTCCTTCTATAAATCCCGTCTTACATAAATCAAAAATTCTACCATCAATTATAACTGATGTATCTAGTACTTTTGCACCACTTCTTGTAACACTTTTACTTTTCTTTTCCTTATCCTTTTCTCTTAAACTATTTCTCTTAAAAATTAATAAAGCTGAAGAAATATCATCCTTCTTTTTTATAAATATCTCTGCTCCAATTATTGCTGCTATTAATTCTAATAGTACAAATATTATCGGCCCTATAGAAGGATTTATTCCTGAAAATATTCCTGAAAAAGGTGCTCCTATAAATGCAGCAATAATTAAACCTATTAAAACTCCTAAGCTACCAAAAATCAATTCCTGTGCACTTAACCTTTGAATATTTTTTTCCATTTTATCTATAATCTTCGATATTAATTTATATAATCCTGGTGAAATAAAATAAAAAATAATTCCGAATAATAACATACAAAAAATATAAAATATAGTAGTTGCTATTGCACCCTTAATAATATGAATTTTAAATCCCCTAACTACAGTTAATATTCCTTCACTAACAATATATCCAATAACTAATCCTAAAATAGTAAAAATCACCTTTAGCCATTTTTTAACCATAAATTCACCTCCTATTTTAAAAGCCATACAGAATAGTTATAAATAACCATTTTTATTATACCATAATATTAATATTGCTATTACAAATATTTAAATTTTAAAAATAAAATTTAATAATAATACCCCCTATTAAAATACACATAGGTTGTTTATTATAATATTAAACAACACATACAAGGGTTGTATTGACAAAATTGTCTGAAAATACTTATAATTTATATAAGGATTATATTTCTAAGGAGTTGAGGCAAGTGAAAGACATTATATTTGATAGCTTTCAAAATGACGTCAGTGAATCTTTATTAAGACACAAAAGTATTCTAGATATTCTTACTAAATATACTGAATCTAGTTCTAGAATTAACAGAGCAGTAGCCAAAGCTGTTACAAACTGTGGTTGCATTGAAATAAATGCAAAAAAGCAATGTCTGCCAAATGAAGACAACTCATTGGAAGATTTATCTGAGTGTTTAAAAACTCATATGGATGGTTGCTTATGTGAAAGTTGCCGTGAAGTTATAGAAAGAGAAATTGGTAATAATTTATTCTATCTTACTTCTCTTTGTAATATTCTTGATATAAACCTTTACGACGTTCTATTAAAAGAAAGCGATAAAATTACCACCCTAGGTAAATTTACCTTTAGATAAATATATAAGCAGGTTTACACCTGCTTATATATTTTTACCAATATTTTTATTAATATTCCAAATATTTATTAAATTTCTTTCTTTAAATAAATTTGCTCTTTTATTCTCTTTAATCCACTTCTTATAGCCGTAGCCCTAGCTTCACCTATACCTTCAACTTGATCTAATTCATCTTTAGTAGCTGCAATTACATATTTTAATTTATTAAAATGTTTTATTAAATTTTCAATTACATTAGTTGGTATTCTTGGAATCTTAAATAGTATTCTATATCCTTTTGGTGAAATTAATGTATCTACTAATGGTACTCCACCAAATCCAAGTACCTTTGCAATAGTTTCTAAATCTACTAGTTCCTCTGAATTTAACTTTTGAATTTCTTTATATATAGTATTATGGTCTGTATTTTCTCCACAATAATCTCTAATTAGTAGTATTCCATCTCTTTCTATATATCTTATTAATTCATTAAGTTGCATAGAAATAAGTCTACCTTCATTACCAAGTTCTAAAATATACCTTTTTATTTCTTCAACTATTCTCATTACCATTTCAGTTCTTTGAATTGCAGTTACTACATCAAAAACAGTTGTCAAATCTTGAAACTCTAAAATATTTAAGTTGTTTATAACACGCTCTAAAACATTAACATATTTCTCTAAAGTCTGAATAGCTTGATTGGCTCTTGCTAATATTACACTACTATCCTGTAATATATATTTTATATCTCCTTTGTATATTGTAATAATATTTCTTCTTTGTGATATAGCTACAACTATGGTATCCGTTTGCTTCGCTATTCTTTGTGCCGTTCTATGTCTTGTTCCTGTTTCATAGGTTGTTACAGATGGATCAGGTAGTAACTGTGCATTAGCACAAACTATCTTTCTTAAATCCTGACTTAATACTATAGCTCCATCCATTTTAGCTAGTTCATAAATATATGCTGGGGTATACTCTGCATTTATGTTAAATCCCCCATCCACTATATTCATTACCTCTTCAGAATCTCCTAAAACTATTAATCCACCTGTTTTAGCTCTTAAAATATTTTCTAGTCCTTCCCTTAAATTTGTTCCAGGACTAACTATTTTTAGTATATTTTTTATTTCATTATCATCCTTAATTCTCATGCTAATCACCTAATCTATTACTTTCACATACTTTCTATAATAATTATATTTTACACCTATTTATATACATCTGCTATAACATCATTTAGAGTTTTCATTGACATTATTTTTATATTAGGTATTTTGACTTCTTTACTAAAAGAATCTTTAGCCACATATACTTTTTTAAATCCCATCCTTGCTAATTCTTTTACTCTTACCTCTATAGACGGAACTTTTTTAAGCTCACCAGTTAAACCAACATCAGCTATAAATGCAACGTTTGCCTCTATTCCCCTTTGTTTTACAGATGAAACTATACTCATAATTACAGCTAAATTAATACCTTGCTCCTTAATTCTCATTCCCCCTGTAGTCTTTATAATAACATTTTTATCATAAAGATTTATTCCTCCTCTTTGCTCTAAAATTGATATTAAGGTATTTAATTTATCTTTTCCTAATGTTTCTCCTATTCTAGTAGGATATGGAGTAAATGTTTTTGAAACTAAGCTCTCTACTTCTGTAATTATAGGTCTAGACCCTTCTTTTATAACTGTTAATGTACTTCCTGATACTATTTCTCCATCTTCTCTTTTAGTCATAAAAAATTCTGACGGGTTATCAATAGACATCATTCCCTTTTCAGACATTTGGAAAAATCCAGTCTCACCTGTACTTCCAAATCTATTTTTAGAGCTAACTAATCCTCTTAACTCTTCATCAGTATCACACTCTATAATTAATACAGTATCAACTAAATGTTCCAATGCTCTAAGTCCAGCTAATTCATCAGCCTTTGTCATTTGCCCAACTATAATTACCGCTCTTTGCCTTTTATCATCTTTAGCAATTCTTAATAGTTCATTAGCACATTCCATTGTTTGGGTAGGAGAACCTGCTCTTGCTGGTAATGCATTTTCCATAGTAAATGTCTGTATACTATCTATTATTAATAAATCTGGATCTATTTCATTTACAGCATCTACAACATTATCCATACTAGTTTCTTGAACAACCCAAATATTATCATTAATTTTATCTAAAATTCTATCCGCTCTATTTTTAATTTGACTATCACTTTCTTCTCCAGATGCATAAATAACCTTATGTCCAGACCTGGCAATGTTATCAGCTACCTGTAATAATAAAGTTGACTTTCCGGCTCCTGGTCTTGCTGTTATTATAGTAATGGAATCTTTAACAATTCCACCTCCCATTACTCTATCAAATTCACTTATTCCAGTTACAATTCTATCACTTTTACTTGAAGTAACTTCAGACAGCTTTTTAATTTGTTTTTTAGCTAATTGCCTTACCTTTATTGCATCTTTTGTAGATTTATTCTGTTGAACAACTTGCTCTTCTGTAAATGTATTCCAATTGCCACAATCTGGACATTTCCCCATCCATTTTGGTGATTCATATCCACATTCTTGACACATAAATACAGATTTTATCTTTGCCATCTTCTTCACCACTCTATCTATTTTAAGTCTATTCTCATTTAAATTCCAAATTACTCTATATAATATAACATACTTAAATTATAAAAAATACAAAAAAATATAAAAATAAACCATAAGATCTTCACTAAATCCTATGGCTTATTTTGAATTTTATTTACTTTTTAATAAGCTTCGCAGCTTCCTCATCAACTATTACTATAACGTCTCTATGCATTTGTAACATAGATGCTGGATTGTTTGTTGAAATCTTACCTGAGAATAATCCTTTAATAGCCTCAGCTTTACTTTCTCCTGATGCAATAAGAACTATCTTTTTAGCTTTCATTATTCCACCTAATCCCATACTTACAGCTTGTCTTGGAACATCATCCACATTGTCAAAAAATCTAGCATTTGCTTCAATTGTATCTTGAGTTAAAGTTATTACATTTGTTCCTACAGATAACTCATCATCTGGTTCATTAAATGCAATATGCCCATTATTTCCTACACCTAATAATTGAATATCTACTCCTCCTAACTCTTGTATCTTATTATCATACTCTGAGCATTCTTTCTGTAAATCTTCTGCTAAACCATTAGGAATAAAAGTTTTTTTAATGTCTATATTAATATGATTAAATAAATTTTCATTCATAAAGTATCTATAACTTTGTTCATGTTCAGGATTTAAACCTACATACTCATCTAAGTTTATTGTAGTAACCTTTGAAAAATCTACTTCATTATTTTGATACATTTTTATTAACTCTTTATACATTCCAACTGGTGATCCTCCAGTAGCTAAACCTAAAACCGCATTTGGTTTTTCGTTTATAACCTTAGCAAATTCTTCTGCTGCAACTTTACTTAATTCCTCATAATTTTTAGTAATTATTAATTTCATAATATCTCACCCTCTTTTCTTGAAATATTTACTTGTAATGTAAATTTATCTGATTTATAAAATGCTTCTTCTAAAAATAGAAGCTTATCTGCGCTTGTAAAAGTTTTACTAATAACTTTTAATATAGGTTCATCCTTTTGACATTCTAATAAATTTCTTATTTCATCATTAACATTTACTGCTATTATAGATGAATTAGAATTTGTAATTACATATCCAAATCCCTCTAGAACCTTATATAAAGATCCTTCTAACATTTCCTTATTGACATGTCCACAATAATCAACTGGTATATATACAGTTTCTAATGCAATACACTCATCATCTACTATTCTTTTTCTTGTTATTTTATATAATTTATCTAATATAAAAATATCCTGTATATCTTCAGGTGTATCTATAACTTCAAACTCTACCACCTTGGTTTCTAATACTCTACCACTTTGCTTTATCATTTCCGTAAAGCTCATCATATCTTTTTGGTTTACTTTTTGCTCACATACAAAAGTACCCTTACCTTTTTTTCTAGTTAATACTCCTTCTTGTACTAACTCTCCGATGGCTTGTCTTATTGTCATTCTACTGACACCATAAATTTCACAAAGCTCTCTTTCACTTGAAATACATTCTCCAGCTTTCCAAATTCCATTAGCTATTTTTTTTATAAAATCATTTTTTAATTGATAATACACTGGTATTGGACTATTTTTATCTATCATATTATCACTCCCAGTTTCATTATATGATATATATATATAGTTGTCTATACCAGTTTAAAGTTTTTTAATAAAAAAATGAATATTTATTTATTACTTGGAAATGCTATCTATATAAATTACAAGGAGATGGTATTTTGATAGATAAATCTTATTTATATAATGTTCCTTCTAAAAATATTCTTAATAATTATAAACCTAAAAATTTATCTAATGATTCCCTAGATAATTATTCTGTTGAGTCTTTAGAAAATATGGTTATAAACTCTAATTTAAACAATGAAAACCCTTTAAAATAATACTATTATTTTATAATTAAAAAGTAAGGCAAAACACCTTACTTTTTTAATAAACTTTTCAATAAAAAGGAAATAAATTATTAAATATTTAAAGTTACAAAACCGCTATTCAAATTCAGTAATACATTTCCTATTAACTATATAAAACACTAATTAATATATTTATTACTCTTTAACAAATTCTATCTGTGTGAAAAAATTACGCCTTCTTCTTTACACTCAACTTTCAATTTATCTCCAACCTTAATCTCACCCTTTAATAGTTCATCGCTTAATCTATCTACTATTTCTCTATTTATTATTCCTCTTAATGGCCTAGCTCCAAATTCTAAGCTTTTATTTTTAGTAACAAGGAATTTATTTAAACCTTCATCATAAATTAAATCAATATTTTTTTCTTTCAATATTTTAATAGTGTCCTTAAGCATTATATTTACTATTTCTAATGTATCCTCTTCTTTAAGTTGATTAAATACTATAGTATCATCCACTCTATTCAAGAACTCCGGTTTAAACGCTTTTTTTAGTTCTTCTAATACTACATCTTTAATTTTTTCATATTCTGCATGTATTGAATTTGATGACGTATCAAACCCTACTTTTCTTTGACTCTTTATCTTTTCAGCTCCTACATTAGATGTCATAATAACTATTGTATTTTTAAAATCTATGGTTTTACCCTTTCCATCTGTTAATCTTCCATCCTCCATTATTTGAAGTAAAATATTAAATACATCTGGATGTGCCTTTTCAATTTCATCTAACAATACAACCGAATAAGGTTTTCTTCTAACAGCTTCAGATAATTGCCCACCTTCTTCATATCCTACATATCCTGGAGGCGCTCCAATTAATCTTGAAACAGAATGCTTTTCCATATATTCAGACATATCAATTCTAATTAAATTACTTACCTTACCAAACATAACCTCAGCTAGGACATTACAAAGTTCTGTCTTACCAACACCAGTAGGGCCACAGAAAATAAATGTTCCTATTGGTCTGTTAGGGTTTTTCAGCCCAACTCTTGCTCTCTTCACAGCTCTAACCAATGCCTTTATAGCTTCCTCTTGACCCACAACTCTTTTTCTTAAGGTTTCCTCTAAATGTAAAAGCTTATCTGACTCTTTTTCTGTTAACCTTTCTACTGGAACTTTAGTCCAAATTGCTACTACCTTTGCAATATCATCTTCATCAACAATTTGTACCTCCGTACAACTATGAGCTCTCCATTCATTTTTAATTTTTTCGAACTCTTCTTTTAATTGTTTTTCTTTATCTCTTAAACTTGCAGCTTTTTCAAAGTCTTGATTTCTTATAGTATCTTCTTTTTCACTAATAATCTTCTCTATATCTAATTCTTTTTTCTTAATTTCTGGTGGAAGGGTTAATCTTGAGATTCTAACCTTTGCAGCTGCTTCATCTATTAAATCAATAGCCTTATCTGGCATATACCTATCGCTTATATACCTATCTGCTAAATCAACTGCCATATATAAAGCTAAATCTGTAATTTTAACTTTATGATGTGATTCATATTTATCTCTTAATCCAAATAGTATATTTAGAGTTTCATCTTTACTTGGTGGTTCTACATTAACAGTTTGAAACCTTCTCTCTAAAGCAGCATCCTTTTCTATATGTTTTCTATATTCATCTATTGTTGTGGCACCAATACACTTTATTTCTCCCCTAGCCAATGCTGGTTTTAATATATTAGAAGCATCAATTGCACCCTCTGCTCCTCCTGCACCAACTATAGTATGAATTTCATCTATAAAAATTATTATATCCTCTTCATTTTTTAATTCATTCATTACTTTTTTTAAACGCTCTTCAAATTCGCCTCTATATTTAGCTCCTGCAATCATTGATGTTATATCTAATATTAATAGTCTTTTATCTCTTAAACTTTCTGGTGCATCTCCTGATATTATTTTTTGAGCTAAACCTTCTATTATGGCAGTTTTACCAACACCAGGCTCACCTATCAAACAAGGATTATTTTTTATTCTTCTACAAAGAATCTCCAATACTCTCTGAGTTTCTTCATCTCTTCCTATAACAGGATCTAACTTTCCTTCCTTTGCACTTTGAGTTAAATCTCTACTATATTGATCTAATACTGGTGTTTTATTTTGTTTTTTCTCTTTTTGTATAGATTTTTTATTTTCTCTAAGCTCATTTCCAGATATATATTTATCTAGCTCTTGTTTAACTACTGATAAATCAATTCTACCACTTGTTAAAATAGTATATGCGACTCCTTCTCCTTCATTTACAAGAGACATTAATATATGTTCTGGATTTATAAAACTATGACCATATTTTCGTGCTATATCTAAACTATCATCAAATAATCTCTTCGCTCTTGGAGTTAATAACATCTCTCCATTAGAAACTTCATCATCTCCAAATCCTAAATAATCTTCAGTCATCTTTTTAACCTTCTCAATATTAATTCCTTTTCCTGCTAAAAGTTGACCTGCATATCCATTTTCTTTTAATATTCCTAATAAAACATGTTCAGTACCAATATAACCATGCTTGAAATTTTGAGACTCCTGTTGTGCTTCTACTAAAACAACTTGTGCTCTTTCTGTAAACCTCCCAAAAATCATAATGTCACCTCCAAATATAATTTAATATAGACTGCTATACAAATTATTGCTATATTCTATAAATATGACCTAACCCTTTTTACCATAATTATTTTCTTATATTTATTATAATTATTATGATAAAATAACCATTATAATACCCTTAAGAATTTCTGCTCTTAACTTATTTCTATCTTCAACAGCGCCTAATGTCCTATCATTTATAGACATCTTAATAATTTCAAATTCTCTCTTAGTTATTAACTCCCTATCATATAAATGTTCAATTAGTAATACTGCTGAACTATAAGTTACACTATCTCCAATAGCTTTATTTATTGCATCTAATTGTTTTTCCTTATTATTATATTCTACTCTTTTGATTATTATATATCCGCCTCCACCTCTTCTACTTTCAATTAGGTATCCTTTTTCAGTAGTAAACCTTGTTGTTAAAACATAATTAATTTGAGATGGTGCACAATTAAACTTATCTGCTAATTCATTCCTCTGTATAATTACCTCCTTATTTTTTTCATCTTCTATCATCTCATTAATGAATTGAGCTATTATATCTGAAATTCTTGCCACAATTTCACCTTCCTAAACACACTTTGACCTTATTTGACTTTAATTATATATAATTTTTTTTTTAATGTCCATGTAATAATTGCTATTACTAATTCCTATTGTCCCCGAATTTATTTTTCTTAAACCTTCTGCTGTTATTATAAGTTAAATATTTGTCCATAAAAAAAGAGCCGTCAAATTGACGACCCTAAAATTTTATTAAGCTTCAGCTGGAGCTCCTACTGGACAAACATTTGCACAGTTTCCGCAATCGATACAAGTATCTGCATCAATAATGAATTGAGTATCTCCTTGGCTTATAGCATTAACTGGACATTCTGCTGCACAAGCACCACAGTTAACACATGAATCATTAATTGCATATGCCATTAAAAACACCTCCCCCATATTCAACTAAGTACCATTATTATTTTATCATACAACCTTTTCTTTTTAAAGTAGAAGTTAATACGCTATTCTTCCATTAATACTTTTTTAGCTAAATTACCATATATCCTGCATTCTCAATAGAAATCATTAGTTCATCTATAGAAACACTTAATCCATCATATACTACATTAACTTCTTTTCTATTTAAATTAATTTCACACGCAAGAATACCTTCATAATTACTAACCACATTTCTAATATTAATAATATCATCATGTGTAGTTAAATTATAAATTCTAAGTAGTGCTTTCATTAATTTTCCTCCTTAGTTCCCCTTTATAAGATCCTTAATTAACTTTCTATCTTCTTCTGATTCTATTTCTAATTTTATATCATCATCATCTATAGAATCTTCATAATGTCCCTTTATAAGTTCAATATTTTCTATTTTAAATTCCTCTAAAATCTCTTCCTCGCCTTTTCTAAGCTTAACTTTAACACTTTCTTTAACTATATTATTTGAAAATACTTCTCCAGTGCCTTCACTAGTCTTAACAATTGAACCTACCTTAGGCATTCTCTTTCTAATATCCTCATAAGTACTTTGTTCGTAATTTAAGCAACACATAAGTCTTCCACAAATACCTGAAATCTTTGTTGGATTAAGAGATAAATTTTGCTCTTTTGCCATCTTTATAGAAACAGATGCAAAATCTCCTAAAAATGTTGAGCAACACATTGGTCTTCCACATGGTCCAAGTCCACCAAGCATTTTAGCCTCATCCCTAACACCTATTTGTCTTAGTTCAATACGAGTTTTAAATATTGCAGCTAAATCCTTAACTAGTTCTCTAAAATCAACTCTTCCATCAGCAGTGAAATAGAATATTACTTTATTATTATCAAATGTATATTCTACATCTATAAGCTTCATAGTTAATCCATGCTCTTGAATTTTTTTTAAACAAATTTCAAAGGCATCCTTTTCCTTATCCTTATTTTTAAAATGCTTATTTATATCTTCTTCAGTTGCTATTCTTAAAACACTTTTTAAAGGTGCAACTATATCATTTTCACTTATCTCTTTTATTCCAATTACGCATTCTCCAAATTCAATACCCCTTGCAGTTTCAACTACTACATAAGTATCTTTTTGTATATCCATATCTACCGGATCAAAATAGTAAATTTTCCCGGCCTTCTTAAATCTAACCCCAACTACTTTTATCATTATTAACCCTCCATAAAGCCCATCAACATTACACGCAATATCATTGCCCAACTAACATTACTTTTAATGTTTCTTCTTGCTTCTTCTATCGTCATTATCATATTATTTAGCTTTCTAAATGACATTTCTTTAGTCAGCTCATTTATATCATCAATTTTATCTCCATTTATGATAAAATCATTATTTTCAACTTCTTTATGTATTAATATATCTCTTATAAAACCACTTAAAATATTTAATACTTCTTCCTTATTATCTTTTAACCCAATTAATTTTTCTTCATGTTGTAATATAAGCTCAACATTATTTTTATTTAAGTCTTTTATTAAGTCTATTATTTTACTTCTAAGATCTTTTAAAGTACCATCATTAAAATACCTATCTATTCTTCCCGGAATCCCTTCACTAAATGCAATAGCCGATTTTATTTCATTTTCATTATAATTAAACTCTTTAATTCTTATATACTCATATAATTCTTCCTTAGTTAAAGGAGTCAATTTATAAATTTCACATCTAGATTTTATAGTATCTAAAATTAATTCTAAACTTTCACATAATATTATTATGTGAACTCCTATTGGTGGTTCTTCTATGGTTTTTAAAAGTGCGTTTTGGGCTTGAATAGTTAATTTATTTCCTTCATGTATTATAACTACCTTCTTATCTCCCTCAAAAGGTTTTTTAGATACTTCCTCAATTATATTTCTTACATCATCTACTCCAAAAGAAGCCTTATTGCTCCTGTAATTTATAATATCAACATATTCTCTATTCAGCTCACCATTTAATATTAATTTAGCTAATATGTTAGCAAAATTACTTTTCCCTATGCCATCTTCTCCTGCTATGAGGTGAGCATGAGAAAGGGTATTATTCATGCATCTATTTCTAAAGTTATTAATTAAAGTTTCATATCCTATAAATTTTCTCATACAATCACCTCCTTATTAACTTACCTATACTTTATAAAATTGGTCAACATCTAAAACAAATACTGTAGCTCCACCAACTTCTACTTCAATTGGATAAGGCATATACATTCCTGAACCACTTCCAATTGTAGTTGGAGTAGGTGCAGAAACCATCTCTTTTCTTCTCTTACATACATCTTCAATTACTTTGACAACATCTTTAACTGCTTCTTCTTCAACTCCCATCATTAAAGTTGTATTACCAGATTTTAAAAAACCTCCAGTTGTAGCTAATTTAGTTACCCTAAAATTCTTATCAGTAAGCTCTTCAATTAAATCCATAGCATCATCATCTTGAACTATAGCCAATACCAACTTCATACCACATACCTCCACTAATAAGTTAATAATTTATTCAATTATATTTTATCATAAATATATGATAGTTTACTAAATTTTCTTATTCAATAAAAAAGTTATTTGAAATTAAGATTATTTTTCTATTAAATAACTTAACCCCAAATAACTCTTATTAAATGTTTATATATAATTTTTTATATTATCATAAATCTCATTATTTATATCTTCTATAGATCTTAACTTACCATCTTTAGTACATTTTATAACCTTCCAATTATATTTATCTGCAACATATAATGAATTATTATAAGAATTAATTAAATACTCTTTATTACTTTCATGTATATCCTTATCTTTTTGTCCAGTAATCTTATTCATTCTATTTCTCATAAGTTCTTGGCTTACCTGTGGCTCAACATCTAAAAATATTACTTCATCAGGTTTTGGAATTCCGTATATATTAAACTCCAAATCATATAACCATTCAAGAAATTTTTCCTTTTCAGGACTTTCTATCTTAGCTGCTTGATGTACCATATTAGAAGTTGTATATCTATCACTAATTATTATTCCACCATTATTATAAAATTCTCCCCACTTAGTTTTATACGAAGCATATCTATCAGCTGCATAAAAAGTAGATGAGATATATGGACTTACATCATTAGGATTTTTTCCAAAGTCACCATTTAAGTACATCTTTACAAGGGCTGAAGAATCACTTTTATAATCAGGGAAAGTAATTTTCATACATTTCTTACCTTCGCTAATCAATCTTTGATATAATTTTTCAGATTGAGTAGCTTTTCCACTAGCATCTGATCCTGATTCTATAATTATTAACTTTCCTTTACCCATCCTTGCTCTTCCTTTCGTTCTTTTAAATAGAATTATTACTCTAAATCTTTTAAATCTAAAATCTTTGGTGTTATAGCATTTTTAATTTTATTTCTTATACTCTCATATTCCTTACTATTAACATCTATAACATTCATTTTTTGTATACATTCTTCGCAAATAAAACTATTCATTATTTCAATTCCACTATTTTTACTTTCTTTCTCACATATTATACAATATTTTTTAGGATCTCTCCATATATCTTTACTACTAATATCCATAATACTCTCCTCCCTTTATTAATAAATTCTGTCCTATTATTTCTACTCTATACTTATCTAATTATAATTTCCCCTAAATTTTTACTTATACTAATATAATATAATCAAATAGATTAATATTAATATCTTATAATTTTTAAAATAAAAAGTGAGATAGTCTCTATTACCATCTCACTTTTTATTTATTCTATATTGAGTGTTTTATGCGCGCTACTAACGCATCACTAGGCTCAAAAATGAATTTATATATCTTTCCCTTCTTTCTATATATACATAAAAACTTTTTATTCTTATCAAATTTTCTAATGTAATGCCTACTACACTTACATTTACTATATTCCTTAGGAACATTAGCTTTTTCTCCAATGTAAATTATATCTTTTATCTTTAAGCTTTCAACATTCTCTTCTACTCTACTACTTATCTTATTAATTATAAGCTTGTCTGATATAACGAAATACTTATATGCCATTTTACACTTTTTAGTCTCTTTAATAACTACTATTAATGTTAACACTCCTAAAATAACTTCTAACCATAATTCTTTATTAGCATTTTTTCCAAAAGTTATTCTAGAAAATTCATGTATGTATAAAGCTACAGTAACTGTTAATAACGATATAATTATTGCAATAGTTTTCTTACCCCTTTTAATTTCCTTATGCATAATTGAGAACTCCTATAAATAATCCATCTTATAATATAAGAATATTTTGATTATACTAACTTTCTAAAGCTAATTACAACTCTTGAATTTTAGACTATTAGTTTATCTTGTCCATTATTTAATAAATATACTTCAATATCTTTATTAATCTAACTATTAGACATTATTATTATATTATTGTGATATAATTTTAATATATAATTCATTTATTAATAGCGAGGTAATATTTATGATTCAAATATACAAAAGTATAAGTGAAACAAATTCATCACTGCAAGTATTGGATAGTATTGAAAATGGATGTTGGATAAATATAGTTGCTCCTTCAGAAGAAGAATTAATTTTAATTTCCAAAAAAACTGGTGTTCCTTTAAATTTTTTAAGAGCACCATTGGATGACGAAGAAACTTCTAGAATTGATTTTGAAGATGAATTTACATTGGTGGTAGTAGATATACCTTTTACCGAAATGGAGGATAATTCCTTAACATATGATACATATCCTTTAGCAATTATTCATTCTGAAAAAGAAATAATAACTGTTTGTTTAAAAAATAGTAGAATAATAACAGATTTTATTAATGGCAGAGTAAAATCATTTTTCTCTTTTAAAAAGTCTAGATTCATTCTTCAAATATTAAATAGAATATCTACATATTACTTAATATATCTTAGACAAATTGATAAAAAAAGTGTAATGATTGAAAAAAGACTTCATAAGTCTATGAAAAATAGAGAACTTATTCAACTACATTCATTAGAAAAATCTCTTGTTTATTTTTCTACTTCACTTAAAGCAAATGAAGTAACTCTTGAAAAAATGTTAAAATTAGAAATTATGCAAAAATATAAAGATGATCAAGATGTCTTAGAAGATGTAATAATAGAAAATAAGCAAGCTATAGAAATGACTGATATTTATAGTAATATTTTATCTAGTACTATGGATTTCTTTGCTTCAGTAATATCTAATAATCTTAATATTGTAATGAAGGTATTAGCATCTGTTACTATATTAATGGCTATACCAACTATTATAGGTGGTATATTTGGTATGAATGTTGCATTACCTTTAGAAAATAATCCTAATGGCTTCAATATTATTATGTTTCTTACAATACTTTTAACTGGAGTTACTGCTTTTATATTATATAAAAAAGATATGTTTAGTTAATATAAATTAAAATTATTTATAAAATAATAAAATATCCACATGCAGATTAAATTTTGCTGTGGATATTTTGTTTTTATATGTGGATAGTTTTTTATTTTTTAAATTGTGAATAAATTAAATTTTATTATTAAAAATTTTTATAAAACTTAATAACAAAAAAACCTACAAGTAATCTTGTAGGTTTTTTTTGGAGGCGCCACCCAGATTTGAACTGGGGAATAAAGGTTTTGCAGACCTCTGCCTTACCACTTGGCTATGGCGCCATACCTGGTGGCTCGACCAGGAATCGAACCAGGGACACGAGGATTTTCAGTCCTCTGCTCTACCGACTGAGCTATCGAGC
>URGW01000009.1 GCA_900547475.1 uncultured Clostridium sp. | reverse complement strand
TGAGGACCTTGAGGACCAGCTGGACCAACTTCACCTTGAGGACCTTGAGGACCAGCTTCTCCTTTTTCTCCCTTAGGACCTTGTAAACCTTGTAAACCTTGCTCACCTTGAGGACCAGCTGGACCAACTTCACCTTGAGGACCTTGAGGACCAGCTGGACCAACTTCACCTTGAGGACCTTGAGGACCAGCTTCTCCTTTTTCTCCCTTAGGTCCAGGAGTTAATTCTATTTCTGCTATACCATTTTCTATAGCATTTAATCTTTCTGCTGAAATTACTTCATCATTTTGCCACGTATGTTTTTGATATGCCATTTACATCACCTTCCTATTCCTTTCCTACTTTCGCTTTACCTACTTTTGCTTTTCCCACCCTAGCATTTTCTAGGGTTTCACTAGGGAGTAACTGTAAATTCTATTTTCTTTATTGATCTAGTTGCACCCTTAACAACATCAAGTCTTTCTAAAATTCTTAATTTTACTGTATCATCTCTAAATCCAGCTTCTGTACTTCTTGCAATAGTAACACCTTTTCTTTCAACAAATTTTACTGCTTCTTTTGGATTAGCAACAATAAATATTTTCTTAGTTGGAGTCGCTGTTAATAAAGTATCGTCAACTACAACTAACTCTTTGCCATTGAAATAATACTTACCATTAACTTCAGTTACTAAGTTTAATGGTCTTTTTTGTGAATCTTTTAAGTTCTTTAAATAAGCAAATCCTTCAGTATTTGTAAAAGTAACTAATCCATTTTTTACAGCTGGTAGTGATTTATCAATAGCAATTTGAATATCAGTATAATCTGTAACCTCTTCTACTTCTGTTGCATTATTTTTTAAAACATTTAATATTCTAGTATTTTCTGTAACAACAGCTATTTCAGCAAAATTCTTATTTACTAAACTCTCTATTTCTATTTCGGCATCTTCTACTAATTCAGAAGTTAAAGATTGAATTAACCCTACTTTCTTACATGCGTAAGTTAATTCAGTAGTTACTAAAGTTCCATCAGTTATATTATCCCCTTCAGCAACATCTGGTAATGTATTTTGGTCTAAATCAACTACTGGTATAGTTCCTGAATTCTTCGTTACTGTAATAACATCACAATATTCTTTTAAAGATCCAAATCCTTTTTTAATTTCTTGTAATTGATTTACAAATTCTTTAGGAATAACAGCTGCATTATCAGTTGTTTTTATGTTAGCTCTTTCTTCTAGAGTCAAACTTTCTCCCATTACACTTTTTACTATAGCTCTCATTTCGTTTACTGCCATATCATCATCTCCTTTTCTTATGTTTTTTTGATCTCTTTGATTTTCTAAATCTCTTTTTTCTTGCTCTTCAATTTCTTCGTATAAAGCTATTTTCTTTTGAAGTTCTCTTACTTCTTCCATTGTTTTCTCGGCTTTTGCTAAATCAGTTTCTAGTAAACCTCTAGCTTCAATTTTCTTTTGTTCTAATAATTGTCTTAACTCTTCTATTCCCATTTTTATTCCTCCATGTTTAAGTAAAATAAAAAAACTTAAATTAAATCTAACTCTAATTTAAGTTTCCTTTTTCTAATTTCATTATTTCTTTCTTTTTCTAAATCTTCTTTAGCTCTTTTATAGCTTGTGCAACTTGTACTTTCATAAGCTGGATTAGTAACAATAGATACATCAAATATTTCCTTAATCTTATTTATAGTTCTTAAATCATATCCTCTGTTATTGGTATCCCAATCCCAAGTTTGAGCTTCATCATCTTGCCAGTCTAACATAAATGCAAAACTGCATTTATCTATTATTCCAGCTTCCATGTTAGAAATTAAATCTCTACTATAAGATGTATCAGTTGGTATTGCATCGAAGAAAAGACCCTTTTCATCAACTGTTAATGTTAATGTTCCAATTCCATTACCTTTACCTTTATTATTTCTAGCTAAAGGCTTATCCATATCATGATTAACATTAAGGACTACATTATCCATTTTACAGTTATCTAAAGCACCTTTTCTGATTATTTCTCTAAAATAGCCTAAATCCTCACTTAAACTATCAAAAGTTAATGCATAACCTTGTAAATGAGTTTGCTTTTCTTCACCTTCTCCAATATTTCTTACTTCAAAAGTAGTGTTAATCTTGATTCTCTCCGTTTTCACCGTTATCACCCCCCTTCGCAGTAGACTCTTTTTGCCATGTAGCATTACCAGAAATAAGATTTTCTAAGGTTATTTGTCCAGATGGTAACGTTACTATATCTCCACCTTCAACAAGTGGTACTCCAAGTATTCTCTTGCAATCATTAATTGTATAAATACCATCTTTAACATATCTATCCAATATAACACTTTGCTTTTCAGGACTTGTCCTAAGCATTGCATTTACATTAAATCTAATTTTATAACCTTGTTTTCTTTCAGTTGGAGTTAGTAACTTCCAGTCCATTTCTTGCTCTAATGCAGTTATAATTGGAATAATAGCATTACTTAAAAATGCTATTGTTTCTTCTTCTGTTAATGAGCCTTTTTCTATTAAAGAATACGGTACCCCTAAAGCACTTGTAACATCTTTTTTCCCCATAATCTTTAATTCTGCAAACTGACTATCAGCTAAAGAAAGATTTAGATCAGATACATTATATCCTGCTGGTACTGTAAATACTCTTCCATTGTTTGAAAAAATCTTATTAAATTTATTTTGAACCTTCCTTAGTTCTTTCTCTTCTTTTATATCAGACGTTAATTGAACTACTATTTTATTAGTTAACCCATTTTCAAATAATTGTTTTTGATATTGTTGTGCCTTAATATTGGTTTCGACACTATCTCTAATATAAGATTTTGTTCTTCTGAAATTAATTCCATTTATAGAATTATCTCTTAAAATAATAATATCTTTCTCAAAACAAGTTCCACTTATATCTCCACATATAAAATCGACTAAAACCTTATTTTCTTTAGTAGATTCTATAAGTCCCTTATTATCAACTGTAAACTGAATTATTTTAACTGGATAAAGACCTTTAATGATTCCTTTCTGCCTATCTATATATAATCCAGCACTCCCATGATGTTTTGTCATAGCTATAAGTGATTTTATACATTCAAATGCATTCATTGATGAATTAGGTCTTAATCTTAATAACTCATAAAGATAAAAATCATCAGCATCTATATCTCCTTTTTCAGTTTTTGTCTTAGTCACTATAGGTAATTTTGCTATATTTTCAGCAAAAATATTGATACATTTTAAATATGTGCTATCGTTGCCTACAATATCATATGTTTCTCCCTTTATCCATGAAGTAAAATCAAATGGATTTTCACCTGTATAGCTCCTTTTTTCAAATAACTTTTCAAACATTTTCTCACCTCCTATCTATATCTAGATATAATTAATGCTATCCCGAACAAAACTAAGGATAGCAAGTATAACCCAATATAAATATTAAGTGATAATGTTGTTAGTATAAGAATAATTAGTGAAACACCAACTAAAATATCTACTATATTCTTTTTAACCCACTTTTTCATCTAATTACCCCCAATCCATACTATCTAATACCTCTATTGCATTGTATCCATCATCTGGCACTACAAATTCTGTATAAGCAAAAATTAAAGCTGCAACCATGTCTACACGCTGCTTATTCTTATCCTCTTTAGCTAACATCTCATCATCAGATTTACCTTTAGTTGTAATTGCATTTCTCATATTCCAATCTAATAACTCATTTTCTTCATATCTTACTTCATCATCATATATTCTCTTCCTAAACTCCTTAGTTGCTGGACTTAAATTTGTATATGTTTGCTTAAGTAAAATAACATCATAATCTTCTGATAATCTTTCCATAAGTTCTTTAGCATTCATAGGATCTGTTACAATGCATTTAATAGTACACTCATACTTTTCCTCTATAGTTCTTATATATTCTTCAACCTTAGTATAATTTACAGTCATACCTTTATGTAAATCACAGTATCCTCTTTTAGCATAATCTCTATAATTAATATTTTCTCTTCTATCTGCTAAACTATCTTCTGGTAAGAATCCATGAGATTTACAATAAACCTTCCCATTATCAATATACATCATAGAAACTGCTGTTAAGTCAGTAGTAACAGATAAATCAACTCCAATAACAACTTCTTTATCTTTAAAATTAATATTTTGCCTGCTACATTTCTTCCAATAGTCTATATTTATATATTTATTTATCTCATTACTTTCTAAGAAAATATTAAAATTTTTAGTAAATAATTCTTCCTGTTCACTTATTTTTATCTTAGCTGTTTCTCTATCTGCTCTAATTTCATTGTAATTTTCTTCAACTCTCAATGGATTAGCTTTATATAATCCCTCATCTGTCCATACTTCTTCTTTGTTGCAATAATAAAGCAAACAAAATAATCTTTTATTATCTATAGTACCTTCAAGAACTGCTCTATCATACTCTAATTCTTCTGGCATAATAGAATTGCTTTCTGCATATGCTGTAGTTATTTTTAACATTATAGGATTTAAAACAGATAATTGCCCTTTTCTCATAGCTTGTATGTTTTTGTTATCAGTAAATGCTCCAACTTCATCACAACAAACTGCTGCTGGTCGTATAGCGTTATTTTTATTTGCATTTGCTGTTCTTGGATAATAAAAACTATTTGTTATTTTACATTTTATAATTCCTATTTCACTTTCCGATACAAAGAAATGTTTTTTAATTGCTGGACTAGCTTCAATTATTTGAGCCATAGCTTTTCTAACTTCTTTTGCTAAATCCCTATCTATGCAAATGGAATAAAACTCACTAAATGCTTGTTCTGTTAGCATTAAAAGTAAAAATACCACTGCTATTATAAATGTCTTAGCATTTTTTCTAGGAATAAACAAAACTACATCTCTATATCTAAACTTTTTCTTATTACTTTTATATCTCCATCCAAAAATAGCCGATAAAAAGAGACATTGAAAACCTTCCAATCCCTCTAAAACTTGTTTTCCAGCAATAAATCCAGTAGCATAATTAAATAATTTTAATAGATTATTTATTTTTTTTAACTTATTTTCACTAAAACAAAACTCAAATTCATCTAAATATTGATTTTTATAATAATCCTCTAGAAATATTTTGCATTGCAATTTAACTTCATCTGTAGTTATTTCTTTCCCTTCAACTACATCATTACAATATTTCAGTGCTTTATCTAGTAAAATCATTATTATTCATCTTCCTCATCATCCATTAATGCCTTTATTACAGCATCTTCATTTTCATCTTTTGCCTTTAGTGATAAGCTTCCAAACTTAGCTCTACTTTGTGGAGATAATGAAAGTTCATTACAACATCTATAGAAATCCTTATTGTATTTATCCTTTGCACTCATTAAGTCTTTATTCATTATTGCTTTAGGATTTTTATTTATTATTGTTTCAATGACCTGTAATCTATCTATTGCAATACTACATGATGCTAAAATATAAACATCCAAATTACTTAAAATTTGACTTGCTTTTAATTCTTCAAAAATTTCTTTATATATTTTCTTTTGATCATAACTTAAATACTCTGGAGGAAATTCTATTTTATCAGCTAATCCCTTTAATTTATTTTCAGCTTCTTTTCTTTTTTCAATCTCTTCTTTTGAATTATGTCTACTTTGCCCTTCAATACTCTTGCATGGTCTTGCCATTTTTAAATTTACCTCCTTCCAATTTTTAAAAATTTCATTTTGGGAATTTTATCTGACTGGCTAGGCACAAAGGCTTTGGAATGCTTCTATAAATTTTTTTACATACTCCCCGGGGTATATAAATTTTATTTATCCTATACCAAAATCTTTTTTTGCTCTCTTTAAGCATTCAAATAATATTTTTTTAGTATTATATTTATCTTTATCTGACTTCAAATAATCTTTATGAACCTTTATATGATTAGCTTGTGTTAGATATATTAAATTACTTCTATCTAATCCTCTTTCTTTATATTCTTTTAATTCATCAATATGATGTAATGTATAGCCTTGTACTACATTACCTTTCGTATAATATTCATACCAATCAATATAAAGTAATTCTATTTGCCTATGCTCCTTACACTTAACCCATTCTTTGCTCCTATAAAACATTTGCTCTTCTTTATCGTTTCTTCTTGAGTTATATTCTTTGTACCTTTCTCTTGCATTATATATTTGGCATTTACAAGTCTTATTGCTAGGTACTCTCTTGCCACATCCACTACAACGCTTGTACAACATTATATAATCACCTTACTGTTAACCTCTTTTTCTTTAAGCTTCAATGCCTTCTTATCATTCTCCACTTTGTTAGGATCATCTTTCCATGATGCTTTCTTTCTATTGTTTAACCAATACTTTTGAGCATTAACATCTGGTCTAGCAAACTTCTTAACTTTAGATATCTTTACATCTTCTTTTACAAGAACAGTTCCATCTTCGGTTAATGTCTCTTCTTTAACTTTTGTAGCAACATCTTCATAGTAATGATAGCCTGTACAACATTTAAATAAAGCATCTTCTACTTGCTCATTTCTAGCTTCCTTAACTTCATCTATTGCCTGCTTAAGTTTTGAATTATTATTTTTTTTGGCCTTCCATGCACTTCTTGATATCCCTAAAAACTCTATGATTTCTTTATCCTTGCAACCGTCCTTAAGCATTGATATTACTTGTGTTAGGTTACTTTCAATAATTTCATCAACTGATTTTCTTCCCACTTTTTCACCTCCTTTTTGTGGCCATTTCATTTTTCATGGCTTTTTATTTTTTTAAGCTTTAAATTTTCATTTTTAAAATTCAAAATAAAAATAGCCTGTACCCATTGAAAATACTAACTTTAAACTACTTTTCTATTTTTTTATTCAATCAGTAATATAGGTGACGATTACGCATACCATTTTTTAAGTACATATATTAGTAATAATTTTTTATTTATCCCTTAAATAAGTACCATTTCTTTTTTTACTGATTTAACCTCTAAACAGTAATTTAATCTTATATTCCTGTATCAGCTATTCTTGCAGCATCTTTTGCCATTTGTTCTTTTAATCCTAAATATCTTTTAGTTTCCTCTATACTCTTATGTCCAAGTGCTATTCTTACTGCTTCTAAATTACCATTAGTTTCAGTATAGATTTTAGTAGCATATGTTTTTCTTGGACTATGTCCTGTTATATGCTCTAATCCAATAGCTTCTCCAACTTCTTTTAACTTATCACTAAAAGATTTTTGTGTTAAAGCTTCATTCCCTTTCCCTTTTCTACTAGGAAATGCAAACTCTGACCTTTTCTTTCCTTTAAGATATTGCTTTAAATGCTTTTCTAGTGATGGTCCAATTTCTGCAACTCTTTTCTTTGGTTTTCTCCTATTAGGATTCTTAACAACTTCACTTTGCCATTGTTTATATTGCTTTTGTTCCTGGATTTCAAAGTACCCTTTATCTAATGCATCTTTTATTTCTCCAACTGTTAATGTTATTATGTCTTGCATTCTATATCCTGTTGCCCTAGCAAGTAAAAATAACATTAAATTTCTTTCTGGATATTCTTTACTTAATTCAACCAGCTTTTCTTTATATCTTTCATATTTAGAATCTGGAATAGGATTTGCAGAACCTTTCTCCCATTCTCTTATTTTTTCTTCCACCATTACCTCACCTGCTTAATAGCTCCTCGTCTACTTCTCCTATATGATGAATGATGCATTAATTCCTTAATATCTTTCTCTGTCAGATTTTCTTTTTTATTTTCACCTCTAATTTTTCTTAACCTTTCATAACGCTCTGGACAACTTTCTTTTATAATTATTCCAATCTTCATTACTATCCCTCCATTTTAAACATAATAAAAGAGCTGTTATTTCTAACAACTCTTAAACTCATTTATCAATCTTCTTGGTACATCCCAAGGAATTGCACAATCTATATTCTTTTTTAACACTATATCTCCATCTTCTTTAGTTTCATAGAGAGATCTATTTTTTAATATAAAAGTTTTATCACTCATATACTGCTTACTTTCATATTTTGTTATTTTTCTTACCTCATTTTCATAAAACTTTAGATGCTTTCTATTTTTTAAGTGAATAGATTTAAAATCTTTAAAATTTCTTTGTATGCATTTATTTACAGCAGTTTTATTTACATTTAACTGTTCTGAAATTTCTCTCGCATTTAATCCATTGCAATATAGTTGTCCTACCAACTCTTTATTCATACCTATCCCTCCTAAAAAATGATATAGTTTACCCCAACCCATTCAAAGTGGACATTTTAAAATTTTAATAAGCAATATCCCTACGAACTTCGTGTTATTTCCGATTTGTATATAAATATCTTAATATATTTAGGAAAAAATAGCACCTTACGTTTAAGGATAACTTTTAACATTTTTGGTGCTATTCCAATATTTATTTAATCATTTCTATTATTTTTATATATTTTTCTATATTTTTCTTATTTTTAACATTCATCAATTCTCTTTCTTAATGTTTCTGCTCTAAATGCTGATGTAATTACATGCCCACTTTCAGTAACAATTATTGCTAATGTCTTATTTCCTTCTGTTGCATCTAATAATAATTGTGACTCTCTAGCATTTTTTATTAATCTTCTTCCAGGAGCTGAATCTGAATTTAATACAGCTACTACTTTATCTACATTCACATTATTTTCATATCCAGCATTTATAAATCTTCCCATTTTTATTACCTCACTTCATAATCTCATGTTTTTTTGATATTTTTACACATATAATCAACTGTAAAATTGTTATTATTATATCTACTATAAAGAATATTAATATTAGCTTGTCCATTTAATACACCTTCTTTTACGAAACTAATTTTCTATAAGAATATTCAATATCTGTTTGTGCTACACGTGCGTATACTCTTAAAGTTAATCCTACATCGTTATGACCTAAAATTTGCTGGATCACTTCTGGCTTCATACCACTTCTTAAAGCAAATGTTGCAAAAGTATGCCTTAGTGTATGTGGAGTAATTCTCATTTCTATATTGGCCATTTTTTGCATCTTATCAACAATAACTTGATAACCTCTATTATTTAATTTCTTATATGGTTCTTTATTTATTGATTTTTTCTTTGGTGCTTTTGAAGAACAGAATAAATATTCACTCATTATTCCTTGCTCTTCACGTTCTCTAAGATAATTTAGTATTGCTCTTTTACATCTTTCTGTAAAATATACTCTTCTTTCCTTGTTACCTTTCCCTATGACTAACAAAGTCTTATGTGTCATATCTAAATCTCTTACCTTAACATTGCCAACTTCAGCTACTCTACAACCTGTACTTAAAAAGAATTCTAATATTGCTCTATCTCGTCTACTAAGCATACAATCTCTTAACATTTCAACTTGTTCTTCATTCAAAGGTTTCTTTTCTCGCTTAGGCTCCTTAACTGGTTTTATTGAAGAACATGGATTCTTAATAATAAACTCTTCATTTTGAAGCCATGCAAAGAATAATTTAATAGGTGTCATAAATGTGTTCATTCCAGCTGGTGACTTAGTACTACTTTCAGAATACATGAACATTTTAATATCAGCACTTGTAATCATAGATACTGGCTTATTAAAGAAATTGCATAATTTTCTTAAGTTATATCTATAATTCTTTAAAGTTGCTTCTGATAAACCTTCAAGCTTTTTAGTTGCTAGAAAATAGTTTATTCTATCTTCAAGATCACTTGTTACTAATGCTGTTTCTTTTGTAGTAACCTCATATCCATATAAAACTTCTTCTACCAATCTTTTTATCTCTAACTGTTTTGGTAGATTAACCTCTAGCTCTGGTAACTCCATTGTTAATTTTCCTATTAATTTTACAGTTACTTCCTCATTGCAATTTCTATAATTTAAGTTCTCCATGTCCTTCTCCTCCTTTAATTGAATTTGATTATCTTATGAGAATAGAAGTATATAATATTATCTGGATTTACTTCTATTCTCTATCTTTTTTTGAATTTAGCTTAATACCTTTTTAAGAATCCAATTAATAAAATATCATTATCTTTCTTAACTGTTTCGATTCTATCTAGTTTCCATCCTTGTTCTAAGTATTCATTCACTTCATTATCAAATATCCAACTTAATTCTAACTTTTTTGAAATAGTTACAATCCTATTTCTTTGTGCTTGAATCTTTGATGGTTTATATCCTGTTTTTACAAAATTCATTTTTTACCTCCAACCTTAACGAACAGTGATTTTGAATTGTTCTCTAATTTAAATATCCAATTTCCTTAGCCTTTTCTATAACTCTTAATTGTCCTTCTTCGCTATACCCCCAATGTGGACAATATAATCCTCCGTATCCATTTTCTCCATTTGATGGTTTACCATTTAATATCCAAGACTTAAAATCATTAACTAATCCCCACAACGTACCACCATGACTAAAATTATGCCTATTTTTATAAGTTAAACTTATTTTTTTATCTAAATAAGCATCATAGAAGAATACTGTTGTTTTACCTTCTATAAATTTATCAATACTATCTTTATTACTATTAGAAAAAAATTTTCTATCTGTGTTAGCTATAACTTCAATCAATTCATTAATTTTATTCATTCTTTCAACTTGTATTTTTCTCACTTATACCCCTCCATCTAACTCACAATATTTTAATTTGACAACAATATTTTTGAATTTCGAATTATAGTTTTATAACTTTCGAAGCATAAACAATATAAGCCCATTTACAAATATCAAATCTAAAATCTTTTCTTGTATCTGCTGAAATTACATATTTATCAGCTTTTAACTCTTTTAACATTTCAATTGCTTGTTCTTCATTATCGAAAACATACTCTAATTCTTCTCTTTTTAGCAATAACATTTTATACCTCCCTTTCTTCGCAATAATTTCAAATCATTCGTTGTAACTATAAGCTTAATGGTTCCATAACTTTTTTAACTTCTGTCGAATATGATACTTCTACTTCTCTACTCCATTCTAAAGTTGCACCACAACCTCCACATTCAATTTCTCCATAATCTGAATCATACTCCCAACTATCACTTTTTTCATATCCACAAATAGGACATTTAATTTCGCTTGTATCCCAATTCTCTTCTTCTTCAATATCGAATTGTTCAAGTTCTCTAATCTTATATTTATTCCCTTGTGAACAGCATACTGAATAAAACTTACCATCTATTTTTATTGCTCTATCCCACAACTTAACATCATCAACTACAAACAAAGTTCTATAAACTTTTACTTCATCCCATTCTGTTAATATATCTTTAAAATCCTCATATAAATATAATTCAATTTTCTTCATTCCTATTCCCTCCATTTTATTCTTTCTCCCTTTCTTTCTTCTCCTACGGCTATTGCTAATATATATCCATCTTCACGTATTAGATAAGTTTTCCTTGTCTCCTTTGGTTTAAATGCTTTACTAATATCTCCTTGTGGTATAATTATTTCCGGATCATCATCTGCTATAACCCCTACCACTCCACTTTCATAAAGAAATACTTCTGTACCTGTATTCTCTCCTAGAACTTTATCTATAGTTTTCTGTTGCATATCTGTTATTTTATTTTCTTTAGTTTCACAATCAAATATTGATACTTGTCCATCAATAACTTCATTGCTTAACTTTGCCATGGTTTCACCTCTCTTTTATTCAAATAAACTACTTGTATTCACTATCATTAACAATTACCTCTCATTAAATTATTCATATGCTCTTTTTGATGTTTAGGGTGTTCCTCATGAAAATGAATCTCTTTACCTTTTTCCCTTAACATTTCTACTATAGAATTATAGGCATATGCATAAGCCATACTATCACAAGCATATATAAGTCCTTTTCTATTACTATTTCCACACTCTGGACAAACTGTAGAATTCGATGTTGTAGTTTCAGCAAACCATATTAATCCACATTCATCACAGCAATATTCTCTTTTATATTTTGGTAATTTCATTATTATTCCTCCAAATTATGAATTATAATTCTTCTACTTCAATATCTTCATAGTCTTCATCAATCATACTGATATTGATATTCTCATTTTCCATATCCTTTATATAACTTCTCCCTTTTATCAATGGATATCCTATCCCTTCAAAACTTAAATCATTAGCTTTATTTCTAGCTATTTCATAAGCAAATGAAGCATATTTATCATCTTCTACTTCATCAAGTTTATACATTACACTTTCAAACGCTTCTAAATCTTCAATTGATATTTTGTTATCATCAATTTCTATTTCGTACTCTTTTATTTGCTCTACTTTAACTTTATATTTCTTCATTTCTATCCCTCCAAATTATTCTTTTATCTCTTCAAACAATTCACGCCATGCTTCTCTTTCAATTCCATCAAGTACATAAAATTCTATTCCACATCTGTTTTTATATTCATTTACAACATCATACTCTTTACCAATTTTAAACTCATTAAAAAAATTAGCTTGCCATCTATATTTAGGTTTAAATATTACTCTTTTTATAACTTTTTTTGCTGTAGTTATAGTTGTTAATCCCATTAAATCAAATATTGATACTTGTCCATTAAGCACTTCACTATTTAACTTTGTCATGGTTTCACCTCTCTTTTATTCAAAATTCTTCATCAACCGCTAATTGCATGTACTAAATTGAGATTTAATCTAGAAACTTTCTTCTGAATAGAATCTTTACTTCTATTCAACTCTAAGGCTAATTCATTGTAAGTCTTAGAATCCTTGTATTTAAATAAATATTTTTCTTCCACTATACTCCAAGGCCTATTTCTTTTTTCACCCTTATATTGAGAATTTAATAAATTAACCCTTTCTTCTATTAGCTCTTCACTCTTTCTTAAAATATCTGAAATTTCTTTTATTGAATATCCACTTTTATATAACCTTACAAACTTTTCATTTTCTTTATTCGTCCATATTATTTCATTTATTTTTTTCTCGTTTTTAGGTACTGGCCTATATGGAATTTTCATTTTAGATATTTTTCTTAAAATCGAATTTTCAGTTCTATTAAACTCTTCAGCTAATTCTTTGCACGTATATCTATAACTTTTTAACTTAGCAATTAATAAAGTTTCTTCTTCCCTTGTCCATAATTTGTTTTTGTTAAGCTTTTTAAGATTTATTCTATCTTGCCTCCTTTTCTCTTTAACCCATTTTGGTTCTAATCCTAAACTATTTTCTTCAAAATATCTAAAGTTTAAAATATCTTGATTTTCTTTAGCCCACTCCCAAAACTCATTTATCTCGATAACCTTAAAGCTTTTATTATTTACTTTTTTATTTTGAATAGGACATCCATATTTTAAAAATTGCTTTGCCATCCAAGTGTATGACTTATACCCCAAATTCTGAATAACTAAATTTAATGTTACTTTCCCTCCCGAATATAAATGTTGATCTAAGCCTATTCTATATGCTTTAGCTTTCACTCCACCAATTGGTCTATTTAATTTTTTAGCTATAGTAGGTATACTATAAACTCCCCAACTATCTTCTAAATACTGAATTTCTTCTTCTCTCCATCTATTATTCATTCTTATATCCCCTTTAGCTCGGTAGTTGCAAATTATGCAACTACCGATATTTAATTTTTAAAATGGCATATCACCATCATCTACTGGAGTCATATCTCCAAATCCCATATCTGAATTATCTGTTGGTTGATTCCATGTTCCTGCATTATCTGAATTACTACTGCTACTATTACCTATAAATTCAAATCCATCTAGCACAACATCAGTTGTATAAACTTTATTTCCTGTATTATTTTCATATGATCCAGTTCTAATACTTCCACTAACAGCTACTTGTCTACCTTTTAGAACATATTGAGCTATAGTTTCTCCTATCTTTCCAAACGCTACACAATTAACAAAATCTGCTTCATCCTTCTTAAATGCTCTTGGTACTGCTAATGTAAATCTGCATACTGCTGTTCCTGTGCCTGGTGCATATCTTAATTCTGGTGACTTAGTTGTTCTCCCAATTAAAACTACTTTATTCATATTTATCCCCTCTTTCTTTTCCTAATAATTTTGTTGCCTTATTTAATGCTTCCTTAAGTGGTAAACCTTTAAAGTAGTAATATTCAGTTAAATCACAAAAAGTTTTTCTACTATCCCCATTACAATAACCTCTTTACTAACTTCTTTTTTACCCTAAATTTCTTTGTATTCAATAAAATTCTTACAAGGTGTAACTTGTCCTTATCTACGATTGAGGTATAAATATAATATTTTTCAATCTTACTTAATCTTCTTGACCCTTTAATATCCTCTCTTGAAGTTAAATCAATATTAGCTGCTTCTACTGCATCAATAAACTTTTCCTCAGAAATAACTTCTGGATCCTCAAATGGCACTGAAATGTTTGATTCAAATACGAACTCTTGATTTTGAGTTCCTTTAAACTTGAATTTTATTTTCTCTACAACCTTGTTAATCATTTTTACTAACATTCTCCATCACCCTCATTTCAATAAACTTTTTGTACTTCCATTGCCTCTCATTTATTAACTTGTAGTTATGCTTCCAAAGCTGAAGTTTAAGATCTATTCCTTCCTTTGCTAACATCACTAATCCAGTTATACATATTTGGATTACATCTAATAATTCTTGTGCTAATAAAATCCTATGTTTTTGAGCCTTTTCACCATAGTTCTTATAAACTCTGATTTTCTCTATTTCAATTTCACTTTCTTTTACTTCCTGCAATAATAAATTTCTAAACTCTATTAAAGTTAAATCTTTATTATCTAATCCAAGCTTTTCTGATTTATCTAATAAATACATCTTTAAATCCATTTTCTAACCTCTCAATCTATAATTATTTTCTTGGCCCTTAACTTCAACAATGAATCCTTTTGCCATTTCATAGATTCTACTTCCAATTGCTTCGTCAAAACTTAACATTTCCTCAACTAAATATTCTGTGCTGCATATGATTGGCAATTTATTAATATATCTATGGTTAATTATTTCAAACATTATATTGATATCAGTTTCATTTACTTTTCCTTTGAATAAATCATCTATTAAAAGTATTTCTGCCATCTGGTACTTACCAACTAAATTCTTATAATATTCTTTATCTAGAATATTCTGCTTTAATGTAGTAATCACACTTCTATATGGCATGTACACAACCTTTTTGTTATCTTTTTTAATGAAATTATTAGCTAAAGCTATACTTAAATGAGTTTTCCCTGATCCTGGCTGTCCACAAAATAATATTGAATTATGCTTCGTCTTTTCTATTTCTTTAAATCTTAAATAGTAGTTAGTTGTTACACCTTTCATTCTCTTGGTTAAATCATTCCAAGGTTCATAGCTTTTAAATGTCTTGTCCAAATCATCTGTTTTAAGTCCTGAAGCTTCCCATTGCTCTCTAACTTTTATAATTTCATAGCACTTGCATCTTTCTACTACTTTCCCATTACTATCAAGTATCCATGTAGTATCCTTACACTTATCGCAGTTATATGAGTTCTTCTGCCCTTCTTCTATCTTCATCACTAAGCTCTCCGTATTGACTTTCTGTGTTGACATTGAAGCTTTTCTTATCCTTTCCAGTACTCCATCTATTACCACATTTCCCGTTGTTATATTGTCCATTTTTTAACTCCTTTTGATTTAAATACCCTTCAAATTTTGTACCAAATAAAGTTTCTGGTCTTAAATACTTCTCCATATCTGTATTGGCCCATTCATTGACTTTATTATCAATAACTTTAATAAAATCATCTTCACTAAATCCTTCATTTATTCGAGCCTTAATTAAGTCTTTATTCTTCTTTGTAGTACTTCTATATCTTGTATCAGCTTTTTTATTTAAATAATCAATAATTCGACTATATATATTAATACTTGTAGTATTAATACTTGTAATAATATCCGTATCTTTTTTGATACCACCCCTAGTATCTTTTTTGATACCACCCCTAGTATCTTTTTTGATACCACTATCATTACTGTTTAAATCTGAAAATGATACATTATTATTTAAATATAATCTTCTTTCTTTCACTAACTTGCCATCATATATTAATACTGATTTTAAATAACCTTTATCAACTAAATCCTTTATATTTCGTTTAATGCATAATACTTTAACTCCATATAATTCAGCAAAATAGTTGTTTGATGCCCAACAGTAACCTTCTTTATTAGTTAGTGCTGTTATTTCCCCATAGAGTAACTTAGCTTTATCAGATAACTCTGAATCGTATCTAACATTAGCTGGTATAATTGCATAATAATTTGCCTCTGCCATTTTCTTTCCCCTTCTGTTATAATAATAATGATTCTTTTTATTTGGACTTACCTTTAGTTTGGTCGCTGTGGTATGTCCATTTTCTTTTATCTCCTAAAATTCCATAAAACCTTTGTATGAATATTGTAAAAAACAAATGCTTCTGGAGTTGATCTTTCTATAAGAAAATCTCTAGGATCTAATCCTTCCTCCATTAAAAATTTCTTTTGTTCTCTAGTTAATTTTTTTAATTGTTTCATGTCTAACCTCCTAATTACATTAGCTGTATTATTTATTACATTTAATATCTTAGTATCTGTATACTCAATCCCTAAGTCCTTTCCAAACTGAATATCATCTTTAACAACTTTAAGCAATAATTCATATTCCTTATATGTCAATTCTCCATGTAAATCTAGTAATCTATTAAATAACATCTAATCCACCTCACACTCTTTTAACTCTTTTCTTAAATAACTAAGATGCTCTGTGTAAATATTTTTAAGTGTTTCCCCACAATCATCACAAAATATATAACTTTCTAATTTGCTTATTCTTTCTTCTAGCAATTCTTTTCTAGTCTTAATTTTTCTTTGCATTATTAACTCCTTCTATTAAATATCCTATAATTGATGCCAATACAGCCATAGCTCCACAAATAACGCATAAAGCAACTGGTAATACAAAACTAAACATTCCCCATAAATTCATAACATTCACTCCTATACTGTATAATCTGCATCACTTAACTGTTGATTTAATAGGTAAATCTCATTGACTAAATAAATTGGTGCTGTATACTTAGAAACTATTTCATGTGCTACTGGAAGTTGACATCTCTTTATAGCTTCATATCTACTTACTCCAAATTCTCTTCTTAATTGTTGTTGAATATCAGAATAAACTTTTCCTCTTATAGAATTATTTTTATAAGCTACTGAATTTTTACCCCCTAATATTTCTACACCTTTTCTTTTAACTGCAGCTTGTATTTCCTTGCACTCAACATTAAAAAGTGGCATACCTTCTTTAAGTTCCTTAACTTCAACTGCTAATTGCTGTTGCTTATGATCTAATGCAAATATAGCTTGTACTTCTTTACTTAAATGTGCATATGGATTTTTAATAGCTTGTTCCATCTTGTTAAATGCTTCAATATACTTTAACTTCCATTCCAATGCCTTTGCCCCAGTAAATCCCATAACTAACAAGCTAAACCCTCTTTGTGTTACAAGATATTGAATATACTTCTGTTTATTTTGCTCATTTTCATATGAATCCATAATGAAATATTTACTAGGGGTGTCGCCACTTTTGGCTATACCTTGAAATAAATTTTCTATAGTTCTAATTACCTTTGAGTGTTCTTTCTCAAAATCATCTGCAACTTGTCTACTAGTTACAACTAATTCTCCATCTTTTCTTGTTATTACAACATCTTTGTGCATATGTTTTACATTTTCCATTTTGTTATCCTCCATTATTAATTTTTCTACTTCATTTTTCGCAGCATGTGTATTTTTTTAAGGCTTATCGCCTTATATAACTTTTTATTAACTTTTTCTACATCATTTTTCGCATATTCGATCATTTAAAAAGGCTTTTCAGCCTACTTATCTTAAAGTGTACAAATCTCTTTATATATACCATCAAGAGCCTTAATGATTTCATCTATAGTTTTGAATTTTAACCATTTTTTAGCCTCTAAATTAACTTCATACTTTTTATTATTTATTTCTTTTCTTTTATCCCACCCCATTGGATATATATCTATTGATAAATTCTTTGTATGGGCATAAAAATTAACAAATACTTCTGCATTAGTTAATATACTCTTATCATAAGCTTCATTCATTATTTTCATTACTAGATTTTTAACTTCTAAATTATTCATGTTATCAACTCCTAATTTGAAACATATTCAGTTACATTATTGAGATCACTAAAATCTTTTCCTGATGCTTCTCTGATGAATCTCTCTAATTCATAAGATGTTACCTTTGTAGCTCCAAGTTTTAAACCTTGTAAATGTCCTGCCTTTATAAGGGCATAAACTAAATTAATATTAATTTTTAATTTCTGTGCTACTTCCTTTACTGTCAATAATTCCATCGTTCCCCCACATACATTCTGGTATAAGTTCATTTGGCGATATTTCTAAAGCCTTGCATAACTTGCAAATAATTCTTATGCTTGGATTATCTTTAATGCCATCTTTCAACTCGCTTATATATCCCTTTTCAACTCCACTTATTCTACTTAAGCCATAAGAAGATAAATTTTTAAGTTCCATATAATAGATCAAACTTTCACCGAATGTAATCATATATTTCCTCCTTATTAATTTATAATGTCCAAAATGGTCATTTTATTTTTAAAAAAAATTTCCTTATCTACCTTTAAAAAACTTGCTAATTTTTCTAACTCGCCTACTGTAAATAACTTAGGATTATTTTCTTTAGTAAAATAAGTTCTTTTAGACATTTCAATTCCTTTAGCAACATCATCTTGTGAGTATCCATTATAAACTCTTATAGCTTTAATGATATTCGTCATTATTACTTCACCTCCTCCTTTTCTTATGACCATTTTGGTCACCTGATATCTAAAGTATAACGTCCATTTTGGTCATTGTCAACACTTTTGTTGCAAATTTTTACGCTTTTTTTGTAAGTAATTGCAATTTCTTTGAAATATTACACATCAAATCTATTTTAAACTATTACTATTGTTCACTACATGGGGTATAATAGAAGAGAGGTGTTATAGCTAAAATGAACAATATTACAGGAATAAGATTAAAAGAGTTAAGAACGTCGAGAGAATTAACCCAAGAAGAAGTAGGTAAGCAGGTAGGAGAATCAAAAGAAACAATTTATAAATGGGAAAAGGGATTGAGAAATTTAAAGGCATCTGATGTAAAAAAACTAAGTGATTTCTTTAACTGCACCTCTGACTATCTCGTGGGTAGAGCTAATAATCCAAATGGAGTTTACTATTCATATGAAGATAGTAATATTGGTACAGTCGAAATGGAATATCCAAATGAGTACCAAATAACAAAAGAAGAGTTTAAATTATTTATAGAAGAATTAAAGAAAACCGGATGTGATGTTGATGCTTTATTAAAAAAAGCAAAAAAAGAAGCATCAAAAAACGATTAGGACTAAATGTGTTATCATTTAGTCTTATTTTTTGTAACTTTATGTAATAATCTGTATTATTATGTCGATTTGTTCTCTATAGAGAACCTTGTATTTAACAGATATTAAGACTACAATACTCACTAGACGCAGGATTATTGTAATATTTTGCATTTTTATTGCAAAATTATTCTAAATATCATATCATAATATAGAACGCATGTTCTATTTGTTTAAAAAGGGGTCTTAAAATATGGGAATAGATATAAATAAAATACTTAGCTTAAAAATTCAAGGGAAAGAAATAATCAAGAAAGGAAGTGCAACACCATGCAAGGTGGAGTTAGAAAAAAAGGTGACAATTGGTACTATTATTTCGAACTAGCAAAGGTTGAAGGTAAAAGAAAAAAGATTGAGCGTAAAGGTGGTAAAACAAAAAAAGAAGCTCAAGCCGCCCTTAGAAAGGCAATAGCCGAATACGAAAATGCAGGTTCATTGCAAGAAAGAAGTGATATGAGTTTTTCAGACTACTTAGATTTTTGGTACAAAAATTACGTTCAAGTACAATGTAAAAAAACTACAGCGATATTATATGAAAGATATATAAGACAACATTTAAAACCAGTATTAGGGTTGTACAAACTCAAATCCTTAAATCCGTCCATATTACAGGACTATCTTAATAAAAAAAGTATAAGTGGTTTTTCAAAGAATACTGTTAGCAGCTTCTATGGATTACTTTCGGGATCATTAAAATATGCCGTATATCCAATGCAATACATAAAAGAAAATCCAATGCAATATGTAAAAATGCCTAGATATGACGTGCTTCATAAAAAAGATGAAAATGACTTAAAGATACTTACAATGAAACAATTCAATGAGATTATAGAGAGATTCCCACTCGGAAGTAGTTTTTATATGCCACTAGAAATAGCATTCCACACCGGCTTAAGAGCTAGTGAAGTAACAGCACTACAATGGGAAGATATAGATTTCGACAATAATACATTAGAGGTTAATAAGATATTAGTAAAAATAGGGCACGAATGGGTATTTGGTACTCCAAAAACACAAAGTAGTCATAGAACTGTAACATTTGGAGCTTCACTAAAAAAAATATTACTTGCCCATAGAAAGCACCAAAATGAAATGAAACTAAAATATGGTCCTTGGTACAAACATAGTAACTTTATATGCACTAAAGAAAATGGAGAAAATGTTACTACGGAATCACTAAAATATTTAAGCAGGGTTATTAATTATGAACTAAAAATTGATTTTAATTTTCACAGCTTAAGACATACTCATGCAACTATGTTAATAGAAAATGGTGCAAACATGAAAGATGTTCAACAAAGACTTGGACATTCTAAATTATCAACTACAATGGATACATACGTACATGTTACGAAAAAAATGAAAAATGATTCAGTTAATATTTTTGAAAAAGCTATACATAAATAAAAATCTTTCCACCCATTTCACATTTACGGTGGAAAATGGGTGGAAAGATATAATTTAAAATACATATAAATGCTTATAAATAGCTATATTACTTAACTAACCTTACTACAGTTTCAGCATGCGGAGTATTTGGGAACATATCCTTAACTGTGCTCTTATCAACCTTATATCCATGAGCTAATAATACATCTAAATTTTCCACCATTGTCTTAGGATTACAAGAAACATAAATTATTTCAGGTGCATTAAATCTAATTACATAATCTAAAGCCTTTGGTGAAACACCACTTCTTGGAGGATCTAAAATAATTATATCTGGTTTATCCTTAACCTTCTTAATAGTTTCAGCAACATCCCCAGCTATAAACTCACAATTATTTAATCCATTAAGCTTCGCATTTTCCTTTGCAGCTTCAACAGCTTCTTCAATAAGCTCAAGTCCAACAACCTTCTTAGCATTAGGTGCAGCTATTTGACCAATTGTACCAGTTCCACAATAAAGGTCAAATACAACTTTATTTTCACCATCTCCCATAAAATCTCTAACTACACTATAAAGAGATTCTGCTCCCTTAGAGTTAGTTTGGAAGAATGAAAATGGTGATATTTTAAATTTAAGACCAAGTAAAGTTTCAACTATGTAATCCCTTCCAAATAATACATTTACCTTTTCAGGTACAACTGCATCAGATAAAGAATTATTTTCAGTATGTAATACAGATACTAATTCACCTTTATAACTTTGTGCCTTAAGTAATTCCGTATACTCAGTTAAATCAAAATCAATTTGAGTTGTAGTTACTAAATTAACCATAAGTTCACCAGTATTAGTAGCTTTTCTAATAACTAAATGTCTTAAATAACCTTCTCTTCTCATTACTCTATAATAAGGTAAACCTGTTTTTCTAAAATAATCTACTGTTGTTTTAAGGACTGTTCTAAAATCTTCATCAACTATCATACAACTATCAACAGTTAATACACCAAAAGATTTTCCCTTCATGTGCATTCCTAAAGTAAGTTCTCCACCTTTTTCTAAATCTCCAAAAGTGAACTCCATTTTATTTCTATACTCCCAGCAATTTTCGCTCCCTTTTACTCCAAGGTACATTCCCATAGGTAAGTCCTTTTCTTCAAAAAGATCACAAATTTCATCACTTAATAATTCCAATTGCTTTTCATAAGTTAAATTTTGAGAACTACATCCTCCACATACTCCAAAGTGAGGACATGGTGCATCTATTTCATATCCAGCCTTTTCAATAACATCTACAAGCTTAGCTTCTGCATATCCTTCTCTATTTTTCTTAACTGTAGCTTTTACTGTTTGGCCAGGAAAAGCACCTTTCACATAAATCTTCTTTCCTTCACACTCTGCAATCCCTGTTGAAGGAAATTTCATATTGTTTATTTTTAATGTTAATTGACTTCCTCTTTTCATCTTACGCTCCAATCTAAAAATTAATTATTTATTATAAAAATTCATAACTTTTAATTTCTAACTATTAGTATTATACATTAAAACAAAAATAAAAACACCTCTATAAATTATTATAAAGGTGTCTTATAAAATTATCTAAAGATGAATTTTTTTCCTAAAGTCTTTCCGTGTAAAAGTTCTTGTAAAATTGGATAGTATAGTATGTTACTTATTGCATAAATAATCATAAATACCTCTTCTCTTGAAGCTACTCTATATCCAAAAACTCTTAAAGATAAATCAAATATTCCAAATAATATTAATGCTAAAGCTATAGCAAATATTTGATCTAATATTCCACTTAAAATAACTTTTGTATAGTGAAGAAATTTACCATCATTCTTTATTTCTTCATCCCTTATAAATTCTCTTGCTTCTGCCGCCTTCTCTTCAGCTAAATATACCTTAGCTTCCTCTAAAACTTCTGTTGATACGTAATCATTATTGTTTTCAGTTTCATTAGATTTATTCTCTAGATTTTCTTCATTGTTATCTACCATCTCTACCTCCATAGAATTTATATTTATATAATTAAAGCTTATTATTTACTTAAAGTTATATACTCTACTTTCTAATTTATAAAGTAAAAAGTCCTCTGTAATTGTTATTGTCTCTTTTAAACCATCAATATTATTTGTTATAGTTTGTATACCCTCATCTGTACCATTTTTAATTATATCGTATATTTGTTTATCTAACTCAGTATAATCCCTTTCATAATCACCAGTAAATGCTTGCGAAAAAGCTGATAATGATAAATTTTCAAAATCAAATTTTCCTGTTTCTAAAATAGTCTTTTTATCTAATTTATACCCTAATTTCATTTCTAATTTTCCATTAGCTAAATCTGAACCATATTGTTTAAAACCAAAGTATAAACTTTCTAATCTTTCTGCCTCTGGAATATCAAAATATATATAAGTATCATTAACTGATTCGCCATTTTCTTCTTTTATTTCATCTTCTGTAATATCATAATCTAATGAATATCCTTTAGCTGTTGATTCTACACTTGCTAATGATTTTTCATATAACTCTTTAACTTCTTCTCTACTATAATCTTCTGACCATGTTCCTGGAAGTATATCCACATTTTCAACTGCTGTCTTTTGATTATCCTCTGTTGTCTTTCCTTCATTGTTGTTACTTGAGCATCCTACTACACTAATAGCTAACATTGCAACTAATGCTAAAGATATTGCCTTCTTCTTCATGTTATTACCCCCTATGCTATTATTTAACTCAATAGTATATTTTCATAAATCCTATTAATTATAACATTAATCTTCTATGTTTTAAAAGCATTTGGTAACATATTTATGTAAAATTCACATTATGTCCTACAATTTAATGCTATCTTTTATTTTCTCAAAAGTCTTTTCTCCTATTCCATCAACATTTTTTAACTCCTCAATAGATTTGAAGCCATTATTTTTTTCTCTATATGAAATTATAGAATTAGCTTTCACTTCCCCTATTCCTGGAATTTCTTTAAGTTTACTTATATCTGAATCATTTATACTTATTTTTCCATCATCACTTTCTTCGTTCACTTCATTATTTTCTACTTCTACATCTATGTTAACATCATTTATATTTCTAATTATTATTAAATCATGATTATTAATTTCTTTAGCTCTATTTATATTTGAAATATCAGCTTCTTCTGTCAATCCTCCTGCCATTTCAATTAAGTCTTTAATTATACTTCCTTCACTTAAAGTATAAACATCTGGATTCATTACTTCTCCTTTAATTTCAACTACTATTGTGTTATTAGAACTTGTTTGTAAATTGCTGTTATCATTACTATTCTCAATAACTAAATTATTATTCTCCTCTTCAGTTTCTTTTAAATACTCACTATTACTATTATCCTTTTCAACGCTAATATTCTCTTCATCAATAAAAATATTTTGCATATATTCATCTTTAAAAACATTATTTCTATTTTTCCCATATGTTAATAGAGATACAGTTCCTGTTACAAATAAAACTATTATTATTCCTATTACTTTTTTATTCTTTAAAACATCCATTATATCCCTCCTTCTACGTTACATTTATAATTATTGTCATAAATTCTATATCTAAACTTTTATCAATGAATTTATCTATAGAATTCCTTTTATTTTTTTGGTAAACTTATAAAGTATAAGATATAACTTAAGGGAGAGGTTTATGAAAAAATTATTATGTAAAACGTTTGCTTTAGTATTTTTACTTACAAGCGTACTAACTAATCTAACAACTATAAACTCTTTTGCACTACCTAACTTATATTCTGAAGGTATTTATCTTATGGATGGAACTACAGGAAAAGTGCTTTATGAAAAAAATGCTAATGTACAATATATGCCTGCTTCAACTACTAAAGTAATGACAGCAATAATTGCATTAGAAAATTTTAAATTAGATGAACAGGTAACTATAGGAGAAAATCCTCCATTAGCAGATGGATCTTCACTTGGACTTGCTCAAGGTGAAGTTTATACAATGGAAGAATTACTCTTAGGATTACTTTTAGAATCTGGAAATGATTGTGCTGAAGCTATTGCCGAACACATATCTGGTTCAAATGAAGAATTCGCAAAATTAATGAATAAAAAAGCTATAGAACTTGGTGCAACTAACACCAATTTTAAAAATCCAAGTGGGCTAACAGAAGAAGGACATTTAACTACAGCCCATGACTTAGCATTAATAATGAGATATGCATCTCAAAATGCTGATTTTGTTAGAATTTCACAAACTCCATATCATTTTTATGAAAATCATCCATTTTCAGATGGTAGTGAAAAATGGGCTACAAATCATAATCATTTATTGAAAGATGATTCACAATATAAATATGAATATGCTTATTGTGGTAAAACAGGTTATACTACAGCTGCAAATCATTCATATACAGCAGTAGCTAAAAAAGATGATCAAACTATAATTGGTGCTTTCTTAAATGCAACTGATAAAGATGGATTATATACAAGCGTAGGTCAATTATTTGATTGGGGATTTGAAAACTTTAAAACTGAAAAAGTAATTTCTAAAGGTGATAAATTAGATGATTATTCTATAGATGATTCTACATCTATTCCTTTATTATCAACTGAAGACTTTTATTATACTTTTAATCTAGGCGAAAGCGAAGATATAAATAATCCTAACATATCTGTAGAATATGATAATAAGGATTTGACAACTACCTCTATTAAAGAAGGGGACATTTTATTTGATGCTTCTCTTTTAATTAATGGTAATAAAGTTTCTAATATTAAGTTAGCCAGTGGTGTAGATAGAGAGTATACTAATGAAATTATGGTCAAAAATACTATTACTAAAATTACTTCAAGTAAATATTTTACCTTAAGCTTAATTACTATTATTGTTGTAATTATATTGTTTATTATACTAATATCAATAATACGTAATAAAAAACGTAGAAGAAAATTTTTATCAAGACGTTCTTATATAAGAAATAAACATAATTTTTAATAAAAAAAGAGTTAAAGATAAACGAAATAAACAGAGTTAAAGATAAACTGCTTTTAGTAAGTTTATCTTTAACTCTTTTATTTTAATTCCTTAACTTTTCTAGTAATACTTTTATGTCATTTGGTAATTCAGCTCTTAACTCAAGCGGCTTTTTAGTTCTTGGTGATTTAAAATTTAACCCATATGCATGAAGTGCTTGCCTTGATATAATCTCTGAATCTGATTCATATCCATATAAAGTATCTCCATAAATAGGATGTCCTAATGAAGATAAATGTACTCTAATTTGATGTGTTCTACCTGTTTCAAGTAAACATTCAACTAAATCTGCATCTTTTAATCTTTCAATAACTTTATAGTGAGTAATACTTCTTTGTCCTCTCTCATCTACAACTCTTTTCATATTTCCTTCAAGTTCTGGTCTATATATTGGTTTATCTATTGTTCCTTCCATATCTTCCATATGACCATGAACTAAAGCTAGATATCTTTTATCTATTTCATTTTGCTGCATATTATTAGATAATTCCATATGAGCATATTGATTCTTAGCTATTATTATTAATCCTGATGTATCCATATCAAGTCTACTAACAAGCCTTACTATACAGTCTTGATTAGTTTCCTTAAAATAATATAATAATGCATTTGCTAAGGTTCCTGATTGATATCTTTTAGTTGGGTGAACAACCATATTAGGTCTTTTATTTACAACTATAATTTCACTATCTTCATAAACTATATCTATATCTATCTTTTCCGGCTCAATATTTTGACTTTCTTTTTTATTTAGACTAATTGATATATTATCATTTTCTTTTAAAACATAATTCATTCTTACAGGAGCATTGTTTACTATTATTCTTTTATCCATAGCAGCTCCTCTTATAAATCTTGACGACAAGCCCATCTCTTCTTTTAGGTATTCTCTTATCTTTCTACCCTCAAAGCTTTTTTCTACGCTTTTTTCTAAGGTACTCATAGCTTACCTCCCTTAAATAATTAAGAGTTAAGAATTAAAAATGTATTTTATTCAAACTCTAAATAATCTTCACCAATTATTATAACTGCATCATAATTTTCATATTCTGAGTCTTTATTTTTTGAAAGATTTTTAATTCCTGTATCATCACTTAATAATTTTTTTAGTTCCTTATTATTTGATAATATACTTGATTCTTTGCTTTTATCAGCATTTCCAATACTTATATTTGCATACCCTAACTTCTCTAACTCTGTTTTCAGATTACCTGCTAAACCATTTACTCTAGTTGCATTTAAAACCATAATAGAAGAATTCTTTTTAGCTTCACTATTATCTGCCTCACTAGTAATCTTCAATGATTCTATTAAGCTTTGATTATATGAAGGTTCTGCAACTAAAAAATCTTGTCCATATATTCTTTCATTATATCCTTGTAATGTACTCATAGATATTCCTGAATTACTTATCATTTTTAATCCATACTTTATCATATCTGTACCTGACATATTAGTTACTACATTTTCTTTTATAGCATTTAAAATATCAGGAACTTGAGTAATTATAGTAGGATTAGTACATTTCTTAATTAATTCAGATATAAATTTTTGTTGATTCTTAATTCTTCCTAAATCTCCATCTGCAAGACCTGTACCATCATTATTCTTTCTCCATCTAAAAAATTCTTCTGCTTTTTGTCCATCTAATAATACTGTTTCACCTTTATTAAAATGTATATGTAAATCTTGGGCATCATCATCATAATACATATCTCTATCTATATACATTTCTACTCCACCAACAGCATCAATTAAATTTCTAAATGCAGCATAATCAATTTCTACAAGATAATTAACTGTTATATCTAATAAACCTTCAACCTGTTCTATTACTTCTTCTTCTCCGCCTAAAACATAAGCTGAGTTTATCTTCCAATAAGGAATATAATTTCCATTACCATCATGTGCATTTTCAACCTCAATTAAAGTATCTCTTGGAATTGAAACTACTCTTATATTATCAGTACGTGGATTATAATTTAACAACATCATAGTATCAGTTCTTCTAGCAGAAGTATTTGTAGTATTCTCTGCATCTCCTATATCCATACCTAATAATAATATATTTACAGTTTCATTTGATTTAGGCTCAACCCCTGCAATTATATCACTATTATTTAAAGATGCAATAAAAGAAAACAAGTATACTCCACATAGTACTGTTAATATTACTATTGTTAAAAATGCAGCTGTAATTGCTCTTTTTATAACTGTAGATTTTTTTTCTTTTCTTTTTAATTTCTTTCTTATCTCTAACTCTTCTCTTGGGCTTAGCTCCCTACTACTCCTTTTATTAGAGACCCTTCTACTATTATTTCCTCTGTTATCCTTTTTACTTGACATTGTCCCGTCCCTCACCTTATATATACTAATAAAAAATTAATTACCATTAAAAGCTATTTAGTCTTCATATTATACACTAAATAATTTCTTGCTTTAACAGAGTTTATATCTACTGCACAACCTTTTGTTAATAAATATATAGTTGTATGAGTTAATGCCTTTAACATAGCTAAGTCTAAATCTTTATAAGCTACTTCTCTAATTTCATCTATACCATCAAATTTTCTAGAAGGTTCTATTAAATCTGCAAGATATACTATCTTTTCAAGATTAGTCATATTTTCCTTACCTGTAGTATGCCATCTCATAGCATTTAAAATTTCTTCATCGTCTATCTCAAAAACTTTTTTAGCTATTATAGGTGCAATTATAGAGTGCCATAATTCTTGTGTATTTTCTTCATCAATTGATAAAACAATATTCTCATCTTCTATTATTTTTTTTAATTCTTTATCGCTCATATTTTTTGCAACATCATGGCAAAGAGCTGCTATTTCAGCTTTATTTTTATCTTCTCCATAAACTTCTGCAAGCTTGATAGCTGTATTAACAACACCTAAAGTATGACCATACCTAGATGGCTTTAAATTCTTCTTTAAATATTCTCTTATTTCCTCTAATCCCCACATTTTAATCTCCTCTATATAAATTATTCTGTTCTATATACTTCATAACTTTCTGAGGCATAAAGAAATCTACTCTTTTTCCATTTATTATTCTTTCTCTGATCATAGAAGAAGAAATATCCAAATTGATTATATCTAATAAAATTATATTTGAATTATATTTATCTTGTAATTTTTTCTTTTGACCTTCAAGAGTTTCTTTATTATATTCGCCTCTATTAAACGCTACAAATGTACAATTACTCAATACCAATTCTGGATTTTTCCACTTTTCTATATCCATTAAAGAATCAGCTCCAGCAATGAAGAAGACTTCAACATCTCCTTCATCACCTTTTAAATATTTTAAAGTTTCATAAGTATAACTATATCCTTGCTTTTTTATTTCATAATCACTAATTTCAAAACCTGAATAATCTTTTATAGCCATTTTAACCATATCATATCTATAGTTAGAATCTATTACTGAACTTTCTTTTTTATGTGGTGGATTTCCTGCAACCATAAATATAACTTTATCTAAATTTAAGTTTTCTTTAGCTTCATACGCAATATATAAATGGGCTAAATGTATGGGATTAAATGTACCACCCATCATACCATATCGTTTCATAACTATTTGCTTTTTCCTTGAGGTAATTCTATCTTAGGTTTCTTTTCAGATCTCTTATATAATACAATTTTACTTCCTATAGCCTGAACGCCTTCACACCCTATAAGCTTACATATTTCATCTGAAACCTCTCTAGCAGCTAATCCACTATTTTCTAAAACTTTTATTTTTATAAGTTCTCTAGCTTCTAAAGCTTCTTCTAATTGTCTTAAAAATGTTTCTTCAACACCATTTTTACCTATTTGGAATATTGGTGTCATTGTATTTGCAAGCCCTCTTAAATAAGCTCTTTGTTTTCCTGTTATCATGTATTTTGTTCCTCCTATAATATGTACTCGAACTCGAAGTCATTTAATCTAACCATGTCTCCGTCTTGTACTCCCATCTCTCTAATTTGTTGTAATACTCCCTTATTATTAAGTACCTTATGGAAATATCTTAATGAATCTGCATCATGGATATTTACAGATGCAAGTAATCTATCAACAAATGATCCTGTAACAACATATGTATTATAATCTTCGCCTTCTTCAACGTTGATTTCATATGTAAATCTCTTTTCTTCTTCAACATATCTTTCTTCTTCTGGTATTTCTAAATCCATTAATGGAATTTCTGTTAACATCTTACCAGCTTCCTTAATAACTTCATCAACACCAGCCTTAGTTGCTGCTGACATCTTAAATACTTTATCAAATCCTAATTCGTTAACCTTCTTCTTAAAGTCTTCAAATACTTCTTCATCATAAAGCATATCAGCCTTATTAGCTACAACAATTTGTGGTCTATCCCAAAGCTTCACAGAATATTTCTTAAGTTCTTCATTTATCTTTACAAAATCTTCGAAAGCATCCCTACCTTCAATACCTGATATATCAACAACATGTATTAATAATCTTGTTCTTTCTATATGTCTTAAGAAATCAAGGCCTAATCCTACCCCTTCAGCTGCTCCTTCAATTATTCCTGGGATATCTGCCATAACAAATGAATTAATTCCTTCAGCTTTAACAACCCCTAAATTTGGTTTTAGAGTTGTAAAGTGATAATTTGCTATTTTAGGCTTAGCTGCTGTAACAGTTGATAATAAAGTTGACTTTCCTACATTAGGGAATCCAACTAACCCAACGTCTGCAAGTAATTTTAACTCAAGCATTAAAGTTCTTTCTTCTGCTGGCATACCTGGCTCTGCAAAGTGTGGTGCCTGTCTTGTTGGTGTACAGAACTTGCAGTTTCCTTTACCACCTTTACCTCCTCTCGCAATAACATATGTGTCATCCTTATGAGAAAGGTCAGCGATAACTTTATTACTTTCAAAATCTCTAATAATAGTTCCCATTGGAACTCTTATGTATAAGTCTTCTCCATCTTTACCATAGCATTTAGAACCTGAACCATTTCCTCCAGATTCAGCTATAAACTTTTTCTTATATTTGAAGTCTAAAAGTGTTGTTAATCCAGTATCTACTGTAAATATAACACTACCACCTTTTCCTCCATCTCCACCATCTGGACCTCCTAGCGGAACATATTTTTCCCTTCTAAATGTAACAGCACCGTTTCCACCGGCACCTGATCTAACTAATATCTTGGCTCTATCTATAAACATAGTTACTATCCTCCTTGTAACTTCCTAATGTTAAACATAAGAATCCTATTTTTTATTATTCCATAACATATATATTTTATAATAGTATATATAAAATATATATTTATTACAAGAATAAAAGCACCCTTACGGGTGCTTTTACCTATATAAAATATAATTATTCAGCTATTTCTTCAACGCTTACTGGGTAAACAGAAACTTTTTTCTTGTCTCTTCCCATTCTTTCGAATTTTACGATTCCGTCTTCCTTAGCAAATAAAGTGTCATCTCCACCCTTACCAACGTTTAGACCTGGGTGAATCTTAGTTCCTCTTTGTCTGTAAAGGATGTTTCCAGCTAAAACGAATTCTCCGTCTGCAGCCTTAGCACCTAATCTTTTAGATTCAGAATCTCTACCATTCTTTGAACTACCTACCCCTTTCTTGTGGGCAAATAATTGAAGGTTCATCATTAACATACTCATTACACCTCCTCGAATTTTATTTTTATATATTTATTCCGTCTATTTTTACCAAAACTAGCTTCAAGGGACATCATTAAACTTTCTAAACTTTTTTCAAAAGTTAAAAGTAACACTTGCCCTTTCTCAATATCTTCATTTTTAAGATTAGTTAAATCTAATGATAAAAATCCATCATTTATTTCATACTTTATTGGTAGTTTTAAAACTTCCTGCATGCCTATTACAGCACTTTGAGATAATACCGAAACACTATTACAGATCATATCATATGCATCACCTGTAGTGCTTTCAATTTCTTCTCTTGATAAAGCATGACCTTCTATCTTAAATCCGAGAGATATATGTTTTTGCTTAAATATAATAACCTTTATCATAACTTAAAATTAAGCTTCGATTTTTTCGATTACTAATTTAGTGTAAGGTTGTCTGTGACCAGTCTTCTTTCTGTAGTCCTTCTTTGGCTTATACTTGAAAACTGTGATTTTCTTAGCTTTTCCTTGAGCTGCTACCTTAGCAACAACTTTAGCTCCAGCAACTACTGGTGCACCAACTGTTAAAGTTTCTCCGTTAGAAACAGCTAAAACCTCTGTTAATTCTACTGTTGATTCAACTTCAGCGTTTAATTTTTCAACGTATATTACGTCTCCTTCTTGAACTCTGTATTGTTTTCCTCCAGTTAATACTACTGCGTACATTAAAACACCTCCTCTTAAACGGTCTCGCCAATGTAGGTACAAAGATTTAACTTTGTTTTTATTAAAACCCGTTATGTGCGGTTTACATATGACATTTTATCATATAAAAATACATTTTGTAAAGAAGTTTATTACAATTTTTCAATTGTTTTTATCTTATATTTTTGGTAATTTTCTTTTTGATTAGAGAATATAAGAGGTTCAACCCTATACCCTTCTATATCATCGACAAAATTCAGATAAATTTCCTTATCTAATCCATCAATATTTTTTAAAAATTTAAATAAATCTCCGTTTATGTCCTCTTCATAATTTTTATCTATCTCAACATAAAAATCATTTATAGAGTTCTCATTTGAACATTTTATAATTTCATTTCTAATAAGAGTTTCAATATAAGATAATCTCAAAAGAAATCCATTGCTTTTACACTTTCTACAAGGCTCTTCTAAATATTCATAAATAGATTTACCTTTTCTTTTTCTACTTATTTGAATTAAATCAAGCTCTGTAAAAGGAAAAATTTTAACATTTCCCTTATCCGCTTCTAATGATTTTTTTAATTCCTTAAATACAGGTATTTTTTGTTTTTCATCTCTCATATCAATGAAATCAACAACTATAATTCCACTTAAATTTCTTAACCTAATTTGTCTTCCTACTTCTTTTGCAGCCTCTAAATTAGTTTGCATTATAGTTTTATTAAAATCTCTACCTTTTGTATTTTTTCCACTATTAACATCTATTACATACATAGCCTCTGTTTTATCTATTACAATATATCCACCACAAGGTATATTCACCTTTTTATGTCTTAATTTGATTATTTCTTTTTCTATCCCACTATAATCAAATAACGTCCTCGTACCTTCATAAAGTTTAAATTCAACATTGCTATGATTGTTAATTAAATCCTTTATTATCTCAAGAAATTCTTCATCATCTACAACGATTTTAGTTTTTCTATTATCAAGCTCTTCTAAAAACCTTGTAATTAAACTATTTGATTTAATTTTTCCTATATTTTTAGAATATTTAAGCTTTCTTTCCATATCATCTTTTTTATTTAAAAGATAATTTAGTTCTTCATTTAACTCCTCATCTGTTGCAAATTCAGCATCTGTTCTAAAAACAATTCCAATTCCTCTAATTGGATTTATAAGAGTAGTTAATCTTCTTCTTTGTTCTACATTAGAAATTCGTTTTGATACAGTTATTCCTTCATCTCCTACTGTTAAAACAATGAATTTACCTAGTATAGTAACTTTATTGCTAACTTTAGCACCTTTATTTCCTAAAGGCTCTTTTAATACTTCTACTAATAACTCCTGGCCTTTTTTTATTCCAACTCTTTTTAACTCTTCACTGTAATACATATAAGCTTCTTTTTCTAAGCCTATATCTAAAAATACAGAATTAATTCCAGGAATTATATTCTTAACTCTAGCTTTATATACTTCTCCAATTTGTGGATTAATGGAGTCCTCTTCTACAAGACACTCCATTAATTCACCCTGTTCTTTTACTGCAATTCTAATTAAGCTCTCTCTTTTTTCAATGAAAATTTCTCTCATATCAAAACTACCTTAAATCCCCTTATATAAAGGAACATACTTATTATTTTTTAATATATACATTTCTTCTCTTTTTATATTTACAAAAGAATCTACGTTAACTTCTGATATTTTACCTTTTAAATATGTTACTAAAAGATCAGCAGAAAGATTCTCCCTACTACCTGTTGCTATTAACGTATTTAAAACTAATTCATTATCTTTTACCCAATATTTAAATTCTTTAACAAAAGGTTTTATATCAGTAAGCTTTTCACCTTTTTTAGTTTTCTTAACTATTTCCCATTTAGATTCATTTAAAGTATTCATCATTTCTTCTTCAACCTTAGAAGTTCCATTAAGTTTTATTTTAATTATATATCTTGCACCATCCAAAAGTGCCATAGCTTGTGGCAATCTCTTAATGTTCTCTACTATTTCAACAGGTGTAGCATGTAAGAACTTAATTGTTGGAGGCGCACTAACATTTAACTTTTCTATAACTTCTCCTACTCCAAGAGATTCTGTTAAAACTAAATCTAAATATTCGCCATCAGAATAAACTCCTACTGAAAGTGGTTGTGCTATTGATAAAGACATATGAGGATTAAACCCCTTTGAATATTCAACTGGTAATCCTGATCTTTTTATTATTCTTTGAATAGTTCTCATTAAATCTAAGTGACCAATAAATTTAATGTTCTCGCCTTTAGTAAATTTAATTACGTATCGCACCTTCAAAACACTTCCCTTCTTTAAAGTTTACGTTTATTCCACATCCTGTACATCCTTCTAAACAATTCCTAGTAAGCTCGGCTTTTTTCGCCTTCTCATTTTCTCTCTCCAGATATTTTCTATTAACTCCAATATCTATAAAATCCCATGGAAGTATCTCTTCATAACTTCTATCTCTATATACATAGAAATCTGGATCTAAGTTACATTCAGCCATAGCTTCATTCCATATATCCATTTTGAAGTATTCTGACCAACCATCAAATTTAGCACCTTTTTCAAATGCTTTTATTAAAACATCACAAGTTCTTCTATCTCCTCTTGCGAATACAGCTTCCATAAATGAAGTTTCTTGCTCATGATAGTTATAAACTATACTTCTTGATTTTATAGCACCTCTAACAGCTTTAATTCTTTCATCAACTATTTCTGGTCTAGCCATTGGAGCCCATTGGAATGGAGTAAATGGCTTTGGAACTAATATAGATGTACTTACTGTAATCTTTAATCCCTTATTTCTAACGTTCTTTGGAATTCCAAAGTAAACATCAGCCATTTTCTCTGCTAATTCACCAATTCCTGCTGCGTCTTCTGTTGTTTCATAAGGTAATCCTAATATGAAGTATAATTTAATAGTACTCCATCCTGATTCAAAAGCACTCTTAGCCGCTTCTAAAATTCTTTCTTCAGTTAACCCCTTATTTATTATGTCTCTCATTCTTTGAGAGCCAGCTTCAGGAGCAAAAGTTAATCCCGTTTTTCTAACCTTTTGAATCTCTTTAATTAAATCTACTGAAAAAGCATCAACTCTTATTGATGGAAGAGCTATACCAACCTTATCTCCTTCATGTTCTAAAATTAAACTAGATATTAAATTTTGAATATTAGAATAATCACAAATACTTAAAGAAGCTAAGGATACTTCATTATATCCAGTAGCTTTAAGAGCTTTTCTAGCTTGCTCTAATAACGTATTAGTAGTCTTTTCTCTAACTGGTCTATAAATCATTCCTGCTTGACAGAATCTACATCCATTTGTACATCCTCTAGCTGTTTCTAAAACAACTCTATCGTGGACTATCTCAGTATAAGGAACTATCATTTCATCTGGGAATGCTACTGAATCAAAATCATTAACTATTCTCTTTTTAACTTTAGCTGGAACATCTTCGTATTTAGGTTTAAATTCCTTTATAGTTCCATCTTCGTTATATGTAACATCATAAAGACTTGGAACATAAATTCCACCTATCTTTGATATTTCTCTTAAAAATTCCTTTTTATTAACTTTTCCATTAGCTTTATGTCTTGCATAAACCTCTAAAACATCATTCATCATTTCTTCACCTTCACCAATTTCGAAGAAATCTACGATATCATATAAAGGTTCTGGATTATATGCACAAGGGCCTCCAGCCATAATTATTGGCTCATCTTCTCCTCTTTCACTTGATCTTATAGTTATTCCTGACATATCAAGCATATTTAATATATTTGTATAACTCATTTCATATTGAAGAGTAAATCCTAACATATCAAATTTATCTAATGAAGTTTTAGTCTCTAAGGAAAATAACTTTATATCATTTTCTCTCATTAACCCTTCCATATCTGGCCATGGTGTAAATACTCTTTCACAATATGTATCTTTTCTTTCATTTATAGTATGATATAAAATTCTTGTTCCTAAGTGAGACATACCAACTTCATATACATCTGGAAAACAAAATGCAAATCTTATATTAACATCATCTGGATTTTTTATAACTTGATTTAATTCTCCACCTACATATCTAGATGGCTTTTCTACCTTACATAAAATATCATCAGTTATTTTATTCATAAGTACCCTCCTTTAATTTATCAATAAACTTACTCATAACAAATTAAATATTACGAAGCAATATTTTAAATTTAAACTCTTAATATTTTGAACAGAATTTGTCTAGGTCAAAATATCAAGAGTTACCTACAACAACTTTAATATATTTCTAAGCTTGTAACTTTCATAATTATCTTTACTATTCTAGCATATTAGTCATGAAAAAGTAAACTAATTCGAAGATATGCTCCTTATATTAAAATATTCCTCTAATGTAATATTTCCATAAAGTTTTAAAGCTTCTATTAATTCATCTTCATGCATTATAAACAAAAGCTTTAAATCATCATCTAGTATATAAAATGAATTAAATCTATTTTTATCTATTATTGCCATAACATTAATTAGACCTAATTTGTAATATACCGATATACTCTTATTTTCAATATACTTATTTCTTAATAGCTTATTTCTTTTTACAAATATATTTCTCATCAATATATACATAGCTGATTTTTTCTCACCTTTAGTTATTAAACAAATTATTATAGCTGCAACAATTAAACTAACATTTAGACTTTTACTATATATAAATGCAATTAAAGTAATAGTAATTAGAAATATTGCAATAATATAACTTATTTTAGAAATTATATCATTAACCTTTTTATATAATATTTTTTCTGATAATATAATTTCTAATATTCTAGAACCATCTAAAGGATATGCCGGAAGAATATTAAAAAATAATAAACTTAAATTAATATTAATTATTTTATCTATAATACTATTATTAATTATTAAACCAACAAGAAAAAATATAAATGCAATGGCTAGATTCATACATGGTCCAGCTAAATATATTTGAGCTTTTTCCTTCTTAGATAATTCATCAATATTTATAAATTCTGCATTGGTACCATATATATGAATCTTAAAGTTATTGAATTTACAGCCATTTTTTTTAGCTACAACTATATGGGATATCTCATGAAGAAATATACTTATAAATGCTAAAATAATTGATTTATTTAAACTAAGAAGTATAAAAAATAATATAATTTCAGCTAAAACACTTTTTTTCCATCTATCCATTTATAGCTCTCCTTTATAGGCTTACACTCTATTAATAACCACCTTCCTATTAGGATTTTTCATTTTTAAAAATCAGCTTCTCCTCCATTTAAACTTGTCTTTATGTAATTATTTAACTTATTTAATATTTCTGAAATGTCAATGGATTCAATATCTTCATTGTTGATACTATAGCTTGTATCATTAATTACTGCCTTTACATTTTTATAAGAATCCTGTTCATTTGGGGAATATTTAAAATAAAAAGCTGCCATAAACATAAATATAACAACAACTAATTGATAAATAAAAACATTAACCATACTTGAAAAAAAATCTTTATTCTCTCTCTTTTTAATTCCACCTCCATAAACGTCATCAAATGTATTTCTTCTATAAACTGGCGATGTGTTTTTTCCCAAATTCTTATTTTGTAATTCTTGATAGTATCTTTTGTATTGATAATTATAACTACTCATTCTTTCCTCCTGAAAAATTGCTTATTAGATTATATTTTTATAAGCAAAAAAATATGCAATATATTGTATCTACAATATATTGCATATTTAACTCATTTAAAAATTTAATTTTTTTCGTCTCATTCCTATATTAAGAACTAATCCTAAGGAAAGAATAGTTGTTGCTAAAGAACTTCCACCATAACTAACTAATGGCAATGTTATACCTGTGATAGGCATTAATCCTATAGTCATTCCAATATTTTGCCATATTGCAAATAAGAAATATGCAATCATACCTGTTGTTAGTATAGTTCCAAATAAGTCCTTTGCTGTCCGTGCTATATTAATCATTCTTGATATAAGTAATCCATATAATGATAGTAAGCAAATTGCTCCAAAAGTACCCCACTGTTGACATATTTGACTAAAGATAAAGTCTGTTTGTATTTCTGGAACATATTGTGATGCATATCCCCCTGTCCCATCATTAGCTAATGAATCAAGAGTTCCAAAGAATCCTCCTGAACCAATGGCTATAAGAGACTGCCTTAAATGATATCCTGATCCTGATGTATCCGTTTCAGGATTACTGAATGACGTTATTCTTCTCTTTTGATAATCTTTTATTAAACCTGAGTTCCACACTAATACAATACCTACTATTAATGCACCTAATCCACCTAAAATTATTCTTTTATCTAATCCACCTATAAAGAAAACACCTAAAACCATAAAGAATAATACCATTGTCATTCCCATATCTGGTTGGATTACTATAAGTCCTGCTGGTATTATTGCATAAAAAGCTAGTACAAAGAAGTTTTTTAAATTGTTTATTTCTCCATCCATATCTTCTAACTTCTTACCTAGCATCATAACAGTTGCGATCTTTGCTAATTCAGCTGGCTGAAATGATAATACCCCTAATCTTATCCATCCTTGAGCCCCATTAATTCTTGAACCTATTATAAAAACTAAAACTAGCAATGCAATTGATGTCCAATAAAATATTGGCGTAAATGCTTTAATTATTGAATAATCTATTGCCAATACAAAATATAATAATATTATTGCTCCCACAAAAAATAATGATTGTTTTAATGGAAATAACATTCCACCAGTAGACGCTTTTTTAGCAAGATATATATTAACTATACCGAACATCGTTATCAATACTATAGATATAAACATCCATATATCTACTTTTTTTAAATTTTTTAAATTCAGTTTAAACTTTGATAAAGGTATCATATTTTTACCTCCTTGAATTTATACTTACTTATTATATCCTATTTCCCGATTTTTCTCCATAAATAATTATATTACTACATATAAAATTCATAAACTTTTAAGAATTAATAATTCTTCATATACTACTTCATTATATATATTTCAAGATACTCAAATTCAGTATAAATTTGTTTAAACAATATAATTTGCTACATGTCTATTTTATTTATATAAAATTTTTAAAATGTTATTCTAATTTAAAAGAGACTGCTATTATCTTTAACAGTCCCTTTATACTATCTATTTCTTATATTCTTTATTGGAATATTTGCAATTAGTGCTGGCGAAGCTTCCCCTTGAATATCATCACTTCTATTTAACGATATCTCTACATCATTAGCATCGATCTCTATATATTTAGAAATAACTTCCAATATTTCTTTTCTTATCTTATCTAAAGTTTCAGGAGATAAATCACCTCTATCATGAATAAGTATTAACTTTAATCTATCTTTAGCCACTTCTTTTGGTGTAGTTTTATTAGAAAATACCCTTAATAAATCCATATAGCCTTTATCCCCCTAGCTTTTTTTAAAAATTCTTTTTATAGCTGAAAAAAATCCTGTAGATTCTGTTCCTAACTTCAATAAAGGAACTTCTTCACCTGTAATTCTTTTAGCTATATTTCTAAACGCTTGACCTGAAAGAGCTTTCTCATCTAAAACTATAGGTTCTCCTTTATTAGTTGAAACAGTTATACTTCTATCATCAGGTACAACACCTAATAACTTAACAGATAAAGTTTCTATAATATCTGAAACGTCAAGCATATCTCCTCTTTTTGTCATTTCATAATTTAATCTATTAACTATAACAGAATGATCTTCTAATCCTTTTGCATCTAATTTTCCTATTACTCTATCAGCATCTCTAACTGAAGTGATTTCCGGATTAACTACTACTATAGCTTTATCTGCACCAACAACAGAATTTTCAAATCCTTGCTCAATTCCAGCTGGTGAATCAATTAATACATAATCAAATTCCTCTTTAAGCTTATTAACTAAGTCAAACATATCTTGAGCTCTTATATCATCTTTGTCCTTTGTTTGAGCTGTTGGTAATAAACAAAGATTAGTATATCTCTTATCTTTTATCAATGCTTGTTTTAATCTACATCTATTTTCAATTACATCTATTATAGTGTAAACTATTCTATTTTCTAATCCCATTAGCACATCAAGATTTCTTAATCCAGTATCACCATCAACTACGACAACTTTTTTTCCTAATGCTGCTAATGCAGTTCCTAAATTTGCAGTTGTTGTAGTCTTTCCAACTCCACCCTTTCCTGATGTAACAACGATCGAAATTCCCATTTAAATCCCTCCACTTTAGTAAATATATTTATTTGGCAAATACGGTTCTACTACTATATAACCATCCTTTATTTTTGCAACCTCTGGATAAGATGGCTTTAATCCATCGTCTGGCGATATAGTTAATACATCTGAAATCTGCATTAATTCAGGTTGCATAAAAAATGCAGCTATTATAGATTTTTTATTTCCTCCAATACCAGCTCTTACATGCCCTTTAATGCTTCCAAGAACTATAATATTCCCTCCAGCAGAAACTTCCGCTCCACTATTAATATCTCCTATTATAATAATATTACCAGGGTAATCAACAGACTGTCCACCCCTTATTGTTTTCTTGATAAATTTAGTTTTTCCTTCATTAATTCCATTAAAAAATTTAACTGAATTATTTTCTTTAACTTTATTAATATCATCAAAAATACAATCTTTTATATCTATCTTTTTAAATAATTCTTCCTTCAACCTAATTATTTCAGAGTCCTCAATATGTTTAAGATTAGCTGTTATTCTTAGTATTGAATTTTTGTAAAATCCCTTATTTTTTGATAAACTAGATACTAACACCTCTAACATATCATCAAAACTTACAAATTTCTCCATGTCTATTATAATATTTACGCCATCTTTATCGCCTTTTATTTGTATTCTTTCATCCTTCATTGGCCATCCTCCACCAATTAAAAACTCAATTTACTTTTAATTATATCATATAACTACAATTAAAAACACAATGTGCTTAAAAGTATTATAACCCTTCTACAAATTATAACCTATTTTTCCAATATACGCATTATTAATTATAATTTAACAATACTTTTAAGTAAATAATATCTTTATAAATTATTTAAATTTTAGTATTAAAATAAGAGAAGTTTAATAATTACTTCTCTTATTTTAATTGTATTTATTCAGTTTCTTGAGTTTGTTCTTCTTGAACTTCTCCTTCAGCTTCCTGTTGTTGACTTTCTTCCTCAGCCTCTTGATTATTATCAGCCGGTGCTTCTACAACATACTTTTGGAATGTTTCTGAAGTCGATGCATAATTAGGGTTAATAGTTAATAATTCATCTTTAAAGAAAGCTTCATATATTCCTTTATGAACATAAGCACTATTTCCCCCTCTATTACCATCATATATAGTTGAGAATATAGCTATTTGTGGATTATCCATCGGTGCAAAACTTATATAGTTTGCATATGCTTTTCTTCCTTGAAATTCATATTGTTCTGAAGTTCCAAAGTCAGCAGTTCCTGTTTTACCCACAACTTCAATAGGGAAATTACCAAATAACTCATATGCTGTTCCATTAGAAGGTGAAGTATTAACTCTTCTCATACCTTCCTTAACAATTTGTAATATCTCTGGATCAATTGGATTACTTTCTACAACCTCAGGAATAAACTCTTGAATAACTTCACCTGTAGGTGATGTTACCTTATCAACTATAGAAACCTTATATCTAGTTCCTCCATTTGCTAATGTAGCAACATAATTTGCCATTTGTAATGGAGTAAATGTATTCATACTTTGTCCTATAGCATCTTGTACTAAGTTAATTGGTGATGTTATTTCTGAAGTCTGATTTGTTACAGTAAAGTAAGCAATAGCATTTGCTACTATTTTAGCCTGAGCATCAATATCTACTTTTTTATTGTTATCAGCCTCATACTTAGCCACATTTTCTTTATATTTATCAGATACTTCCATTATCTTCTTAATAGTACTAAGTATGCTTTTAGCATATTCATCTTGACTAGTAATTTGCTCATCAGTACCAACCTTAAGCAATGTTTCTTTAATATTATTTTTTAAACTAGTTTTTAACTCCTTTAATTCATCTGAATCAGTACTTACATCACTAATATCAAATGGTACAAATGAATATCCATAATATACTCCTTCTTCAAGAGCTGGAACTATTGAATATTTCGCATTTGAAGCAAGCCTTTTTCTCCATGATACAAAGTTATATGTTTGCCCAAAGTTTTCATATATTTGAATACCTGTAGATGCATTTTTATTTCCTTCTACACCAAGCCCAAATTTCCATGCATAACGAGCTATTGAGTTAAGAGCATCTATATTAGCACCATTTTTCTCATATAATCTAATAGCTGTCTCATAAAAGAAATAGTTAGATGATACTTGAAGCGCTTTTCTTACATCAGTAATTCCATTACCTATCTTTTGAAAGTTCTCAAGTACTTGATTTCCTGTATATTCATTACTCCAAAGTCCTACGTCATTAACTGTAAAATCTTCTGTTATAGCCCCTTCAGTTAATGCTGCAACAGCTGTTAATGGTTTAAATGTAGACCCGGGTGGAACAAATGCCTGAGTAGCATAATTAAACATTGCTCTTGGATAAAGATCATATTTATCTTCTCTAACTCCATCTTCATTTTCATCAGGGAAAAGTTGATCTAAAGTTCCTGTAGCACCACTACTTTGAATATGTTGTGTACCAAATGACTCTAAATCTGGATTGAAATATTCGTTATATTTCTCTGTACTTAATTCACTTGGAATTGCAAAATCATTAGGATCAAAATCTGGATAGCTTGCCATAGCAATAACTCTACCAGTATTAACTTCTATTGCAACAACTGCTCCTCTTGTTGCACTTGTTAACCCTTCTGATTGTAATTTTAATATCTGATCTTTTAAACCCTCTTGAGCTGCATATTGAACATCCTTATCTATTGTTAAATGTACATTATTGCCAGGATAAGATTCTAACTTAAATAACTCTTCTGTTGTTCTACCTTGAGAATTTACCTTTACAGTAGTTCCACCCTTTGTTCCTTTTAACTGTTCTTCAAATGCTGATTCTATTCCTGATACACCAATTAAATCAGTAGATGTATCATACCCCTTTAATTCATATACTTCTTGTTGTGAGCTACTTATTGATGATACATAACCTACAACAGCTGAAGCTAAAGTTCCATACGTATAGTATCTAACAGGTTTTAAACTAACATTTATTCCAGGCAAGTCATTTAATTGTTGATAAACGACAAAAGCAGTATCTCTATTTATATTACTAGCTATTGTTATATTTGAATAACCACTATAACTTCCTATCTTTATAGCATCTTTTACTACTATATATCTTCTTATTTGTTGTATAGAATATTCTTTTAATAAATCATCTAATATTTCTTTACCTGTTGCATCTTTATATTTTTTAGCTAATTCATTAGCCTCTTCTGAAGTATAGTCTTCTGGTAATAACAGTTTATACAAATTATAACTTTTAACAAGATAATAAAAAGTATCTTCTGCTGATATTTTCATAAGTTCATCATTAACTTCATTTATCTCTTCATCAGTATAATCCCCTTCTTTATTACCAAATTTTTTATTTTCTATATCTTCATTTAATCCTCTATCTCTTTTAAATCTTACTTCAAGTGTTCTTCTACTAGATTCGTTATCTGTTTTAAAATCGAAATATATTCCACCATTTTCATCGACCTTAAGGGCCAAATCATCCTGGAACTCCTCTCCATTATCCTCTAATATCTGAAAAACCTTATCCATAGTTTTAAAAAATAAATTTGTTGAGTCCACAGTTTCCATATAAGTTAAAGTATAAGTTTGCTTGTTAGTTGCTATAACATTGCCATTACTATCATATATATTTCCTCTTGGAGCTTCTTCTGAAATAAATTTAGTAGAGCTTACATCAGCCTTTTCTTTATAATCATCGTATTTGTATACTTGAAGATATAACAACTTACCAACAATAGTTCCCATAATTATAAACATAATTATATACAAAACAGAATATCTAGAGCTCTCCTTATTTTTTTTAGGTTTATTAACTATCATTTAAACCTCCATGTATTCCTATCTAAATATTTATCTAAAGTTTTTAAGATTAAAGTATAGAAAAGCATCATACAAATCGCATTTAATACACAAGAAATTAAGGCTACTTGTATGTCAATTGTTTGTGAAAATAATTTAAATATAACCACTACCCCTAAAACTTTTAAAACCGAAATACCTAACGCTGTCAAAATTGGTACTAATCTATTTTCCTTAAATATACTTTCTCCTATTTTGGCACATAAAAGGCATAAAAGCATATTTAAAAATAAATTTACTCCAAAACCTGAAAAGAAAAATATATCTTGTAAAAATCCACTTACTATTCCTATAAAAATAGCTTTTTCTTTACCTCTAATGATTGAGTAAGCCATGGCAAATGTAAATAATAGACTTGGGAATGACCCTTGTATTGAGTAGTAAGGCAATAAAGTATTATCAATAATTAATAAAAATATTAATAAAATTACTAAATATAATTTCTTCATACTTCTACTCTCCAATATTAATTTCTTCTTTTGGAACTACAACAAATAATCCCTCTAACTTATTAAAATCTACATATGGCTTAACAATAGCTTTCTTCATAATTCCAACACTATCAACTTCTAGTGAAACTACCTCACCAATTCTAATTTCTTGTGGATACATCCCTCCAAGTCCAGAAGTTAAAATTACATCTCCTTCCTTTATTTCGGAATCTATTGGAATATTAGATAAGATAGTTAAATTTTTGTTTTTACTATCTGTAATTCCTTGTAATATCCCTGTTGTCTCTCTAGTACTTTCTACCATAGAAGCTACTGCAATATTTTCATTTAATATAGTTTGAACTATGGAATAATTACTTTCTGACTTTGTAACTTTTCCAACTAGTCCTGCTGGAGTTATAACTATCATGTCCTTTTTTACTCCATCATTAATACCCTTATCAATTATATAACCATTAGAAATATTTCCTCCACTATACCCAACTATATTGCATCCTAAATAATTATAATTTTGATTAGCTTGAGAATAATCAAACATTTCTCTTAATGTTGTATTTTCTTCTTTCATTCTATTATATTCAATTAGCTTATTTTCTAATTCTGCATTTTTTGCTGCAAGTTCTTCATTTTCTTGCTTTACCTTTGAAAAATTAATAAAAAAATCAAAAGATCCTTTTAGCTTATCATTTGCATTATAAATTATTTTTTGTAATGGACTAATAACACTACCTACACCACTAGAGATAATACTTGAATTACTTTTTAAACTGAAAATAATTATACCTAAAAAGGCAACTGACAGTACCACTATAGTTACTGCCAGTTTATTTTTAAAAGGTTTCATTATTGACCTCTTTGAGTCTTGCTTAATTCATCAAAATTCTCTAGTGCTTTTCCTGCTCCTAAAACAACACAATCTAATGGTGTCTCTGCAATATGAACAGGCATGTTTGTTTCGTGGTTTATTAATTTATCTAGCCCTTTTAGTAAAGCTCCGCCTCCAGCTAACATTATTCCCTTTTCCATTATATCAGCTGATAATTCTGGTGGAGTCTTTTCTAATGTAGTTTTTATTGATTCAATAATTGAATATACTGGCTCTTTTAATGCTTCTCTTATTTGATCCTCTGTTATTGTAACTATCTTTGGAAGACCTGTTATCATATCTCTTCCTTTGATATCCATAGAAGCATTTTCATCATCTATCTTATATGCTGATCCTAATTCCATTTTTATTTGTTCAGCAGTTCTTTCACCAATCATTAAGCTAAACTCTTTTTTAACATATGCTATTATCGCTTGGTCTAACTCATCTCCAGCAACTCTTAATGACTTACTAGTTACTATTCCTCCTAATGAAATAATAGCTACTTCAGTAGTTCCTCCACCGATATCAACTATCATACTTCCTGTAGGTTCACCAACTGGAAGTCCAGCTCCAATAGCCGCTGCCATTGGCTCTTCCATTAAAACAACATCTCTTGCTCCAGCAAATTTTGCTGCTTCTTCAATAGCTCTTCTTTCTACTTCTGTTACTCCTGATGGATAACATACTATTATTCTTGGACTTGTAAAAGCACTTTTACTTGTTACCTTTTCTATTAATTTTTTAAGCATAGTTTGTGCAACATCAAAATCTGCAATAACTCCATCTTTAAGAGGTCTTATTGCTACTATGTTACCTGGTGTTCTACCTATCATAAGCTTTGCTTCTTGACCAACTGCTAGAGGTTTTCTTGTATTACTATTTATTGCTACAACTGAAGGCTCACTTAACACAATACCTTTTCCTTTAACGAAAACAAGCGTGTTAGCTGTTCCTAAATCTATTCCCATATCTTTATTACTACTGAAAAATCCCATATGAATTCCCCTTTCAATTATATAATTCCTTTTTCCTTTAAACTAACATATTTATTATTACCAATAATAATATGATCTAACAATTCAATTCCCATAATCTTTCCACATTCTTTTAGCCTCAGAGTTATATTAATATCCTCTTTACTTGGATTAGGGTCTCCTGATGGATGATTATGACAAACTATTATGCTTGCACTTCCTCTATGAATTGCCTCCTTAAAAACTTCCCTTGGATGAACTATAGATGAATTCAATGTTCCTTTAAATACATCTTTAGTTCCTATTACAATATTCTTAGTATTTAATAGTATTAATTTAAATACTTCTTGTTTAAAATTGCTCATTTCATTAATTAATAATGTTGAAACATCTTTAGGCGACGAAATTTTAAAATTTTCTCTTTGAGATTTTAAAGTTCTAAACCTATTAAACATCTCTATCATAGCAATTATCTGACAAGCCTTTACTTTCTTAATACCTTTAATTTTACTTGCTTCTTCAAAACTTACATTTAAAAGTCCGTCTAAACCATCTAGCTCAATTAGTAGTCTTTTACTTAAAGCTATGACGTTTTCTCCCTTTGTACCTGTTCTTAATAATATAGCTAACAGCTCTTCGTTACTTAAACTTTCTACTCCAAACTGAAGTAGCTTTTCAACTGGTCTTTCGTTTAATGGTATATCACTTACTCTTATATTTTCTGCCATAAGCACTCCTTTAAGTAATAATATCCATCCCCCAATTATAAAACTTCTTTTATCATTTTGTTTAGTAAGTTTAATGGTAATCCAACTACATTATAGTAACATCCATTTATCTTTTTAACAAAAACCCCACCGAAGCCTTGTATTCCGTAGGCACCAGCCTTATCTAAACATTCTTCAGTGTCTATGTACTTCCATATTTCCTCATCTGAAAGCTCTGAAAAATAAACCTCTGTATACAGACATTCACTTTTTATCACTTTTGTAGTATTATTAATAACTGTAACTCCAGAATATACTCTATGCACGTTATTACTTAGTGCCTTAAGCATTCTAAAAGCATCATTTTTATCTTTTGGTTTTCCAAGCACATTATTATCTATAACAACTATAGTATCAGCTCCTATTATTATGGAATCTTTACTACAATTTAATGATACTGACTTAGCTTTCCCCTCTGATAATATTTTAACATAACTTTCTATGTCATTATCAACTTGTACTGAATCTTCATCAAAATCACTAACTCTAACTTCAAAATCTCTTACTATTCTAGATAATAACTCTTTCCTACGCTCTGAAGCAGATGCCAATACAAACTTCAAAATATCACATCCTACAGTCATTTATTAAGTATTATTCCCAATTTAACGTTAGTCTTACACTTGACTTTAAATTTTAATTTAAAACACAATAAAAAAGAGGTAAATTCTTGTCACCTATCTTTATTTCTAATATAGTTTATCACTTAATAGATATTCAAACAAGCATTTTCCTCTTTTTATATATGAATTTTTTGTAGAATATTACATAAAATTTTCTTAATTTTTATTGTATTTTTTTACATTTATTGATATATATTAATTTTCCTTTTTCTATTTATTAAAATTTAACAAAACTTTATATAAATATTGTATTTCATTAGAAACATCTTCTTTCTTTAGTTCTGTTCCTAATTCATTAATATGTTTTTTTAAATCAGATAAAACTTCATGTTTATCTCCTTCTTTTATATCATCTAATTTACTTACCCAGTCTTTAAAATCTGTAGTATCAAAAGATTTTACATCATCCTTAAATGCAGTGTCTAATATTTCTAAATAGCCATTATAAATCCCTGCTATTTGATTTTCAATAGCACTTTCACTATTAAGATTAAATTCCACCTTAGCACATTCAATACCACTTGCAGTTAATCTATCTATAACAGCTTGCCCCTCATCTCCCTCATAAACTCCAGCCAAAACTTTAAACTTATCTGCATCATTATATATAAAAGCTCCATATTCATTAGCTACCTTATTAAATGTTTCTTTTGCATTATCTTCTTGTGCAAAATATCCACATTGAATAGCCATGAAACTAGTGTTGATAGTTCCTTGAGTAGTTTCTGAAGCTGCATCAGTATTTGCTACTTCAGCATTTACTTGAGCATCTGCCTCCCCTTCTGAAACATCACTACTTGCATTCTCTGAATTATCCGTCTGAACTTGCTCACTTTTACTACTAGCATCAGCTGTACTTGCATTATTTAATGGTAAAAAATGAATTATAACATTAGCAAGTAATACTCCTACTATTATTACAAATGCACTCATACCAATAAATGATACAATAAGTTTTAAAATATCATTATTTTTCTTTTTCTTATAGTTATATCTCGTATACCTCACTTTCTCATCCTCCCAACCCTTAACTTATTATGTTTTTTACTTATTACATTACAATATATTCATTAATACTCACTTATATACATAATAAAAATAACTTTTCTTTTCATCAAAAAAACGAAGACATTACATCTTCGCCTTTTTGCTAACTATTTAATTTCTTTAAGTATTGCTTTTAAATATTCATAACAATTTCTTACTGATGAGATACTCATATGCTCATCTGGAGTATGAACATCATAAAGATTTGGTCCAAAGCTTATCATATCAAGATCACCTAATTTTTCATTAAATAATCCACACTCAACACCTGCATGAATTGCAACTATCTTTGCTTCATTTCCATAAAGATCCTTATGAACCTTTTGGCAAATTTCTCTTATTTTTGAATCAGGGTTATATTCCCACCCTGGATAATCAGCTGTAGTTGTAAATTCTCCATCAAAAAGTTCAACTATAGTTTTACTTCTTAAAACTATTTCTTCTTTTAATGATGGTACTGAACTTCTTATCGCTGAGTCAAATTCTACAGCAGTATCACTAGTAGTTAAAACACCTAAATTAGTTGAACTTTCTACTAATCCATCTATTTCCACACTCTTTGAATTTATTCCATTTGGATATATATATAATAAATCTACAACCTTTTTAGTAGATTCATCTGTAAATTCTTTTTCTTCTTTATCATCAATTGATAAAGCTTCAATCTTTAATCCTGAATCTTGAGTTCTTAATTCATTACCTATAATATCATTCCAATTTCTTATTACATCTATAACTGTCTTTTCATCACTAGAATTAATAGTTATAACAGCCTCAGCTTCTCTTGGAATAGCATTATTCTTAGACCCACCATTTAATTTAACAATATTAAATTCAACTTCTTTTGATAGCCCTTTAAGAACTCTACCTAGAATTTTATTTGAATTTCCTCTTTCCTTAATTATATCCATACCAGAGTGACCACCTTTAAGTCCTGATATGTTTATTTTTATTAATTTTTTATCTTTAATATCTTGTTTTTCTATATTTAAAGTTGCTGTGCTTCTTATTCCACCTGCACAACTTACTAAAAGATATCCTTCTTCTTCATTGTCCAAATTTATTAGTATCTTACCATCTATATGTTCTTTATTAATAGCCATTGCCCCAGACATTCCTGTTTCCTCGTCTGTAGTAATTAATACTTCTATTGGTGGATGTGGAATGTCATTTGAAGCTAATATTGCCATAGCATAAGCAACTGCAATACCATTATCAGCGCCTAATGTTGTATCTGTTGCATATATATAATCATCTACTATTCTTAATTTTAATGGATCTTTTTCAAAATCATGTTCTACACCATTGTTTTTTTCACAAACCATATCCATATGACCTTGAATAATAACAGTTGGAGCATTTTCATACCCTTTAGTACCTGGCTTTTTTATTATAACATTTAATGCTTTATCTTGAATTGATTCAAGTCCTAAACTTTTACCAAAATTTAATAAATAGTCACTTATTCCTTTCTCATTTCCTGATCCTCTTGGAATATTAGAAATCGCCTCAAAATACTCAAAAACTTTTTTAGGTTCTAAACTTTGTAAAATATTCATTTTAAGTCTCCTTATTGTTTAATTATGTTAAAATAATTATATATTAATTAGTATATCATATCTATATAGTAGTTAAATTTATTCTATATAATTTTTATTTTAATTAATTTGAAGTAGTTTTATACAAAAGACTAAAATAATTTTTACAATGGATCCTGAAAATGATAATAAAAGGCAATGATATTATCTTAGTAAGTATATATCATCACCTTTTATTTATAAATCTATTCTTAAATTAGTTAAATAACCCCTTAAATAAATCTCCTAATGTAACATCATCATCGTTATCATTATATTGTAAATATTCATTTGATCTTTCAACTGCATCTTTAATACTTAAAGAAACTCTCTTATTTTCTTTATTAACATCAAGAACTTTAACTTTAACCATTTGTCCTATTTCAAGAACATCTGATGGTTTTGCTATATTTTCATCTGTAATTTCATTTATATGAACTAACCCTTCAACTCCAGGGAATAATTCTAAAAATGCCCCAAATGACATAAACTTAACTACCTTACCTTCAATTATATCACCTGATTTTATATTATCAGCATGAACTTTCCATGGTTCTTTATCTACATCTTTTAATATTAAAGACACTCTTTCATGTTCTGCATCTATATCACCTACAAATACAGTAACCTTATCTCCAATATTTACTACATCTTCAACTCTTTTAACTCTTTCCCAAGATAAATCATTTATATGAATTAATCCAGTAATTCCGCCAATATCTACAATAGCTCCAGCCTTAATAATCTTCTTAACTACACCTTCTCTTTTTTCACCACTATTTAGATTTTTCCAAAGCTCTTTTTTCTTAGCTTGGTAATCCTCTTCTTCTAGTACTCTTCTAGAAGCAACAATTTTTCTACTTCTTAAATCTAATTCTATTAACTTAACTTCAATTTCTTTTCCTAATAAAGTACTTAGTTCGATTCTTTCTCTTGAAGCTAATGATGCTGGAATAAATACTCTAATTGATCCATAGTAAGCAACTAATCCACCCTTAACCTCTTCTTTTACTAATACTTTTATAACTTCTTCATTTTTAAAAGCATTTTTTAAATCCTCTTTTTCAGTTATTTGTAATGCTCTTAGCCTTGAAAGTTGAACATATCCCTCACCATCATTAGGTGAAATAACGTATACATCTATTGTATCCCCTGACTTAACAACTTCTAATGGAGAAACATCCCCTATTACTAATTCTTCCTTTGTTATTACTCCATCAAATGCATAATTAATATTAACTGTAACTTCCTTTTCATTAACATCTATAACTTGACCTTTTAATATATCTCCTGAATTAATTTTCTTAACATCAAATTCTTTTAAAAGATCTCCCATTGAATTTTCATTTAATTCAACTGACATAACCATTCACTCCTTTGTAAAAACATCTCATATTTAATTTTAAATCACCAGTAAATTTTATACAAGTAAAAATAAAAAGCCACTTTACAACAAGCAGCTTTAATTAAACTCTATAATATTTTTTTATCCTTTTTGATTGCATTGTAACAATAATTTATTATGTCACTGCGCTTTATTATTCCTATAAATATACCTTCATCATCAACTACTGGTACAAAATTTTGAGTTGTAGCTAACCTAATAATACTCTCAACATCCGCATTAATAGAAACACTCTTATGTTTTGTTCTTATAGCTATTTCACTAACTTTAACATTTTCTGTATTTTTAAAATTAAGATTTTCCGTGTTCTTTAATTTCCACAATAAATCTCCCTCTGTTAATGTTCCAACATATCTTCCATGCTTGTCTATTAGTGGTATTGCTGTATAACCATGATGCTCCATTCTCTCAATGACTTGTCTCATTGTTGCATCTATATATTCATAAATAACCTCATTTTTAGGAGTTAAAAGAAATGCAATATTCATATCTTCTTCCTTTCCTTTAAATCATACTTCTTATTCATTTTATCATATAATAAAATATAATTGTTATATGATATTTAAATTTAATAATTTCTTAATTTAATTCAACCTTGATTATAAATTTTATTCTTTAATTTATTTTCGTACCTTAAGTAATCATATTCATCTATTACAGTTGCAACCTCTTTATATATCTCTTCATCGCATAAACTCTTTTTGACAATAAGTTCATCTAAAATCTTACTGTTGCATTTTGTACATGTCCCTAAACATATAAATCTCCATCCAACTACACTAAACGGATAATCAACTCTAATTTTTCTTTGACATTTAGGGCATATTTGTTTTATCTTATTATAATCTAACTCTACTCCCTCTAATGAAGTTACTTCTAAAGCTGGCATTTTATAAATATCCTCTACTATATACTTTTTTATAGCTCTAGCGTTATATACATTCTTAAATACATGAGCTGTATATATAGAATCATTTAAAGCATCATGCAATGCCCCTTCATCCACTTTTATTTTTAAGGCCTTAAGAGCATTTTTTAAACTCAATGACTTTCTAAACCCTAATATCTTTGTTACATATTCTTGAATATCTAAATAGTTATTAATCCAACTTAAATCATTATACCCATAATGATTTGCATTTCTTATTATTTCGGCTATATCATCCTTAGCCCATGAACAAATTATATCCCCTTCATTAACCATACTTTTAAGTCTATTAAGACCTTCTATAAAATGAACTCCATTTTCTAAATCTTTTATATTTATTTTTGTTATATCTAATATTTTGGGATTTATTACTGGAATAACTGATGGCTTTATAAATACTTTCAATTCTTCACATGGTTGCATATGAATATCTAATTTGACTGCCCCTATTTCTATTATTTCATTTACTAAATCTAACTTTTTTAAATTTGGATAATCACTATATACATTAGGAATATACTTATGTATTCCACTTAAATTATTAAATTCTAAATCTATTATTATAAAAGCCAAAATTCTCCCCAACCCTTCTATTAATAGTAAATTAAGAAGATTAATTTTTGAAGTTAATCTTCTATATCAATACCTGCTAGCTTCATAAGATGCTTTGCATTTTGTGTTTCACTTTTTCCTCTTCTAAGAACATAATCAAAATTAATTTTATTATCCTTATAATCTTCTCTAAAGTTATAATTAACCAACCAACTTTTTTCTTTTTCTAAATTGCACAATTCTAAATCATGAGTAGAGACTAACCCAACTCCTTGAAGTTTAACAAGCTGTTCTATTAATATTCTAGCCCCATCATGCCTATCATTTGAATTAGTGCCCTTAAATATTTCATCTAATAAGAAAAATACTTTTTCCCCTGACTTAGCGGCTTCAATGACTAATTTTATTCTTAATATTTCAGCATAAAACGAAGATATATTTTCTTCTAAATTATCTTGTGTTCTCATACAAGTATAAATATTACTTATTCCACATTTAAATGATTTCGAAGAAGTTGGTAATCCTAAGTAAGTTAAAATCATATTAAATCCTATAGTTCTTAAAAAAGTACTCTTTCCTGACATATTTGATCCTGTAATCAAAGCAACTTTTTCACTACCATAAAGATTAAAATCATTAGGCTTAGCTCTCTCCCCTAATAATGGATGTGCTAAAGCCTTAGCTTCAACCTCGTTTACTCCTGATATGGTCGGGTAAGTCCACTCTTCATGTTCAAATGCTAAAATTGATAAACTTGCTAGTGCTTCTATTTCACCCATAATTTCAAGCCACTTCTCTAATTTATATCCATTTTTAATTCTCCACTCTTCTAAATTGCAAAGAATAAAAATATCACTCATTAAAAATACATTTATTATAAGATAGTAAGCATTTGATGTACTATCTCCTAACCAATTAACTATATTTTTTAACTTCTTCATTTCTACATTACAATTTATATTAGAGCTTATTAACTCCTTTTGAAGTTCTAATAACTTCTTAGATTCAAACTTTTCATCTTGTATTAATGATAATAAACTACTATATTTAATTATTTCTCTCTTATTTTTTATAAAGATATCTATTATAGTACTTAATCTTTTAGTTAATAACTTAATAACTAAATAATTTATCATCAAATCTAATAATACATATGTTATTGGAATACGTCCTATAATAGATAAAAATATAATTATTGATGTTATAGCTATAAAAATATATGATATATACTTTGTTGTGAAGCTATTTTTCTCTTCGCCTTTAGCCCACTTTAATAATTCTTCTATATTCTCTTTTTTCTTATTTTCTATACTAGCAGCAAAATATATATTTTCACAAAACTCTCTCTTATTTGCTAGCTCTTTTATAACCTCTTGATTATCTTGTATTTCATATCTTGTAGGTAAATTATTTACCATCATTTTATAAGCTAAATTTTTTCTACCAAAGCTAGTTTTAGTTACATTTATCCACTGAAACAAAGAGTTTTTTCCAAATATATCTAAATCATTAGAAAAACTATGATTTCTATTAATAAATTCCTTACCAATATCATCAAAATCCTTCCAAGTATTATCTAACCTTTTTATACCCTTCTCATAATAATTTAACATTGTTGATAGTCTTTTTTTAGTATTTATCTTTTCATTATGAAAAAATGCAACTACTAAAAATATAATTAATGCAAATAGAAAACTACCTCCCATGCTTTCTATATTGTTTTTCTTATAATAATAATACATTGATATTAATCCAATAATAACAACTATAAAGCGTATAATCGAAAAAACTATAAGTTTCCTTTCTAATTTTTCTAATTTACCATTAATTTTACTTATATTATTTTTATAATAATTTAATGATTTCTCCATCTACTTATTACCTCTTTAAATAAATCTACACTCTTAAGTTTAGACTATTTTTTCCATTTAATCCATATTAAATTATATTTTATGGTATTAATTTAATATAATTATGATCTATATTATTTTTTGAAAGAATACTTTCTTCCCTATCCTGACAAGTAAATATAATACACTGTTTAAAATTTTGATTAATTAAATATTTAATTGTTTTTTCTAATCTTTTATTATCATATTGAACGAATGCATCATCTAAATATATTGATACATCTTTACTTTTAAATATCATATCTATAAATGCTAACCTAAGAGATAAATTTAACTGATCATTAGCTCCATTACTTAATATATCTGATTTCATTAAGTTATTTTCATTTATAACCTTCATTTCATAATTATCAGCTACCATAACATCACTATATTTTCCATCTGTAAATCTACTAAATGAATCTATTACATTCTTATTAAGTATTGGTCCAAAACTATTTCTTATCTCTTGATATGCTTCCTGTAAACTTTCTATGGCAATACTACTTGCCCTTAATTCTTTTACCTTCTTCTTTGCTTCATCCTCAACTTCTTTAATTTCTTCTTCTATATCTGGTATTGTTCTTTTGCCATTAAACCTATTTTTTATTTCATTTTCAATATCCTTAATACTCTTCTCAACTTCTAATAACCTTAAATTTTTCTCCTTAATAACAGAATCTATTTCTTCTTCATTTTCATAGGAATACCTAAAATTAACATTAATTATATCACTTAATTCTTTCTTGATTAAATCTATATCTTTTCCTTTTGTTAAAATAGAATATGCTTCTTCTACCGATGCTAGATTTCTATTTATTTCATCTCTAAGTTTTAACTTCTCCTCTAACTCCTTTAAAATATCTTCAACCTCTAAAATATTTATATTTTGAAAACCTATAGTGGCTAATTTTTCTCTTATCTTTCTCTCTCTAATTTCTAATTGTTCTTTTGTTTTTTCTAGAGTATTTTTTAAACTTTTCAATTCAATCTCTAGTATATCTAATCCTTTAGATGCTTCTTGATATTTATTAACTTCAGTTATAAGTTCTACTAAATCAGTTGTCCCAGAAATATTTAAATACTCTTCTATTTCATCATTTACAACATCATATTCATATATAGATTTTTCTAAATCTAATAATTTCCTTTGAGATAGCTTTTCATTGATCTTTTCATTAATTTTATTTTGAAGTTTTATATAATCATCATATATCTTTAACTTTTTAAACAACTCTTTATAACTACTAATTCTTAATATATCACAATAATAATCTAAATCTTTCTCTATCTTATTTATATCTCTTTTTATAGAATCCATCCTTTTATTTTTTCCACCCTTATTAAGATAAATGCTGATTAATAAAACTAAAATTGATATACCAAAAATTATATATAATATTATATTTAATATTATATTTTTTGAAGCAATTCTTAATATTATTGATAATAGCGATACTCCCAATAAAAATCCATAAAATACATTATTGTTTTTATTTTTATTGTCATCTTCTACCAAACCTTTTAACTCTTTTAATTTTTCTTCATAACTACTTACTGTGCTATCTATTGCTTCCCTAAAATCATTAATAATTAAAGAATCTCCAATTAACTTTTTAGCTTCTCTTTCTTTAATATTTAAAAAATCAATTTCATTTTCTATAGATTGATTTAGATCAACTTTTTCTTTTAATACTTCTCTTCTAATATTTAGCCTTTCTAATATATTTAATATATTTTCAGGTAATTGTTCTATATACTCATACTTATCTAAAGGAGTTTTTAATTCTTTTAATTTTACTTCTTTTTCCCTAATATCTTCTTTTTCTGATTCTCTTGTATCTAATATATTTAAATACAAAGAATACTCTTCTCTTAATTCCTTTATAAATTCATCATTAATAAATTCATCATTATAAGTTAATAACTTATTTATATACTTTTCTTTATCTTTTAATTCTTGCTTCTTTTTGAAGTACTGTGTTATTTCTTCAAATTCTTTTTTAAGCTTTGTCTTCTTTAAAAATCTCTTATATATCTCTAAATTGTTAATTTCATTATTTAGATTCTTCTTTTCTAAATTCATATTAATCAACAATTCCTCATTATCTAAATTATGATTTGATAAATTATATGCTTCATATCTTTCACTTAGTAAATTACTATGCCTTTCATTTAATACATCTAGATATCCATTTTTCCTAACGTTAGAAATAGATTTTTTATACTTATTCAATTTTGCAATTGCCACCTCTACTGATACTTGTCCATCATCTATTCCTATGGAATTAGCTATTTTATCTATTATTTCTTCTTCTTTATCTTTTCTTACCTCAACTCCTAATTGAGAAATAAATAATGTATTAATAAAGGTAGCCCTATTTATATTAAAAAAGTATTTTCCCGGTTCTTCCTTTGAAATGTAATTTATCTCTTCTCCAGTAATAGCATCTATTATTAATGATGTATCTTCTTTTTTACTCTTACCAAAAGTCCTTCTAATTATATAATCCTTATTTTTAAATTCTACATATAACTCCCCACTAATAGTTTCACCTGTACTTGGCATATATTTTAGCCTATCATTTTGCTTATAGTCTTTGCCCTTATAATTTGCCATTCCATATAACCAAATTTTAATGAATGCTTGAATAGTACTCTTTCCAGCTTCATTTTCTCCATATATTATATTCATACCATTATCAAAGTTTATTATTTTATCCTTTAAACCACCAAATACAATAATATTTACTTTCTTAATAATCATTTAAATTCACCTCGTCTTCTGACAGACATTGAATTCCTATCTTTAAAGCTAGCTTTAATATTTCTTTATCATCATCACTTGCTTCTTTTAATTTCTCAATTATTTTTGCTATAAACTTTCCTTTTATAGAGTAATCCTTACTCAATTCTTCTAAGTTAACCTCTATACTTGTATCATTAATTATTTTAAAATAGTAAAATTTATTTTTTAATTTGTCTATAAGTAAATTTTCCTTTAATTTAAAATGTTCTTTTAATTCACCCTTTAGTATAATCTTATAAAAATTTTTATGAATTTCCTCATCACTTAAGTCTGATAATACTTTAAATACAACTTCATCATAGTTATTAGTGTCTGTTATATCAATCTCTTTTGTAACATACTTTCTTTTATATACAGGAAAAAATTCTAAGTTAGTTCCACCCTTATATACTTCCCCAATTATAACCCCCTTTTCTCCTTCTTCATCAAAACCTCTCCCTTGTGGACATCCACTATATGCATAAGTAGTCATTCCCTCTTTTAATATTCCTGAAAACTTATGTCTATGCCCTAATGCAATATAATCAATATTAGAATTATATATGTCATTTATATATATTGGATTATATTCATTTTTGCTGTTGCTGGATGTTATTTCTCCATGAAGTAGCATAATATTTATTTTGTCATTATCTATATTAATCCTTCTTAATAAGGTTTTATTTTCATAATTATTCCTAAAGCCAGCTCCCCATACAATTAAATTTAATTCTTTAACTTCTTTAAATTCCATATCACCTTTGAAAATATAAACATTTTCCGGCCAATTTATCATACTATAAAAAGATTTTTCATTATATGGATCATGATTACCTGGTGAAATAAACACCTTAATATTCTTTATTCTTCTAATTTGATCTGATATAAAAAATAAGGTATTCTTATTCACTGTCAAATTATCAAAAACATCCCCTGCAATAAGTAATACCTCTATATTTTCATCTATAGCTAAATCTATTATATTTTTAAATACTTCTAACAACTCATTTTTGCTAGTGTCTGAAACTTCCTTGCTAAGTTCTTTAAACGGCGTATCAAAGTGTAAATCTGCACAATGTAACACCTTAACCTTATTCATCTTATCACCTTCTCCACGAACCTTTGTTCATATTTTAACATAAATTACCTTAGTTATAAAGTCTGTTAACTTTTTATATATAAAAAGAAAAGAGATATATTATCATAGATATAATCTATTTTAATATATCTCTCTTCTTTTTCGAATGATAGATTAAATTTCTGGTGGTGCTTCACCCATAACAGTACTCACCCTCTCGAAGTATTGTTTCCTCTAATCCGTCTGATCGTACCCGTTAGTGGTTGATTATTTTAATCCACTTTCGTATTGTTCTACCATTCTTTTAACCATTTCACCACCTACGGAACCACATTGTCTAGATGTTAAGTTACCATTGTAATCTGTGAATGGTACTCCCATTTCTGCTGCAACTTCGTTCTTGAATGCGCTTAATCCTTGTTTTGCTTCTGGAACTAATGTTTTTGACATAATCGATTCCTCCTCTGGTTATCGGTAATTTTGTAAACTCAACTTAAATATTTGTTTTAAATTTAAATTGTTTTTGTTTACACTATTATATTAACCAGTATAGTTTTTTATATAACAAGTAAATAATACCCAACTTTCATTATTTTGGTTGTTTTAACTAACTTCCTTATTTTCCGTCTTCTTAAACTTTTTAACTATAAAATCTCTAACTATAGCAAGTAACATACCCATTTGAAATGATAAGGAAACTGATATAATTTGTAAATAATTGATTTTACTAGTTTTATAAATTATTACTGTTTCTATAATCCAAACTGCACTAGCCATTAATGATGCTTTCTTTCCACCAATAATAGAACAGATAATAATACTAAAAAAAATTATAGCTTGAATTTGAATAAAACTCATACTTCACCTCTTATACTTTTAATTAATTTCTTAAACTCTTTTTATAAGTTCTATCCAAATTATATATTTTTAAACCTCATCATAATCGCATAGCATTCTAAACTTACAATTACTACATTTATAATTTTTTAATGTCTTTTTAAATACTTCCTTTTCCTTTGGTTTATTTAGAACTATATCTTCTAAATAATAATCTATTATTTTTAAATCATTAGAAACCTTATCTTTTATAAACCGGATATCCTCAGCTTTAAATATTACCTCTTCCACATGCCCATCCAGAAGATATTCTATTCTGCCTTTAATTCTAGAATAATGTACACCATATTGCTCCATTACGTACCAAGCATATACTAATAATTGTTCCTTATCACTATCTGATACTTTTCCTGTTTTCCAATCTACAATTACATAATATCCATCATAATCCTTATATAATAAATCTATTTTAGAATATACTTTTAAACTATTATAATTAATACTACTAAATATATCTTCATCATTTTCTATAATTACTGTTTCTGGCTTTAGAATATCTTCAAATGTTTTTGAAACATAAAAACTATTTATACATTGACTTAATCTTTCTTTTAACTCATTTCCAATTTGTTTTGATATTTTATCACCATAATAATATTCTTGAAGCATTATACCTTTAGGATATTCATCCCACTCTTTAGTATTATACTTATTCATACTTTCTCGTATTACATTTCTCAGCTTATTTAAAGTAATTTCATTAAACCTTTTAGCATTCATAAATTTTGTTTTATCTTTTTTACATATATTTATTATCCCTCTAATTTCCTTATGAACTACCTCTCCAAAACACATCCATAAATTAGTCAATTTTTTTAATCTCCATGCCATTTTTTGCTCATCCGTACTTGTATAAATCCAACCATTGTGACTTGCGTAATATGTATAATAATAATCTCTTTCGCAATTTTCTAAAGTTTTCATTTTTGATATAGACCATGATTTTTCTGGATATTTCCTCTCTTGATAAGTAGAATTCATTATATCTCTCCTAATTAAATATTATATTAATATTTTTACCATATTAAGTTAATAAATATAAATAGCGTTTTTAATATCTAGAATAAATTTATCATTTAATACAAAATATATTAGTAAAATAAATAAAATGTGGAGGTTTTAATTATGAAGAAATTTATTTGGAAAATGTTTATTTGCATTTCATTTATAACTTTAAGCATCAATTTAATATCTGCTTCTCCATTAGATGTCTTATCTAACAAAAAAAATGAAACTTTAATAGTTAGAGATAGTGATTCAATTACTGGCTTGCCAGATAGATTTAGAGATATACCTACTTTAAATATTTCTGGTAGTGCTCAATTTACATCTGAACAAGCAAACAATTTGAAAGATACTATAAATAAGCCCAATATTTGTATTGTAGATTTAAGGCAAGAATCTCACGGATTAGTTAATAATTATGCTATAAGCTTTTTCAATCCTACTAAAGACTTAAATAATGGTTTCACTACAGAACAAACAATCAAAACAGAAGATGCACTTTTATCTAAAATAAAGCTTAATGAAAATTTAAACATTTATAGAAAAACAGGCATACCTTTTAAAGAAGTAACTGTAGATTTTGTTAGTAATGAATCTTCTGTAGTTAATAAAGCTGGCATGGAGTATAAAAGATATGCAGTAAGAGATAATGGTGCTCCTACAGCTGAAATTGTTGATCAATTTGTGGAATTTGTTAAAACAAAACCTTCTGATTTACATCTTCATTTTCATTGTGATGCTGGTGAAGGTAGAACAACTACTTTTATGTCAATGTATCAAATTTTAATGAATAATACTAATTTATCATTAGATCAAATAACATCATATCAATATAATGTTGGTGGCATTAATCTTCATGATAATAAAGTTCAATTTGAATTTTTAGAAGACTTTTATAATTATGTTTCAAAAAATAAATCTAATAATTATAATAAACCTTATTCAGAATGGATTAAAGAATCTTAAAAATAGAACCCTAAGAAATTTGTTTTAGCTTAGGGTTTTTTTACTTTATAAATTTTATTTCTTTTCTCTTGCTACAGATATAACTCTTTGTATATGCATTGTTAGATATACAAGCTCATCATCATTAACTTCATAATTATTATGCATTAATATATATTCCCCTATCTTTATTGCACATCCATATGCCTCGGAATATGTTGATGATATAACTTTCAAAAAACTAGAATCATTACTACTATGTTGATTATTATTAACAATACGTTTTGCAAAATACTTTAGATGAGTTAATAATCTATCATAATTTAAATCATCTTCATCTAGCTCTATAGTAAAATAATACTTAATAATATTTAATACATCTTTTATTATCTTAGTTGATTCTACTGATTTCATTGTAGTTTCTTTATAACTAGCATTTACAAAATGTAAAGCTATAAATCCTGCTTCATCTTCTGGAAGTTGAATATCTAACTTTTTATTTATGTAATCAACAGCCCATAACGCAACTCTAAACTCATTTCTATGTACTCTTCTTATTTCATTTAATAATTCATTTTTTATAGTAATACCATTTTTAAATCTTTTTACAGCAAAAGCTATATGATCTGCTAGTGAAACATAAACTTGCTTATCTAATTCAACATTTAATTCAACTATTGCATGATTTATTATTTCATCTGTTAATTCAAATATACCATCTGGTATTTGATTAATTAACTTTTTTATTTTATTTCCTAAGTTTTCATCATCTACTATAAATGTTTTTTCTATTTTTTTAGTATCAATTAATTGCCCAGGCTTTTTATTAAATGCTATACCACTTCCCATAAGAATTACTTCTTTTCTAGTCGTAGGATCTATTGAAACAACTACATTATTATTTAAAACTTTTTCAACTATCATACATTTACTCCTTACTTATGGTACTAAAAAGATATTCCTAAATTAAGATTATTCTTAATTTAGGAATATTATAATTTTAACATTACAAATATTTTTTTGTCAATTAAATGAGTTTTTTATAGTTCTTAAACTAAGGTTGTTTTTCCGGTAATTTAATGGTAAATTCACTACCTTTCCCCAGCTCACTATTTACAAGTAGTTCTCCATTATGTAACTCTATTATTTGCTTGGTTAAAGTCAATCCAATTCCACTTCCCCCAAACTCCTCTGTTTTTTTATTATAAACTTGTCCAAATCTATCAAATATGGATTTCATATCCTTTTTATCTATTCCGATACCATTATCTTTTATTTTTATATTAACAAATTTATTTTCTTCATTAATTGTTACCTTTATTTTCCCTCCAGCTTTAGTAAATTTAGCAGCATTCCCTAATATATTAACTATGCATTTCTCAATTTCTCCACTATCACATTCAATTATTTTCTCTTCCATTTCCGGATCTATAATTAATTCAATACCTTTACTTTCAATAAAATCCTTCATTGATAGTGCTAATTCCTCCACTAAATAAACAATATCATTATCTCTTATATCTAATTTATACATACCTGCTTCGATTTTAGAAGTATCTATAATATCATTTATTAATTTTAATAATCTCTTAGAGTTTCCTCTTAAAACATCCATATAGTGATTTAACTTTTTCTCATCAATATAATTATCTTTTTTATTTAATTCTGTTATTAATTGCTCTATAGATAAAATAACATTAAGTGGTGTTCTCAATTCATGAGATAAATTTATAAAATAATTATTTTTCCTCTTTTCATGATTAATTAATTGCTCATATAAAATTTTATTTTCAATTAATTTATTATTAAGCTGTTTTGTTCTTTGTTCAACTAGCTTATTTAATATTTTTACCCTATTCCATCTTCTATATAATATAAAAGATATAACAACTGAATATATAATAAACGCTATTTTACTCATAAATATAGGGGGATCCTTAATTATTTTTATACTTTGTACTTCTTCGCATATATCTCCATAAGAATTTCTTGCTACAACTAAAAATTCATACTCTCCTGCAAATAAATTGTTATAGCTTACATAATTTCTATTTTCAGAAGATATCCACTCCTCATCTATGCCTTCCATCTTGTAGTAATACTTTATCTTTGAAATATTTCTATAATCAGCTAAAAAATATTGTATCTGTATACTATTATTTCCTCTTCCAAGTTCAATCACATTATCAAAATTAATACTTTCACCATTAATTTGTACCTTACTAATATTAACCTTCTCCCTTACCCCTCTTTCTTTATAATCATTGGGATAAAAACTATTCAATCCATTAATGCCACCAAAGAACATTTCTCCATCACTAGCCTTAAAATATGAATATCCATTAAACTCATTTCCTTGTAATCCATCATTTACGCTAAAATTTATAAACTTGTCTTTATTAATATCATATTTGGATAGTCCATTGTTAGTACTAACCCATGGATTATCTTCTTCATCAAATAATATTCCATATATAAAGTTATTTGCTAATCCTGCTTCTTCTGTGTATTGTGTAAATTTATTTTCACTTTTATTAAATTTATTTAATCCATAATTAGTCGCTATCCATATATTTCCTGAAGAATCTCCATTAATATCTTTTACTGAATTATATGACAATCTATTTTTATCATCACTTGTATAGTTTATTACTTTTCCAGTCTCTTTATTATATCTTACTACTCCTCCATCAATACTTAATCCAATCCAAATTTCACCCTCATTATCTTCATATACACTTGAAATTAATCTATCATTAATATTGTTATCTTCAAGTAAATCATTTAAATTACTTAATTTATAATTCTCATCTATGGTATATAGTCCATCTCTAGTTCCTATCCATACTAACTTATCATTATCAATGTATATTTCTCTTATCTTACTTTTATTGCTATCAAAATCATTATCACTTTCTAAGTATTTTATTACTTCATTTTTATCTTTATCAATAATATTTATACCATTATTAGTTCCTATAAATATCTTGTTATCATAACCATTTATAACAGTTATATCTGTAGATGTTAATAGACTATTAAGTTCTCCCTCTTTATCTAGTCTATATACTTTATCTTTGCTTCTATCAATTATATTTACTCCTTCATCATTAGAACCAACCCATATATAACCATCATTATCTTTATAAACTCCCATTATCATACTACTCTTTAAAGTATTATTATTAAATGGATCATTTTTATATGTAGTAAATATATTATTAAGATTAAACAAACACAAACCATCATATGTTCCTATCCATATAGTTCCTAATTTTGACTCATATATACTTATAACTCTATCATTTACTAATGTATTTGTATCATAAATCTTTGAATTATATACAGTAAATTCATTTGTTTTTTCATTAAGCTTACCCAAACCATTATCTGTGCAAATCCAAAGATCATCATTAGAATCCCTCAAAACACTTCTTACATAATTTGAAGGAATGGAATTTTTATCATTTTCATCATTCCTAAATGCTGTACTTTCTTCTGTTTTAGTATTTATTCTATTTAATCCGCCACCACTTGTTGATACCCATAATATATTATTCTTATCCATATACAAATCAAATATAGAATTATTACTTATTAATTTTTTTTCATCATTACTTGTATATTTAACTACTTGTCCAGTATTTTCATAATACTTATTTAAGCCCTTATCAGTTGCAATCCAATATATATTCTCCTCATCTTCTACAATGCTATATATAGATTGACTAGTTAACACATCATACTCATCTGAATAAAGAACTCTCGTAAAACTATCACTACTATTATCATATAAATTTACCCCCTGATTTGTTGCTACCCACATTCTATCTTTTGAATCTATAAATATTTCACATATATTTCCATCAGATATACTTCCGTTACTTCCATCAGCTAGATACCTTTTAATTTTTCCTGTTTTTCTATTCAACTTATTTAACCCTGTAGTTGTTCCAATCCATAAGTATCCATTACTATCTTCAATAATAGATACTATAATATCTCCTGATATACTATTTTCATCTTCTCCCTTATACTTATATACTTCAAAGTTAGTTCCATCATATTTATTTAAACCATTATCTGTTCCAAACCACATATATCCATCAGAATCCTGATATATATATTCTACAGTTGTCTGTGATAATCCATCCTCAATTGTAATTCTTTTAAAATTAATTCCACCATTATTACTTATATTACCATCTGCAAACACTAAATTTTCATTAGTTATAATTATCATAATTATTATAACTATAAACTTTTTAAATTTACCTATCATATATTCTCCCCCTTCCCTAAAACTTCAAATATTTATATTATACCCCTTTTTATGTTGATATAAAAAAAGACTTAGCAAAATTGCTAAGTCTTTTGGCAGGGGTACTAGGAATCGAACCTAGCCTAATAGTTTTGGAGACTACTGTACTACCGATATACGATACCCCTTTAACAATGGTTATTATACCATGTTAATATAACTATTGTCAACTAAAATATTTATTTATACTTGAATCTTCTTATAAAACTATATCTTATATATTAACTTCGTTAATAACTTTCTTCAAAACTATAGCTCTTATTGAATCGTATGTTATTTCTTGAGGAACTATTTCTTTTATATTTTTTAATTTATTATATCCAACCTTATCTATAGCATCCAAAACTATTTTTTCTTCATCATCATTAAAAAACTCATCTAAAGGTATTATAAAATCTACTTTATTTCCTTCAGTAATATATTGTTGAATATGATTCATTACAGTAACTAAGGTTAATTCTCTTTCTTTAACAATTTCTTTTATTGAACTACCAGCTTTAACAAAATCCATAGTTATTTCATATGATTTTTTCTTTTCTTCATTATTATTTTTTTCTTTTTTCTTATTTCCTTCTTCTTTATCCAAAACTTCATCAAATGATATATTATTATTTCTTTTACTAATAAAGCTCCATGTTACCTCAATATTATTCTCAGCAATATAAGCTTTAATTTTTTCCATAAACTTTTCACCATATTTATTAAGCTTAGAATTACCAACTCCACTTATATCTAGGAACTGCTCATCTGTTACTGGCATTCTATTACTAAGTTCCTTTAATGTAGAATCACCAAACACCATGTATGGAGGTATTTTTTCTTCTCTAGAAATATCCATTCTTAACTCTTTTAATATAGTAAATAACTCATTTTCTTCTACTTTAATCTTCTTAACTGCTTGTTCTTTAACAAATACTTGTCTTTGTCCCTTTATAATCTCCATAGATTGCTTATTTAATGTTAAAACTGGATACTCTCCTTTATAATTCAAATATCCATGTGAAATTAACATATTAATAAATTCTGTTAATGCATCCTTAGTATAATTTTTTACTATTCCATAAGTTGATAATTCATCAAATCCTAATTCATATACTTTCTTATTCTTAGAACCTCTAAGTACATCTACCACCATTCCAATTCCAAATCTTTGATTCATTCTATAAACACATGAAATAACCTTTTGAGCATCAACACTTTTATCTACTAATTCTCCTGTTGCCTCACAATTACTACAGTTATTACACTTTTCATCATATTGTTCACCAAAATAATTTAATATAAATTTTCTATAACAGTGCTGAGTATATACAAGATTTATCATAGTTTGTAGCTTTGAAATCTCACTTTCTTTTCTTATACTACTTTCTGTAGCAGTATCTATAATATATTTTTGTGTTTGAACATCTCCTGGCGAAAACAGCATTATACATTCACTTTCTTCACCATCTCTACCTGCTCTCCCTATTTCTTGATAATACCCTTCAATATTTTTAGGCATATTATAATGTATTACATATCTAACATTTGGTTTATCTATTCCCATCCCAAAGGCATTAGTAGCAATTATTATATTACATTTATCATATATAAAATTTTCTTGAGCTTCTTTTCTATATTCATCATTGAGCCCTGCATGATATTTTTCTACTTTAAGACCCCTAGAAATTAATAAATCATAAAGGCTATCCACTTCTTTCCTAGTTGAACAATATATTATTCCTGATTCATTTCTATTATTATTTATATAATCTAAAATGTAATTTTTCTTATTTACTCCTTTTTCTATTATTATCTTAAGATTCTTTCTATCAAATCCAGATATAAATATTTTAGGGTTATTCAATTCAAGTAAATTTATTATATCTTCTCTAACTTCATCTGTAGCTGTTGCTGTAAAGGCTGTAACTATTGGTCTATTTCTTAATAATGAAATTACTCTACTAATTCTTCTATAGCTACTTCTAAAATCATGACCCCATTGTGACACACAATGCGCCTCATCTATCGCAACCATTGAAACATTAATGCTAGCTATAAGTTCTAAAAAAGCTTGAGATTCTAATCTTTCAGGAGCAACGTATAATATCTTTATTTCATTTTTTGCAGCTTCATCTAAAATATTATTTATTTCTATATTACTTAATGATGAATTAATATAAGCAGACTTAATCCCTAAATTGTTTATATTATCTACCTGATCTTTCATAAGAGATATTAATGGTGATATAACTATTGTTATACCATCTAATAATATTGCAGGTACTTGGTAGCAAATTGATTTACCCCCACCTGTCGGCATAATAGTTAAAACATCATTTCCATTCAGTATTTCTTTTATTATTTCTTCTTGACCTTCTCTAAATGAACTATATCCATAATATTGTTTTAAAATATCTAATGCCTTATCCATAAATTCTCCTTACTACTTCAAAGTATTTTCTTTTTTAATTATTAACTTTATAATCTAACTTATTCAAACATTTGTTCTTTTTATAAAATTTTTATGTAAAAAATTTTATAAAAAAAGCTAGCAAGAAAATCTTACTAGCTTTTTTGGCAGGGGTACTAGGAATCGAACCTAGCCTAATAGTTTTGGAGACTACTGTACTACCGATATACGATACCCCTAAGTACAAAATATATTATACATTATGTTAAATATAAAAGCAATATTTTTCTACTATTTTTCTATTATTCTTTTCTTTTTCGTACTTTTTGGATAAAATATAAAATAGTTAATTAAAAAAGGGAGGATTTTAACATGATTTTTTCTGTTAATAGCGTGGAGGAAACTACTAACCTTGGAATAGCCCTTGGTAAACTATTAAAATCTGGAGACATAGTTTGTTTAACTGGAGATTTAGGTACTGGCAAAACTCATATAACTAAGGGAATTGCTAAAGGTCTGGAAATAACAGATTATATAACAAGCCCTACTTTTACTATTGTAAATGAATATGATTCTGGTCGTTTAAAATTAAATCATTTTGATGTATATAGAGTTTCAGATCCTGATGAAATATATGCAATAGGATTTGATGATTACATTTTTTCTGATGCAGTTTCAATTATAGAATGGGCAAACTATATAGAAGAAATACTTCCAAAAGATTTATTACATATTTATATAGAAAAAGATTTAGAAAAAGGCGAAGATTATAGAAAAATTACTATAACTCCGTATGGAGAAAGATATGATTATATAAAGGAGTTAAAAATATGATAGTTTTAAGCGTTGACTCTTCATCTTTAGTAACTACAGTTGCTTTACTTAAGGATGAATTTATACTTGGTGAATATACTTTAAACTTTAAAAGAGAACATTCTGTTATATTAATGGAAAAAATAGAAATGCTATTAAAAGACTGTCAAGTTGATATAAGTGAAGTTGATGGTTTTGTAGTTTCTAAAGGACCTGGTTCATTTACTGGTCTTAGAATTGGAATGGCAACTATAAAAGGATTAAGCATGGGTTCTAATAAACCTTATGTTTCAATTTCAAGTTTAGATGCATTAGCAAACTCTTTAATTACATTCGATGGAATAATATGCCCAATTATGGATGCATTAAGAGATAGCGTTTATACAGGTCTTTATAAAAACATAAATGGTAAATTAGTTAAAATACTTGAATGTACTGCTTTAGAATTAACTGAACTTGCAGATATTTTAAATGAAAAAGGTGAAAAAGTTATATTCACAGGTGATGGAATATTTAAACATAAAGAGTTTTTAAGTAAAAACGTTAATAATTGTGAGTTTGCTCCAAACCATTTAAGTATTATAAGAGCTTCTTCTCTTGGAGAACTTGGAATGGAAAAAATTAAAGCTGGCGAAGTTGATGATATGAACTCTGCACCACTTTATATTAAAAAACCCCAAGCTGAAAGAGAATTAGAACAAAGGTTGGCTATGAAAAATGAAAATAGATTATAGTCTTATGAATGAAACTCATATAAATGGTGTATATGAGTTAAGTAAAGAATGTTTTGCTACTCCTTGGAGTTTAGATTCTATTAATAATGAACTAAATAACACACTTGCAAAATATGTAATTGCACAAGATTTATCCACAGGTGAAGTTGTTGGATTTGTTGGAGTGTGGATAATTGCTGGGGAAGGCGATATTACAAATATAGCCGTAAACCCTAAATATAGGAAACTTGGTATTGCATCTAAGTTGTTGATAAATTTATTTGAAGTGTGTAAAACTTTTAATTGTGAGGATATTACTTTAGAAGTAAGGGCTTCTAATATTCCTGCTCAAAATCTTTATAAAAAATTTGACTTTAAAGAAGAGGGTTTAAGAAAAGGATATTATCAAGATAATAATGAAGATGCCATTATTATGTGGAAAAGAGGATAGCTATGCTATCCTCTTTCTATTTTAAGCTATCTTTTTATTTTCTGATTTCATAGGCTCGACTTTAAATAATGAAACTGATAATTTTTTATATAAAACATAAGTTACAACTGATACTAAAATAGACTTAAGTCCATTAATAGGTAATAAACCAAATAAAATATAATACACAAATGTATTTCCTCCTAAAACGGCTGCTTCTCCTCCATACAATGGAATTAATAAATACTTATTAGCTATTATTCCTCCAAGCTGTATTGTAAAGAACCCTATAATCATACCAATAATTGCAGTCTTTTTAGTCTTATTTTTTCTATACATTATTGCTGCTGGTAATACTAATGTTATACCTATAATAATATTAGCTAACTGTCCTACAAACCCACTTGAAGTCCCTCTAAGTAATACATATAATAAATTTTTTAAAACTATTATTACTACTGCAGCTAAAGGTCCAAAAGCAAATCCCCCCATTAATGCTGGTACTTCACTTAAGTCAATTTTTAACCATGGAAATGGTGTCATTGGAATTTCAATAAACATTAGTATTACTGAAATTGTAGCTAATAATGCAATTTTAATCATTTTGTTTAGATTTTTTGATGAATTCATACTCTTTCTCCTCCCAAAAGTTATCCTTCGGGGCAATAGTTTATTTAAATAATTCTTATTTTAATTTGCTCAATATTTGATTATTTAATGCAAAAAGCCCTGATGTAAAATTACACCAGGGCATTAAAAACAAAACAATAATTAAATATAACAAAAAAATTCGTTATTACTTAAATCACTATTTACCTTCTTTCATCCAGACTTTACTGTCGGCTTCGGAGTTACACCGAATCTGCAAAATTGCTCGCGGGCTATACCGCCGGTAGGGACTTTCACCCTGCCCTGAAGATATTTATTATTTATTATTATTATATTACTAATTTTTTCATATTTCAATAGTATGAGTCATCTCTTTTTTTATTCCATTAAATATATTTCTAAATCACTATTTATTTTCTCTAAAGTTTCATCTTCTAAATATTCTTCACCAGTATTAATAATATATGAATCAATATTAATAGATGAACTTAAATTTTTAAATTTGACTATTAATATCATATTTTATATATTTTATCTACACGACTAAAATCTATATAATATATAATTTTAATCTTTCAAAAATTAATAGTTTCATACAAAAAAACTTGCATTATATACATAATGCAAGCAAAATTTAATTTAAATATAAATAATCAACTAATCACATCCTTCATAGTTAATGAAATTCTCTTTCTCTTTTCATCAACTTCCATAATTCTAACTTTAATTACATCTCCAACCTTAACTATATCTAATGGATGCTTAACAAACTTATTAGCCATTTGACTCTTATGAACTAATCCATCTTGATGAACCCCAATATCAACAAAAGCACCAAAGTCTGATACATTTCTTACAGTTCCCATAAGCTCCATTCCTGGCTGTAAATCTTTTAGGTCTATAACACCAGTTTTTAAAATTGGCTTAGGCATATCTTCTCTTGGATCTCTTCCTGGTTTTTGTAACTCTTTAATTATATCCTTTAAAGTCAATTCTCCAATTTCAAGTTCATTAACAAGATTATTTAATCCATTTGAACTAACTCTTTCTTCTATATCATTTAAATTTCTATTTTTTAAATCTTCCTTAGTATATCCTAAAATTTCAATAAGCTTTCCTGCTACTTCATATGATTCTGGATGAACTGAAGTATTATCTAAAGGCTCTTTACTCTCCATAACCCTTAAGAATCCTGCACATTGCTCATAAGCCTTTTGACCTAATCTCTTAACCTTTAATAATTCCTTTCTACTTTTAAATCCTCCAACCTCATCTCTATATGCAACTATATTGTTAGCAATTGATGCGTTTATCCCTGCAATATAAGTTAAAAGTGATGGTGTTGCAGTATTTAAATCAACTCCAACCTTATTAACAGAATCTTCAACTACACCTGCTAATGACTCATCTAATCTCTTTGGAGTAACATCATGTTGATATTGCCCTACTCCAATTGCTTTAGGATCTATTTTTACAAGCTCTGCCATAGGGTCTTGAAGTCTTCTACCTATAGAAATAGCTCCTCTTATAGTAACATCTAAATCTGGATATTCCTTAGCTGCAAGTTCTGATGCTGAATATACAGATGCACCTGCCTCTGATACTATTACATAAGCTAGTTCTTTTCCAGTTTCTTTTTTTATTTCAGTTATCATTTCAGAAATTACTTCTTCAGATTCTCTAGATGCAGTACCATTTCCTAATGAAATAACATCTACATCATATTTATATATAAGTTCTTTTAATATTTTCTTTGTTCCTTCTACATCATTTTTAGGTAAAGTTGGATATACTGTAGCTTTTTCTAAGAATTTACCTGTAGAGTCTAGAACAGCTACTTTACACCCTGTTCTAAATCCTGGGTCATACCCCATAACTACCTTTCCTTTTATTGGTGCTTGCATTAAAAGAGCTTTTAAGTTTTCTTTAAATATTAATATTGCTCCCTCTTCACCTTTATCTGTTAATTCACTTCTTATTTCTCTTTCTATTGAAGGATATATTAATCTCTTAAGAGAATCTTTAATTGCTAACTTTAAGCACTCATCTGTAACTTCATTATTTTTTAATAGTCTATTTTGAAGATAAGTTATTATTTTATCTTCATTAGCAACTATTTTAACAGATAGTACTTTTTCTTTTTCTCCTCTATTTATAGCTAATATTCTATGAGCAGGAATTTTACTTACCTCTTCACTATATTCATAATACATTTCAAAAGGTGTTGGCTCATCACTTGATCCTTTTGATTCAATTTTTCCTTCCCTCATTACAAGTTCTCTTATCCATTTTCTAAATCCTGCATCATCAGAAATTACCTCTGCTACTATATCTAAAGCTCCACTTATAGCCTCATCTTCAGTAACTACCTTCTTTTCCTCATCTATATACTTGCTAGCCTCTTCTTTTATATCACCCTTAAAAGTTCCTTCTAAAATTAAATCAGCCAATGACTTTAATCCCTTTTCTAAAGCTATTGTTGCTCTTGTTCTCTTCTTTTGTTTATAAGGTCTATAAATATCTTCAACTTCTGTTAAAGTATCAGCTTTTTCTAAAGCTTTAACTATATCATCATTTAACTTTCCTTGCTCATCTATTAATCTTAAAACATCTTCTTTTCTTTCTTTTAAATTTCTTAAATAAGTTAATCTTTCAAAGAATTTTCTTAAAACATCATCACTTAATCCACCTGTTTGTTCTTTTCTATATCTAGAGATGAAAGGAACTGTATTTCCCTCATCTAATAATTTAATTACGTTTTGAACTTGTTTTAAAGTTATTCCTAACTCCTTAACTAGTCTTTCTTCTACATTTACCATATTTTCCTCCTATGAAGTTTTATTATAAGTTTAACTCTAATAATTAGTATAACATAATTTTACACTCTTGATATTAAGTAAAGCTAATAGTATAATTAAATTGTAAAATATTTACATTTTAATTATAGGAGGGATCTTATTTGAATAAGTTTATTAATAGATTTTTAAATATACTACTTATAGTTTTTATTACTCTTTTATTTTTAAATCAACTCTATGTAATTGAATTCTCTATAGATTTAAAAAATGTATTTATATTTTTGACTCTTATAATAATTTTACTTATATCAACTAGAGAAATATTAACTGGAAAATCAAATTTTCTTAAATTTATAAATATAGTTACATTATCTAGTATAATAATTGGTGGTGTAGCTTCAGTTTTTAGTAAGCAACTTAATATTTTAATTTATATCTGCATTTTATTTTCATTATTTCAATGTTTATTTGAACTTATTCAAAATAAGGCATGATTTATTATCATAATGTAACCCCTCACTTAATAGTATTTAATATAATACTATTAGTGAGGTATTTTTTATGAAAAAAAAACTTATATATTTTCCCTTATTATCAATAACTTCATTTCTATTACTGTTTACAATATGTCTTAATAATACTTATTCGCCATTCAATTCTAGTAATGTTCTGAGTAATATTTATGTTTTATCATCAGATACACTTGCAGGAAGGCTAGCTGGAAGTACAGAAAATTCAATGACAGGAGAAATAATAAAAAATAGGTTTATAGATAGTGAATTAACCACATTAAATGATGATGGTAACTACTCTCAAAGTTTTAATACTATTTGTCCCGTTATAACTAATACTTCTCCATATTTAAAGATAGAATCTAATGGAGAAATCGAAGAGGAGTTAAAATATGGTGTTGACTTTAAAGAAGATATGATTAACTTTAAAAATAATACATTTACTTTTTCCAAAGCAGATAAAGTTAATTCCTATTTGGCATATATGGAAGTGACTTGTTCTGATGGGCAATTTTTAATATATGTTCCTAAAGATAATAATTTTTCATTTAGAAGTTCATTTTTTAGTGATTTTGCTAAGGATGCAGTAATAATGGTTTCTAATAGCGCATTTGAAAAAATATCAAATAGCTTAAATGAAGGAAAAGAAATTTCTATTCATATTCCATTTAAGGAAGAAGAAAAGACAATCTCAAATATTGTAGGTGTAATTAAAGGTTCAAATCCATCATTAGCTCCATTTGTATTAACTGCTCATTATGATCATCTTGGAAAAGATGGGTTAGGAAATACTTATTTTGGTGCATTAGATAATGCATCTGGTGCTTCCTTTTTACTAGAACTAAGTAGAAGTTTATCTACCTATGGAAAACCAGAAAGAGATATAATTTTTGTTGCTTTAAATGCTGAAGAATTTGGATTGCTAGGATCTAAAGCTTTTGCTGAAGCTAATTTATTTGACATACAAGATTCAAAAGTAATTAATTTCGATATGATTGGTAGTGCTGATTATCCTATAAGTTTCATGCAAGGAAGTAAATTTAAGAATACAAATTCAGAACTATTAACTTCATTGAAAGAGCTTTGTGATTCTAATAATATAAGTTATGAAGTACTTTATGAAGACTCTAGTGACCATACTAGTTTTAATAATTTAAACATAGATGCTGTTAGTTTTTGTCATAGTGACAAGACAAGAATTCATACTCCTTCTGATACCATAGATTATATAGATAGTGATGCTATTGATGTTGTTTATAGCATAGTTGATAAAGAAATTAAAGATTCTTGTTATAGTGTATTTACCAGATTCGTATATAGTTCACAATCATTATTATGGATATCTATTATGTTAATTATATTAATTACTTGGGGATTATTTGATAAAAGTAAAATTATAACTGATAAAAAAGGCTCCATATTTTTTTCAATGATTGCAATAATATCAGTTATAATCTCTTGTATATTTTATGCTAAAGGCTATAGTAATTCTATTATAGTAACTCTTATATTTGGCTTTTCAATAATAATTATTAACATTAAAAATTTCAAATTAATATCAAAATAAAAAAGTGCAATGCACTTTTTTTATTTTGATATACTCTTCAAATACGTGGTTATAAATTGATCTATTTCTCCATTCATAACAGCATTTAAATTTGATGTTTCTTCATTTGTTCTATGATCTTTAACCATGTTATATGGATGGAATACATATGATCTTATTTGACTTCCCCATCCCATATCTTTTAATTCACCTGTTAAATCTTCTATTTTTTCCTTATGGGCTCTCTCTTTAAGTTCTATAAGCTTTGATTTTAACATAGACATTGCTGTATCTTTATTAGAGAACTGACTTCTTTCACTTTGGCACTGAACAACAATTCCTGTAGGTATATGTGTAATTCTTATTGCCGATTCTGTTTTGTTTACGTGTTGCCCACCAGCTCCACTTGCTCTGTAAGTATCTATTTTTAAATCTTCAGATCTAATTTCTATATCTTGATCTTTTGTAAGCTCTGGTAATACTTCTATAGATGCAAATGAAGTTTGTCTTTTCCCATTAGCGTTAAATGGAGATATCCTTACTAATCTATGAACTCCCTTTTCAGCCTTTAGATATCCATATGCAAATTCACCCCTTACTCTTAGGGTAGCACTTTTTATTCCTGCTTCATCACCTTCAAGTATATCTAATGTCTCAACTTTATAGCCTTTCTTTTCACACCATCTTGTATACATTCTAAGAAGCATAAGAGTCCAATCATTGGCATCACTTCCACCAACTCCAGCATGTAAATTTAATATAGCATCATTTCGGTCATATTCTCCTGATAAAAGTAGCTCTATCTTATATTCCTCTATAAGTTTTTCTATATCTCTAATTTCTGTAATAACTTCATTTACAGTTTCTTCATCATCTTCTGCAAGCTCTGCTAATACTTCAACATCATCTAATCTATTTACTAAGCTTTCATATCTATCTATTTTATCTTTAATACTTTTACTTTCTTTAGTGACTTCTTCTGCTCTTTTTATATCATCCCAAAAACCTTTTTCTTGCATCTGCAATTCAAGTTCTTGAAATCTTTTCTCTAAGCTTTCCTTGTCAAAGTGAAGCCCCCATTTCTTTTAATACTTCTTTTAATCCACTAACCTTAGCTAGCTCTTGTTCTAACTTGATTAACAAAAAAATCACCCCTTATTATATATATTTAAGAATTATACTAACTTAAAATTTTAATTATAACTAAATCAATATTAAATTTTAATTACTGACTAAAAAAGTGCCCTTTCAGGCACCTTTTTCATTATACTTCTCTACCACAACAGCTCTTATACTTTTTACCACTTCCGCATGGGCATAAATCATTTCTTCCAACTTTGTTATCATTTCTTACTGGTTCTTTCTTTAAACTCTTATCATCACTTCCATGACTTGCAGATGTTTCTTCAGCTACCTTCTCTCTCTCAACTGGTCTTTCAACTCTTACATGGAATAAAAATTTAACAGTTTCAAGTTTAATTCCTTCAATCATTTCTTCAAACATTGCACTACCTTCCATTTGGTATGCTTGGATTGGGTCTTGTTGCTTATATGCTCTTAATCCCATTCCTTGTTTTAAATGATCCATATTATCAATGTGTGCCATCCACTTTTGGTCAACAACTCTTAAAAGAACTACTCTTTCAATTTCCCTTAATTGCTCTTCACCAAATTCAAGTTCTTTACCTTTATAGATATTCATAACAACTTCAGTTAACTTGTTTTTTATTTGTTCATTAGATAAGTCTGCTATCTCTTCAACAGTTATGATACCATGTGGTAAACATATTTCTTCTAGATATTGAAGTAATGTTTTAATTTCTGCTTCTATATCTTGTACTTCTCCACTTAAATGTGAATTTACTGAATCAGAAATTACTTCTTCTATCATTCCTTCAATTTGCTCTTTTAAATTTTTACCTTCTAAAACTTCTGTTCTTTGTCTATAAATAACTTCCCTTTGTAAATTCATAACATCATCATATCCAAGAAGATTCTTTCTTATATCAAAGTTATTTCCTTCTACTTTCTTTTGAGCATTTTCTATAGCCTTAGTAACCATTTTACTTTCTATAGCTTCTGATTCCTCAAGCCCTAACTTATCAATAACTCCCTGAATCTTTTCAGAACCAAATATTCTCATTAAATCATCTTCTAATGATATAAAGAATATCGATTCACCCGGATCTCCTTGACGTCCTGATCTACCTCTAAGCTGATTATCTATTCTTCTTGATTCATGTCTTTCTGTACCAAGAACCTTTAATCCACCTGCTTCTATAACCCCTTCTCCAAGCTTAATATCAGTACCTCTACCTGCCATATTAGTAGCAATTGTAACCATCCCTAACTCCCCTGCATGAGAAATTATTTCAGCTTCTTGGGCATGATATTTAGCATTAAGAACTTGATGCTTAATTCCTCTCTTCTTTAATAAAGAAGAAATATATTCTGATCTATCAACACTAGCAGTACCTACAAGTACTGGTTGACCTTTTTCATGTGATTTTACTATTTCTTCAACTATAGCTTTATATTTTCCTGTCGTATTTTTATAAACCATATCTGATTGGTCAATTCTTTGAACTGGTTTATTAGTAGGTATTACTATAACGTCTAAATTATATATTTCTCTGAATTCATTTTCTTCAGTTAATGCAGTACCAGTCATACCTGATAATTTAGCATACATTCTGAAATAATTTTGGAATGTTATAGTAGCCAAAGTCTTTGATTCTCTTTGAATCTTAACTCCTTCTTTAGCCTCTATTGCTTGGTGAAGACCATCTGAATATCTTCTACCTTCCATAAGTCTTCCTGTAAATTCATCAATTATTACTATTTCATTATCTTTAACCATGTAGTCTTTATCAGCTCTCATTGTATAGTTAGCCTTTAAAGCTTGTGTAACATAGTGTTGTAATTCTAAATTTTGAGAATCAGCATAATTTTCTATACCAAAATATTTTTCTGCTTTAACAATACCATCATCAGTTAATAAAACTGCATTAGCTTTTTCATCTACTGTAAAATCTTTTTCATTTACTAATGTTTTAACAAAATTATCTGCAACATTATAGAATTTAGTAGATTTATCACCCATTCCTGAAATAATAAGTGGTGTTCTAGCTTCATCTATTAAAATAGAGTCAACCTCATCTACTATACAGAAATTAAGTGATCTTTGAACTCTCTCCTCCATATGTATTACCATATTATCTCTTAAGTAATCAAATCCAAACTCATTATTAGTTCCATATGTTATATCGCATGCATAAGCAGCTCTTCTTTGATCTGGAGTTATTCCATGTATTATGCATCCAGTAGTTAATCCTAGGAAATTATATAGCACTCCCATTTCTTCCATTTGAGTTTTTGCTAAATAATCATTTACTGTTATTACATGAACTCCATTTCCAGTTAATCCATTTAAGTATGCTGGTAATGTTGCAACAAGAGTTTTACCTTCTCCTGTTTTCATTTCAGCTATTCTACCTTGATGTAGAACCATTCCTCCTAATAATTGAACTCTGAAATGCTTCATTCCAAGCACTCTACTTGAAGCCTCTCTACAAACAGCAAAAGCTTCTGGTAATATACTGTCTAAAGATTCTCCCTTTTGTATTCTTTCTTTAAATTCTATAGTTTTTGCTTGAAGCTCTTCATCTGTTAATTTTTGCATTGACTCATCTAAAGCTTCTATTTTATCTGCAATTGACTGAAGTTTTTTTACTTCTCTCTCGCTATATGTTCCAAAAAGTTTTTCTAAAAATCCCATAATATATTTCCTTTCAAGATCAATATCCATTAATAATCCATGGATATAAGATTAAGTATCATTTTATCTATTTTATATAAGTTACCCTTTTAATAATTTCACTTAATAAATTATACCATTTATACTGTTTATAATTCAACAAAAAACGTATATACTTAATATTAAATTAAAAATGTCCCTCTATTAAGTATAACAATATATTAATTAAAATTTATAAAAAATAAAGAGAGCTGTTAATAACAACTCCCTAATTATACCCATTAAATATAATCTGGTTCTAAAAGCCCATAGTTTCCATCTTTTCTCTTGTATATAACATTAACATTATCTGTGTCAGAATCCTTAAATACAAAGAAATTATGTTCAACAAGTTCCATTTGTAATATAGCTTCCTCTGTACTCATTGGTTTTATATTAAATTTTTTAACTTTTACGATTTCTCCTTGATCATCCTCTTCTAATGCAACTTCATCAAAGTTACTAAATCTTAAAGATTCATTGCTTCTTCTTTGTAACTTAGTTCTTTGTTTTCTAATTTGTCTCTCTAATTTTGCTTGTACTAAATCAATAGACTTGTACATATCATCTGTTGATTCCTCACATCTTAAAATTACACCATTAAATGGTATTGTTACCTCAAAAATTTGGCTATTCTTTTGAACAGTTAATGTGGCTCTTGCCTCTACGTTAGGTTTGAAATATTTGTCTAATTTTGAAATCTTTTTTTCTACTATCTCTCTTAATGCAGGTGTCACATCAATGTTCTTTCCTATTACTGTTACTCTCATAAGGTCAGCCCCTCTCTTTAAGTTATAATCATACTATTTAAGATTTGAATGTATATTTATTTTATATATATATTTTACCATTTTAAATAATATTCCTCAAAGCCTTTTTTCTGAATTTACAGAAAATTTAAACTTATTTACTCTACATAACTCTAAATATCTTCATTTATCTCAGTATTAAAAATAAAAAAACATCAATTCATACGAATTGATGTTTTTTTATAAAGTTAGCTGACCTGGATTTTGACCCCACACTCGCCTGCTGGAGCTTTTGCTACCCGGAATTACCCTCTCACTACTAACCCTCTCAATATTTCTACTGGCAGGACTTACTTCTATACCGCACCATGCTCATTAAAACTTTGTTTAACTTACGTGGATCGTTTCGCCTGCGACTGGCATCGACTTTCATCCACAGACCTAACTTTACATTACTATTATATATTGCTTTTAGCAATTGTCAATACTGTAATTTTATTTGCTCCTGATTTTTTTAATACATCTTTACATTCATTAATAGTAGCTCCAGTAGTCATAACATCATCAATTAATATAACATTTTTATTTTTTATATCCTCAATCCTACTAACTTTAAAGGCTCCCATTAGATTTTTAACTCTTTCTTCTTTTGTCAATGTTTTTTGCTCTTTAGTATTTTTTATCTTTTTAATACAATTACTTACTGGTATATTGATATGATATCCTATATGTCTTGCAATTACTTCACATTGATTAAAACCTCTTTTTTTCTCAGCTTTTTTTGTCATGGGTACATAACAAATAACATCTGCATAAATTTCCTTCTCTTCTATCATCTCTACCAACAACCTTGACAATAAGTACCCTGCAGTAAAATCACTCTCATATTTAAACTTTAAAATTAAACTTTTTACAATTCCACCATAAAACCCATATGATAAACTACCATTTTCAATGGTAGCCCTATTAATTCTACTTTTGCAATATGGGCATAATCCCATAAATCCATCAGTTTTGCAAATTATGCATTTGTCTTCCATTGGATAAACTATATCTAAAATTTCATTATATATTTTTAACATAATTTTGTTAAATAAATTTAAGTGTAAAATTTTATCAATATTTTTAAATATTATTTTTCCCATAACCTCTTATTAAATTCCCTAGTAATATTTTTTGCATAATCCATATCCTGAGAAACCTCCCGTGAAACCATTATTAGTTCTGATTGAACTTCCCTACTATTATCAAGTGAAGCACACATATAAACTATCCTTTTAGATGAATAATATATATCATCAGCAAATAATATTATTATATTTAAATTTAAAATATTATTCATATATTGACCACAATTATTTGTAACTATAAATAATGAATCACTATATCCATCTATAATTTCTTTTATAAAATTAAAATCTTGATTTTTAGTATACCTAACCACTCTAATATCTAACTCTCTTAATACCTTATAGTAATGATTATAAACCTTATTTAGCTTTTCTTCAGATGGTACAACTACTAATACTATTCTTTTACTTTCCTTAAACCATTTAAAATATTCAAATAAAGATAAAGGTATATTTTCTTCCAAACGTATTCTAGTACTCATTAATCTTGGTTCTACCATAGGCTCATCTGATAATATATAAGGTAGTTCAATTTTCTCACCTATGGGAAAAATATATTCACTTGAATAAATTATAATCTTGTTACTTTTCCAATAAATATTTTCTATAGACTCTCTAACATATTCATTGCTTATTTTTGAAAATAAACTTATATCATCAACTATAACTAAATCATAAGATTCGTCTATATCTTCTATATCTCCTATATTCGCAAAGTGTATGTTGTTGTCTAATTGCTTCTTACTTATAGTATTATCTAAAAATTCATATATTTCATTAATCCTTACTTTTATATGCTCTTTCTCTTCGCTACAAAATACATATAGAATATTTTTATTTTCATTTAAAACTTTATTTATTATATTAGAAAAAATTTCTATAGAATTGAAAGGTCTTGTCTTTAGATTTAATACTTTAATCTTTTTTCCATACCACTTACTCAATTTCTTAAAAGTATTATTCAATTCCTTATAATTCATAGTATCGACTCCATTTATCTATTCTTCACTTATTTTATCATCAGATACAATATCTAAAATTCTCTCTTTCAACGATGAATATCTCTCCATACTATTTGTATTATCAACCATATATTTTAGTGCTTTTTGATTTCCAACAACTACTACAAGTTCCTTGGCTCTAGTTATTCCTGTATATAATATATTTCTATTCATCAAGAACGCTGATCCCATAAAAGCAGGTGTAATTACTACCTTAAACTCACTTCCTTGACTTTTATGTATAGTTATAGCATATGCTAGCTCTAATTCTTCTATATATACATTGTCATAAACAATTCTTCTTTCATCATCAAATACAACGGTTACTGTTCTACTTTCTTCATCAATAGTTTCTATAAATCCCATATCTCCATTAAAGACACCCACACCTTCATTATCACCATATCCACCTATCCTATTCCACTTTAAAGAATAATTATTTTTAGTCTGCATTACTTTATCACCAACTCTAAAAATAAAATCTTTAACCTTCTTTTCTTTTTTATATTTATCTGGTGGATTTAAAATAGCTTGAATTTCATTATTTAAATTTTCTACTCCTAAGATTCCCTTTCTAGTAGGTGATAATACCTGAATATCTTTAACCTTGTTCCATTTTGAATTAAACATCGGTAATCTTCTATTCACTAAATCTAACATAGTAGCTAAAATACTTTCATTATCTTCTCTATTATCAAAAAAGAAATCTCCACCTTTTTTATTTAAGTATGGCAACTCTCCATTGTTTATTCTATGAGCATTTAAGATTATCATACTCTCTTTTCCTTGCCTAAAAATTTCATTTAATCTTACTACTTTAATAAAATCACTATTTATTAAATCCCTTAACACATTTCCAGGTCCTACCGATGGCAATTGATCTACATCTCCAACTATAATAACTCTTGTTCCTAATTTAATAGCCTTTAATAGACTGTTCATAAGCATTATATCAATCATAGATGCTTCATCAATTATTATTACATCACCCTCTAATGGTTCACCTTCACCTTTTCCAAAGAATGAATTTTCATCATCACTTACCCCCATCTCTAGTAACCTATGTATTGTCTTTGCTTCACGCCCTGTTGATTCTGTCATTCTTTTAGCTGCTCTTCCTGTTGGTGCTGCTAAAAGAACCTTCATTCCATTATTTTCATATATTTCTATTATACACTTAATTATGGTTGTTTTCCCAGTTCCAGGTCCTCCAGTTATTATTTCGATTCCATTTTCAAAAGCTCCAATTATAGCATCTTTCTGAGAGTCAGCGAAGTTAATATTATTTTTACTTTCAAAACTTGATATTTCAAAAGAAATATCTGAATTTATAGTTTGAAAATTCTCTATACTTAAAGTAATAATCTTATTTGTAACACCTAATTCACAAAAATAATATGGTAATGAATATACTGCTTCAATATCATTAATTTTTTCTACTTTTATTTTTCCTTCCAAAACACTATTGTATATATTAGCTTCTATTAACTCTTTATCAACTATTAAAACCTTTTGACATTCTACAATTAATTTATCTTTAGGCATATATGTATTTCCAAGGCCTGAAAAATTATTTAAAACGTATCTTATCCCACTTTGAATTCTAAAATCTGATTGTGGTTCAATTCCTAAGCTTTTTGCAATTCTATCAGATGTTAAGAAACCAATACCTGATATTTCATCATTTAATATATATGGATTTTTTGAAACTATATCTATAGAATCTGGACCAAACTTTTTATAAATTTTTAAACATTGATTTATTGTAACTCCATGTTTTTGAAAAAACATTATAATATCTTTTAACTCTTTACTTTCAAGGTAAGACTCATATATTATGTTAAATTTCTTTTCACCAATTCCTTCAACTTCTTTTAATCGTTCAATATTATTATCCAGTATATCTAATGTTTCTACTCCAAATGCCTTAACTATCTTTTTAGCAGTAACAGGACCTATCCCATGAATTATTCCAGTACTTAAATATTTTTCAATCTCCTTTGCTGAAGTTGGAAGAACTTCTTTATATTCTTCTACACTAAATTGTCTACCAAACTGTTTATGATTTATCCAATTTCCCCTTATTTCTATTTGTTGTCCTTCCTTTATTAATGGCATTATTCCTACAATTGTTACTACTTCCTTATTTACCGTTATCTTCGCTACTATATATCCACTATCTTCACTCTTAAATATTATTGCTTCTACTAAGCCCTCTAATATTTCCATATTATCGCTCCAAACATTTTATTTTACTTATTAATATTATATAATTATATCATAAGTAAATTTTCCATTGTTTAATTTAAGTTATACATTTATATTTAAATTACACACTTATATTTTACTTATTAATTACTATTAAATAATTAAACATCAAACTGGAGGGATTTTAAATGTTATTAAAAAATTGTAATATAGTCTTTTTAGATAGAATTGAAAAAGGCTCACTATTAATTGAAAACGGTATAATAAAAGAAATTAATCCATCTGAAATCACTGATCAAAACACTATAGATTGTAAAGGTTTATATGTTTCACCTGGATTTGTTGACGTTCATATTCACGGTGCTGGTGGCTATGATACAATGGATGGAACTTTTGAGGCAATTAATGAAATATCAAAAACTATTTGCAAATATGGTACAACATCATTTACTCCAACAACAATGACTATGTCTGCTGGTGACATATTGAAATCTATGATTTCTATAAAAAAAGCAAAAATAGAGGGAACCGATGGTGCTATTGTTTTAGGTGCTCACTTAGAAGGTCCTTTCATCAGTCCTAGTGCAATAGGTGCACAAAATCCAAACTACTTAATAGCACCTTCATATGAAAACTTTGAATTAATGACTGGTAATGCCATGGATGCAGTAGTTTCAATTACTATGGCACCTGAAGTTGAAGGAGCTAAAGAACTTGCTTCAATTTTATCATCTAAAGGAATTCGTTGCTCTATGGGACACACTAAAGCAACTTATGAACAAGCTATCGATGGTATAAAACACGGCTTCTGTCATTCCACTCACCTATTTAATGCTATGACTGGGTTTACCCACAGGGAACCTGGTGTAGTTGGAGCAACTTTTGACTCAGATATAACTACTGAAACTATCTCTGATGGTATTCATATATCATATCCATCATTAAGAGTTGCATATAAACAAAAAGGAACTGATAAAACTTTACTTGTAACAGATGCAATGTGTGCTTGCGGAATGCCCGACGGTACATACGCTCTAGGCGGACAACCTGTAATAGTTAAGAGCGGTGCTGCAAGATTAGAAAATGGTGCCTTAGCTGGTTCAATATTAACATTAAATAAAGCTGTTAAAAATATATATGATAATACAGATTATCCATTGTATGAAATTATTAAAATGGCTTCTTATAACGGTGCTAAATACTGTAGAGTTGATGATAGAAAGGGTCAAATCAAAGAAAAATTTGATGCTGATTTAACTATTTTTGATGAAAATATAGATGTTAAAATGACTATAATTGGTGGAAAAATAGTTTATAATAACTTATAAAAAAATTTAAGCGAGATACACCTAGTATCTCGCTTTATATTATAGATATTTTTTAATTTCTTCTACTTTATTTAATTCTTCCCATGGAAGGTTTAAATCATTTCTTCCAAAATGTCCATAAGCAGCTGTTTGTCTATATAAAGGTCTTCTTAATTCAAGATCTCTTATTATTGCTCCAGGTCTTAAATCAAATACTTTTTCAACAATACTTGTTATTTCTTGATCTGAAATTTTACCTGTTCCAAAAGTATCTACCTCAATAGAAACTGGTTTTGCAACACCTATTGCATAAGCTAATTGTATTTCTAACTTATCTGCAACTCCTGCTGCAACTAAATTCTTAGCAACCCATCTTGCTGCATATGCTGCTGATCTATCAACCTTTGTTGGATCTTTTCCTGAGAATGCACCACCACCGTGTCTTCCATATCCTCCATAAGTATCAACTATAATTTTTCTACCAGTTAATCCACTATCACCTTGTGGACCTCCAACAACAAATCTTCCTGTTGGATTTATATAGTACTTAGTTGATTCATCTAATAATTCATCTGGAATAACAGCCTTTATAACATGTTCCATTAAATCTTCTCTTATTTGTTCTTGACTAACATGATCATCATGTTGAGTAGAAATTACTATTGCATCAATTCTAACAACTCTATTATCATCATATTCTACTGTAACTTGAGTTTTTCCATCTGGTCTTAAGTAAGATAAAGTTTTATTTTTTCTTACTTCTGTTAATCTTCTAGATAATCTATGTGCCATAGCTATTGGTGATGGCATATATTCTGGTGTTTCATTAGTAGCAAAACCAAACATCATACCTTGATCCCCAGCTCCAACAGCTTCAACATCATCCTTTTCACCAACTCTAGATTCTAACGCTTCATCAACCCCCATAGCAATATCACCTGATTGTTCATCAATAGATGTTAAAACTGAACATGTATCACAATCAAATCCGTATTTTGCTCTATCATATCCTATTTCTCTTATTGTTTTTCTAACTAATTTAGGAATATCTACATAACAAGATGTTGATATTTCTCCCATTACTAATACCATACCAGTTGTTACTGCTGTTTCACAAGCAACTCTTGCCATAGGATCCTTTTCTAATATATTGTCTAATACTGCATCTGATATTTGATCACATATTTTATCTGGATGCCCTTCTGTCACTGATTCTGAAGTAAATAATCTTTTCATTTTTTGCTTAGCTCCTTTCATTTTTTGATATTAATTCTAAGCAATAAAAAAAGCCTCTTCAAGATAGAAGAGACTGAAATTATCTAAGGTCTTTCTTATCTTGCAAAAATAACTTTATGCAGGAATTTGCACCACACTAATAGTTAATAAATAATAAGTAATAGATAATAGCTTTAACATAAGTTTAAAAACTTATCTTTTAACTATTAACTCTTACTTCTTACCTTTAACCTATTAATAGGTTGCCGGGTTTCACAGGGCCTTTTTCCCTCCACCTCTCTGGATAAGAACTAATATCAAGTTTTATTCATGCAATATTTTAACAATATATTCATGCTATGTCAATAGTAATTATATACATGATTTTTAATATGGAATTTAAATTATTAAAAAAATAAAAGCATGGTATTAACCATGCTTTGGTGGGGGAGGACGGATTCGAACCATCGAAGCGAATCGCAACAGATTTACAGTCTGCCCCCTTTGGCCACTCGGGA